>NZ_JAOPWB010000103.1 GCF_025965855.1 Mycobacterium sp. | reverse complement strand
GCCGCGTGCTCGCTCTCGTTCAGATGGGGCAGCGCAGCCTGGACCAGGAAGACCGGTGCGCGCAGGTTGACGGCGAAGGACTTGTCCCATGCCATCGGCGTCATCTCGCCGAGCGGTTGGGCCAGCGCGAGCGCGGCGTTGTTGACGACAATGTCCAGGCCGCCGAACTCGGTCACGGTCGCGTCGACGAGGTTGGTCAGCGAATCGAGATCCCCGACGTGGGTGGCCACGCCGATGGCGCGCCCGCCCATGCCGGTCAGGTGCTCGGCCGCTTCCCGGCAGGCGTCGGCCTTACGGCTGGCCACCGCCACATTGGCGCCGGCGCACACGAACCCCTCGGCCAGTGCCAGCCCGATCCCTCGGGTGCCTCCGGTCACCAGTGCGGTGCGACCGCGAAGGTCGAACAAGCTGGCGAACTTACCTTTATCCATTGCTACTCCCGTGGCGGGGTCGGAGCTGGTCCCCGTTCGCAACTCGGGGCACCCTGGTTTAGTGATTTCAGATAACGATACTGCGGGGGCGGTGGCCGGGCGCACCTCCGTCGACTCGACGTGCCCGGGCGGAGTGGCCAGTGGGGTCGCCTCAGCGCTCGTTGGGCTCGACCGCTGGCGGATCAGCCGGCCGGGTGCCAAGAAGCGCCACGAGTCGCCGGTGTTCGATGCCGTATCCGTGTTCCATCCTGATGCAACATCACAGCCCGGGAACGATGTTGCTCAGGCCGAAGGTAAGCGGATGGTCGAGTTGGAGCGGTTGAACTAGCCGGTAGATCGCCAATTCACCCGACTGCTTTCGTCACGTCCCGATATCGCTGGCGTCGACAACTCCCGGCACGGGTCGAATGATCAGTGTCCTCAGGCGCGCCTCAGCACGCTGTGCGGGCGAGAGGCCGTGCCTTGGCGAAGCGCATGTCGGCAGCGGGTATATAGCGGTCAATGAGGCGGGGAGCCCTATACCCCCGACTTGCTCACGCGGATGTGGTGCAAGCTCGCCAACGCTGCCGGTGTCCGTCTGATCCGCCTGCACGACGCCCGCCACTCATGCGGCAGGCGTTGCACGTGCCACTGGCCGTCATCGCCAAATGGCTTGGGCATGCGGACGCTGCGACGACGGCCCACATCTACGCGCATTCCCAGGACGAGGCGCTGCGGTCTGCCGGACAGTGTTTGGGTGCAGTTGATGTGACATCCTCACGACATTGATGGCCTCGGGCGGATCCTTGGTGCGAATGGGTTGCGGCGTAAGCCCAGTTCAAACGTGGTCAGAGTGGTGCCCCCCGCAGGATTCGAACCTGCCCGAGCGCATGGGTGAGCAAACGTCATAGCCTCGACATATACTGTTCTACCAGGAAATTCGAGAATGTCGGCTATGGACAGCAAGTGTCTGGAAGTGACATTCTCGGCTCAGATAGGGCGCGTTCGGCGAACCAACGTGGCTGAAACACTGGCGGGAGGGGAGACAACAAGGCTAGCCTCCGTTCGCCTTCTTCAGCCTCGCGATCTGGTCGCCCCACACGGATTGGGCGCCGGAGTCACCGACGCGATAGACGGTGACCATCGACGAAATCCCCACCGCCACATCCAGGATGGCGACCACGACGTTGGCGGCCACACGTCGTTTCGCCGATCGGCCTTTGAGGATATGCCGCACAGCGATGACGATCGCCACGACCAGCATCGCCACCGAGAAGTAGATCATCCAGCTGCCGCACTCGGCATGCTCACGCAAAATCCCGCCCCACGTTCTTCTCATCCATTTCCTGGTGGTCCTCGCTCCTGTTGACCGCGCTGTCGGAGATTCTGTGCGCCCGTGGCCCGTGGCCCGTGGCCCGTGGCCCGTGGCCCGCGGCCCGCGGCGCGCCGGCGTCTCGGCGGGCTGCTTCCGCAGGTCATACAACCACTCGCGGCGTCGGTGAAATGGGCGTCAATCCGACCACCACCACAGCCAATACCAGCACGGAACCGACGGGCCGGTACGCCGTTGATTGCGGTCACAGGGCTCCTCAGCTTCTGCTGGCGGCGACGATAGTCCCGGAAGCTGAATTGATCACCGCCCCAACCCCCTCCGCGGCGGCGCTGCGGCGCCGTTCGCACGTCCGTCCTCCAGCAAGCGAGCCAGATAGCTGGCGGCCCCCTTGTGCGCTCGATGAATCCTCATGCGGCAGGCCTCGGAGCACCAACGCCGACGACCGGAATACCGTGACGATCTGGGTCTGGCTAGCGCTGACGCGAAGCTCTAGCCGATACGCGGATGCAGCGGCGCCAAGGCGCCCGACCCTAGATGAGACAGTGCATAGCCTCCGCTACAGGAGCACCTGCGCAGCGGACAAGGTTAGGGTTGGCCGCCGGTTCATGTTGTGCCGCTGTCGGGTCGGCGGTACCGCCGCATGGCCAGGGGATAGCCGACGATGGCAGCGTCGTATACCGGGACGCCCAGTCGTGTAGCGAGGTTGCGCGCCACCGACGGCGAGCCCACCCGGCGGCGAATCCATTCACCGTCGGAGGCCACCGCGACGGCGGTGGTGTCGGTCGCGCTCGTCTCAGGCTCGACGTAGAGTTCGACCCCGCGCCGGGTCCGGATGAACTCGCGCAGTTGGTCAAGGTCCGCGGGCGTCGCCTCCCGGTCGAGCATGCTCTGGTAGCGGCCCCGGCCAGCCCGTATCCGCTTGCGATCGGCACTCAAGCGTTGTCGCCCCGCGCCTACCTCGTCATCGCCGCCAAACAGCCCGCCGATCCGATCTTTCAAACTCACGACTTTTCCTTCCGCACCTCCCGAGTCTCCGCCACCCGGCTGAGAAGCAGCTGACACGAAACTGAGTTAGCACAACCCGATCGCAAGAGATGACACGAGCGAAGATGAAAGCTCGATGAGACGGCGCGCCCGATCAAAGCATCCGGCGTGACGGCCGGCTAACGGCCTTCGCCCGAGTCTGCTACGACTTCTTCGTCGGCGACGACCGGACCGTCGCAGTAGGCGTCGTGGTCGCTTTGGCCGCCACGTACGGCCTAGCCGAACGACACTGCCCGTTTGATGGATCGCCCCAGCGGCAATGGTGGCGCTCCTCGCGGTCAGCGTCCCCAGGGCGAGTCGACCAGCGAAGTAAACCGAAGGCGGGCGTACGAGTGCGATGCCTTCACCGCTCATCATCGTCTTCAGGCAGGAACAAAGTGAAAGTGGTGGGTGCACGGCCCGTTTGCAACAATCGCCCACCTTCGGCTTCGGCGAGGCTACGAGCCAGGCGCAGCCCGATGCCATGCCCATCGCCGGGCGGGCGGTTGAGCACGCCGTCGATGCTGCCTTCCACGCCTTCATCCGAGACGTCTATTGCGACAGTCGTGATGGTTTCGCGGGCGTGGACGGTGACTCGTCCGGCTCCGTGCCGTGCGGCGTTATCCATAAGCACCGTAAGGATTTGGCGGATTGCGGCAGTAGAAAACCGTGGCGGGCGAAGTTGGAGGTCGGTGATGACTTGCAGCGAGCGCCCGCTCTTGGCAAGGAGCCCATGCCAGAGTGCTTCGATGTCATTGAGCAACGCCGAAATGTCGGGCGGCTCAATAGTGCGCCGGTCGTGATTGCGGGCAAGCATGACAAGGTCATCGATGGTGCGCTCCAGGCGGTCCGCCGCTGCGACCGCCTCGCGTGTTGCCGTCGGGTAATCCGTCCCAGGGGTATGAAGGGCGCTTTCGAGGGACAGGCGCAATCCCGCCAGCGGCGTGCGCAACTGGTGCGACGCGTGGGCGGTGACGGCGCGCTCACGGTCGACGAGGTCGCCGATCCGCGCGGCGGCATTGTTCAGAGCGGCTGCGGCAGTGTCGATTTCGGGGATTCCGCTGGATTGGGCACGCACGGTGAAGTCGCCGTCACCCAGCCGCGACGCCGACGCAGCGAGCGTTTCGACAGGGCGGGCAAGCCGGCGCGCCTGCCATCGGGCGAGCTGCCAAGTCAGAGTGAGGATGACCAGTTCGAGAGCAAGCATTCCCAGCCAGGTCAGCGCGATTTTCGGGTAGACCTCGCTGGTGGCGGTGCTGGCGCGAACAGCATAGTTTCCGCCACCCTGATCGGGGACCGGCACGGCAGCGATCATCGTGCCTAGCCGGGATTGGTGGTGAATGGTGTTGTCTGCCAGTGTTTGCCGTACGATCGGGTCAGCGTTGCCGGGTCCCTGCCCGCCGATGAGCCGACCATCAGAGCCGTAGAGGGCGAGGCTGGTGCCATCGGCAGGGGTGAGCAGCCCTCCAGGACGACGGGAGTTGACAAGGTCGGCGGCAGCGTCTAAGGCGGCGATGTCGGCCGTATGTTCGAGTTC
>NZ_JAOPWB010000100.1 GCF_025965855.1 Mycobacterium sp. | reverse complement strand
CGCCGCCGTTACGTTCGATAACGGGAACGAAGGTGCGAGTGACATCGAGCGTGCCGAAGTAGTGCGTTTCCATTTCCAGCCGCAAGTCCTCCAACGCCCCCGACAGCAGCTACGCGCGCGTCGATATGCCGGCGTTGTTCACCAGAACGGTGACGTCGGTGGCGGTCTCGGCGACGCGGCGCACCGACGCTGGTTCGGTGATGTCGAGTTGGATGGGCACGACGCCCGGATGGTCGATTGTCTCGGGGCGGCGTGCGGCGGCGTAAACCTTGGCGCCGCGCGCGACGAGTTCGGCGGCGAACTGCCTACCCAGTCCCCGGTTGGCTCCGGTGACGAGTGCGGTGACGAGTTGGTGCTCCATGGCGGTCTACCCACGGGATCAACTCGTTGCCTCTTCGAGCCAGTCGTCCTCGGCACCAGGCTCGGCCTCAAAGACCTCGAAGCGACGGATTGGTCGAATGGCATGTCCACGCCGGCCCGCCGGTGCGAGTCGAATACCGGCTAACCGAGAAGGGGGCCGCGCTGAGCACGATCCTGCTCGACCTCAACCGGTGGGCGCTGAAATGGATTGACCTCCCCGCCGACCACTGATGCGCGTCCACCCCTGACGCTTGGCATCGCCGGAGCGCAACCTCGCAGCCGCATCGCATGCTCGAACCGGTCGACAGCGCGCCCCGAGGACCACACCAGCTGAACCAACGTGAACACAGACCCGTTGACCGGATGTATAACAACGATGGAAAAGCGATGGATGACAACGAAGCGCAGTGGGATCCGTGGTTTCGCACGCGGTCGCCCGAGCAGGCGATTCACCTCTGTGAGAGCGCCTATTACCCGCACTGGCTCAAGCTGCTAGGGCCATCGCAGGGCTTCGGCTTCACCCAGCGTGTCAGCCGTGTGGGGCCGATTACCGTGGGCGATATCACCTACGAAACCGACGTTGCACTCGGTTTCGACGAGAATCGCGCCAGCTACCAGGTCCTTGTTCCCCTCCAAGGATGGCTGGAGTCACGGCACCGGGGCCAGCAGCTGACCTCGACTCCCGCACGGGCCGCCATTTATCGACCCGACGGAGAGATGACGGTGCTCCGGTGGCCCGGCGGCAGCCGCCATCTCGCGGTGAAGATCGACCAAGTCGCCGTCGACCGAGCCCTGGAAATACTGGTCGACATCCCGCCAGATTCCCCGATTCCCTTCACCGCAACGCTGCCGCTACAAGCAACGGCTGCCCAGGATTGGGTGCGGCTCTTGCTGATGGTTCACCGCCAGCTGCCGTGCCCGGACACCCTGATGCGGCACCCTGTGGTGTTGGACCCGTTGGTGGACAGCCTGATTCACGGCTTACTGCTCGTGGCCGACCATCCCTATCGCGACGCACTGGCAGCCCCTGCTGCCCCCGGCCGACCGGCAGCGGTCCGCGACGCGATGGGCATCGTCGAGGCCAGAGCGCACCTGCCGCTGACCAGCTCGACACTGGCCAGGCAATGCCACGTCAGCGTGCGCACCCTGCAGGCAGGATTCCAACGGCACCTGGGCATGTCACCGATGGCCTATGTCCGGGTGGTCAGACTCCGCCATGCGCATCGGGATCTGCGCTCGGCAGATCCCGCCCACCACACCGTCGCCGCTATCGCGCACCGATGGGGATTCACCAACCTCAGCCGCTTCGCCGCCGCCCACAAAAGGATGTACGGCCAGACCCCGCTCCAGTTGCTGCGCGCTGCACACTGAACATCCCACACCGAAACGGCCCGCCGAACGCGAATCATTGCCCGAATAACGCGAATTGATGCGCCGTCGGCGAAACGCCGCCGCTGATCTGCTTAACCTCGCCAGCATGACACCGAAGCCGGATACCACATCACTCCTGTCGACCACCGAGCTAGATCCGTCACACATCATGGAAGTCGGCACAGACATTCCTCTACGTCGGCAAGACCGGCGCGGCGATCGCGCCGATCGCCGCACGCCACGAGGAATCTATCCTCCGGAGCCCGATCGATGGCGTCTGCTATGGCACATCATCGTGACCGTTCTGCTGCTGGCAGCACTCGCTTGGACGGCCACCTGGCTCCTTCTGGATCACGCATGACCAGGTCAAGCTCATACAGGGTGGCCCAGACTCCTCGTCCTCAAACCATCCGTTTCGGCGTCCGCTTGCGTGAAATGCAACACGATGCGGGCGCCGATCGAACCTAGACCCGACGAATGCGTCGAGTAGATCACAACAACACCACTACCCCAATGACAAGACAATCCTGGAGCCGAATATGAGCGCTTACATCACGGCCACCGGCAGCTTTCTCCCCGGCGACCCCGTGCCTAACGACGAAATAGAGGATTACATCGGAAAGGCGGGACGCTCAACCTCCGATCTCAAGGACATCACTCTCGCCAACTGCGGCATCAAGACGCGCCACTACGCGATCGACAAGAAACAGCAGACGGTCATTTCCAACGCGGCGATGGCGGCCAACGCCGTTCGGAGCGCAGCCGAGCGCGTCGGCCTCGGTCCCGACGATGTCGAATTGCTGTGTGCAGCCACCACGCTGCCGGACCTGATGGCGCCAGGACATGCCAGCACGGTGCACGGCGAGCTGGGCTACGGCCCCCTCGAAATCGCAACCCTGCACGGGATCTGCAGTTCAGGGATGATGGCGCTGAAAAACGCGTACCTGCAGGTGGCGATCGGTGAGAAGCGCACCGCGATCAGCGTGGCCAGCGAGTTCGCCTCCCGCTTCTTCAAGAACTCCCGGTACGAGGAGATGGGCGTTGTCGCCGAGGAGGGGACCCTCCCACTGGAAGCAGCATTCTTGCGCTACATGCTCTCGGATGGGGCCGGCGCTGTGGTAATCCAGGACGAGCCCAGAACCTCCGGCATCAGCCTGCGCATCGACTGGATCTCGCTGACGTCGTACGCGAACACCGAGAAGACGTGTATGTACGGTGGCAGTCCGGACACGGGAGCCACGAAGTCATGGGGGGACTACCCGAACGCTTCGGAGGCCGCTGCCGACGGGGCGTTGGTCCTGCGACAGGACCTTTCCCTACTGCCACACCTGGTCAAGGTCGGCGTCGACGAGTATGACCGCTTGCTCCGACTGGGCAAATTCGATCCGTCGACACTGAATTGGATCCCGGCACACTATTCGAGCGAGCGAATGAAAGACACTGTGATGAAGGAATTTTCGCGACGCGGCATCGACGGTGGCCGCCCCGAAATGTGGTACAGCAACCTGACGAGCGTCGGAAACATCGGCAGCGCTTCCATTTACGTCATCCTCGACGAGATGATGGAGCAGGGTTTGATCAAGGACGGCGACACGATGCTGTGCATGGTCCCCGAATCCGGCCGGTTCGCGGTCTCGTTCATGCATCTCACCGCGGTGTCGTCGGAAACCCCACGGTGACCAGGGCGTCGGAAGCCGCCCCGACCGAGCGGCTGCACCATCGGGCAGTCGTCTACCTGTACACGCAGACCGGGCAGTTGCGCGAGGTGGCCCAGGCATTGACCTCCCCGCTGGAAGCGCGTGGGTGGGACATCCGTTGGGTCGACGTGCGTCCGCGTGACGCGTTCCCGTTCCCCTGGCCGATTCGACGATTCTTCGGAGTGTTTCCGCTAGCGGTGGACCCGCAGGCGCTCGTGGAGCTCGTCGAGCCGGCGGGCGGTTTCGACACGGCTGCAGACGAATTGGTCATCCTGGCCTACCAGGTGTGGTACCTGGCACCCTCGCTTCCAATCCGATCGCTGCTGAAAACGCATCCCGAGGCGGTCCGGGGTCGCACCGTCGTCTCGCTGATCGCGTGCCGCAACATGTGGTATTCGGCGGCAATTGAGACGTCCGGGCTGCTGCGATCCGCGGGTGCCCGGCGCGTCGACGTGGTCGCCGCCACCGATACGCGAGGGCCGTCGATGACCCTGGTGACCACTCTACGCTGGCTGCTGACCGGAAAACGCGCGCCGTTTCTATGGTTTGGGCGGGCCGGGGTCGGCGATGACGAACTGGCGAGAGTCGCCGACGTGGGGCAGTGCATCGCTGAGTCGCGGCCATGCCCGCAAGATGCGGCGCCCATCGTGCCTGCGTTGGCTGCGGCGGACGTCCTTGCCGGCAAGGTGTTTCGCAGGTGGGGCGCAACGGTCAGGTCCATGCGCCGATTCGGAAGCGCTGCGCACGCCGCCAGTCTGATCACGTTCGTGCTTGGCCTGGGGATCGCCATCGTGATCGGTCTGCCGTTGATCGGATGCGCCGCAGTCGTGGGCGGTGAACGTTTCGCTACCCGTGTACGCGGGTTCGTCTACGGTCGGATCTCCTTCGATCTGCCGGTATTCGACGATGTGGTGAGCGCATGACCGCGACAGCACCCCGCGCCGGCACACCCGGTCACGGCGAGCCGGGATGGGAAGCAACGACGACCGCGGAAGACCCCAAGTACCAGGAACTCGTCGACTGGCTGACCGCAAAGGTGGCCGGGCAGGTCAACGTGGCGCCGGACACCATCGACATCGACACCCCGTTGGCCGATTACGGGATCGACTCCGCCGCGAGTCTGACGCTGTGCGCCGACCTGGAGTTCGAGAAGGGAATCCCCGTCGAAACCACGATTGTGTGGGACTACGCCACCATTGATGCCATCGCGGCGTACCTCGCCACCGAGCGGGTGCTGCCATGATGCCGATCGCCGTGGTCGGTGTCGATTGCCGCTTTCCGGGCGCGCCCGACAAGGACGCGTTCTGGCGACTGCTGATGGATGGCGTAGTGGCTGACAGCGAAGTGCCTTCGCAGCGTTGGGATGTCGACGCATATTATCGCTCCGACGGTGCTTCCGGATCGATGAACACCCGGCGTGGCCATTTCATCGACAATGTCGACACATTCGACAACGCCTTCTTCGGGATAGCGCCCATCGAGGCGGGTGCGCTTGACCCGCAGCAGCGCCTGCTCCTGGAATCGTCATGGCGCGCGATCGACGATGCCGGAATCGACCCGCGGTCACTGACCGGCACCCCGACCGGGGTCTTCGTCGGCATCATGTCCAGCGAGTGGAGCAACCTGCAAATCCTCGACTTCGCCGGGCTCACGGCGTTCCGCGGCACGGGCAGTGGCTATTTCATGACTGCTAACCGTATCTCCTACCACCTGGGCCTCACCGGGCCAAGTGTGGCCATCGATTCAGCCTGCTCGTCATCACTGACTGCCGTCCATCAGGGCTGCGCAGCGCTTCGCTCAGGCGAGGCCGATACTGTCATCGCGGCCGGTGCGAATCTCATTCTGACACCGTCGCTTTCGATTTTCTACACCCAGGCAGGGCTGTCCGCGCCGGATGGTCGCTGCAAGCCGTTCGGGCTGGGCGCCGACGGCATCGGGCGGGGCGAGGGCGTGGCCGCGGTGGTGCTGCGCCGACTCGACGACGCCCTTGCCGACGGGCAACCTATCTATGCCGTCGTGAAGAGCTCGGTCACCAACCACGACGGCCGCAGCAACGGCATCACCGCCCCGAGCCGCCGGTCGCAGGCGGAGCTGATGCGCCGGGCGCTGAGCCTGGCAGAGGTCGATGCCGGACAGATCGGCTTCGTCGAGGCGCACGGCACCGGCACGGTGCTCGGCGACATGATCGAAGCCAACGCTCTTGGCGACGTGCACAAGACACGAGTCGGCGAGCCCTGTCTGCTCGGTTCCGTGAAGGGAAACATTGGGCACACCGAAGGCAGTGCGGGGATCGCGGCGTTCATCAAGACGTGCCTGGCGTTGCACCATGGCGTGCTGCCGCCGACGGTGTTCGGCGACAGCGCCAATCCGGCCTTGCGACTGGCCGAGCACGGTCTGCAGTTGGCCGACGGTCCGCGAAAGTTTCCGGTGGACGGCACGCTAGGCGCGGTGAGCTCGTTCGGCCTCGGCGGCAGTAACGCGCACGCGGTACTGGAGACTGCGCCGGCCACGGCGCTGCCCGTCCCGGGTGCGACCGGCGTCTTCACCATTTCGGCGCCGTCGGCGCAGGCGCTGCGGCGGAACGCCGAGTCGATGACGGCCGCGCTGGAGATCCTCGACTCCACGCGGGTGGCCTCCTGGTGCCGCTCGACCAACGTCGTCAAGCGATCAAACCGGCATCGCCTTGTCGTTGCAGGCGATCGCGACACCCTGGTTGATGGGATCCGCCGATTTACGGCCGGCGCCGGTGACGATCTGGTGTCGTCCGCCCCGCCGCACCGCGCCCCGGCCAGCGTCGGGCTCCTGTTCTCAGGTCAGGGTGCCCAGTACCCAGGCATGACACAGCGGCTCTACGACGCTCATCCGATTTACCGGGAGAATCTCGACTCCACGGCTGCCGCCCTGGATTCGCACCTCGGATCGGATCTGCTCGCAACGATCTTCGGCGGCGCACCGGGCCTCGATCACACCAGCCTCGCGCAGCCTGCGTTGTTCGCCGTGTCCTATGCGCTGGGAAAGACTCTGCTACAGAGCGGAATCCGGGTGCCATTCGGGATCGGCCACAGCGTCGGGGAGATCGCCGCCGCCTGCCTGGCCGGTGTGTTCACCCTCGACACCGCCGCCAAGCTCATCGCGACCAGAGCGCGATTGATGGGCGAGCTGCCTCCGGGTGGGGCAATGATCGCGGTCGACCTCGGCGTTGAGCAGGTAGAAGCACTCGTCGCTGAAGAGCCCGGGTGCGGGATCGCGGCGGTCAATGGGCCGCACTCCCTGACCATCTCCGGGGACGCCGACGCCGTGGCACGAGTGCAAACACTGGTTCGGCAACGGGGCGACAAAGCGGTGAACCTGGCGGTGTCACACGCCTTTCACTCGACGCTCATGGAGCCGATGGTGGCCGACTTCCGGCGCGAGATAGCCGGACTCGAGCCAGCACCCGCCGAGTTTCCGCTGTTCTCCACCCTGCTCGGCTGTGAAGTCAATGGCACAGAGATGACGGTCGACTACTGGGCCGGACAGATCTGTTCTCCGGTGCTGTTCTCCGACGCGGTCCAGGCCGCCGTAAGGACCGGACGCGCTGACTATCTCGCCGAGGCCGGTCCTAAATCAGCGCTGCTCACACTCGCCCGACAGGGCGGACTTCCGCCGGAGACCCGCTCGCTCACATTGTGCAGCGGCCCGGGTTCGGACGGGACAGAACTGCTCGGTGTGGCTGCCACGTTGATGCGCGACGGCTACTCACCCGATCTGGCGGCGCTGTACGACGGGCCGGCCGGGCCGCCGCAGCGGATCCCGCCCTATGTCTTCGATACCTCCAGCCGGTTCTGGTTCGACGGCCCGATCACCTACCCCCGACAGCCGGTGCAGACCGCCGATGCGCAAAGTAGCGATTCTGTCGATGAGCCTGCGGATACCGAGCAACCGGAGACCGGTGCGGAGGGCGGGGTTCTCGCGCTGATCGCCGATGTCGGCGGCTATTCGGTCACCACGCTCAGCCGATCCAAACGGCTCGCGGACGACTTGGGTTACGACTCGTTGCTGCAGCTTCGTCTCCTGGACCGGCTGCGGGCGGAGTATCCGCCACTACACGACATCACTGTCGCCGAGGTGCTGCCGAGGATTCACAGCGTCGGTGATCTCATCGACTTCGTGATGGAGCGGCTCGATGAGGGCGGCACAGCACGATGACGCCCGTGGAATTGGTGTGCTTTCACCACGCCGGTGGTGGGGCCGCGTCGTTTCATCCGCTGCGCCGAGCGCTGGCGGACATCGGCGCCGCGGTGGCATTTACGGCCGTGACACTGCCGGGACGGGAGTCGCGCCGCGACGAGCCCCGCCATGTCGACGCCGAGAGCTGCGTGCGGGCGCTGAGCGGCGAGCTCGATGAGCTGTTGCGCCGGCCCCACGTCCTGCTGGGTCACAGCATGGGCGCGATACTAGCGTATTTACTGGCTCAACAACGTATCTCACGCGGCATGCGGGCACCGGAGGCGGTTATCGTCGCGTCCTCCCGTGCCCCGCACCTACCCCCTCCCCTGCTTGATTTGCAGCTGCTCGCCGATTACGAGCTGGCCACCGAGCTCGCGCGCTATGGCGGGCTGCCGACGGAAGTCCTGAACCGTCCGGACTGGCTGGCGCTGCTGATGCCCACCATTCGTGACGATCTGCGGATCTGCCAGTCCCATTGGCGGACCGATGCGCCACCGCTTCCGTGTCCACTGCACATCGTCGGGGGCCTCGGCGACACGGTGGCGCCGCCTGACACGGTGGCCGCCTGGGCGTCGCACTCGGTCCAGCCTCAACCGGTTCGCTTTTACCCCGGCGGCCACTTCCTGTTCCGTTCGCCGGAACAGGAATTGGTAGCCACCGTCGCGCGTGTCGCCAAGGAAGCGGCACGGGAAAGGTACTTACTCCCGTGAGCGTATTAACCCGCGAAATGTCCGCCGCAGCGAGATTTTCGCCGCGGCACTTGACCGCAGGCACGGTCGCCGACCCAGTTCGGTTGACCTGGTGTGAAGTCCACGAACAGGCGAAACGGATGGCCGGCGGTCTGGCCGCGCGGGGAATACGCCGCCAGGGTTCGGTCGCTGTGCTGGCCACCGATGCCGCTGATATCGCGCCGCTCGCGCAGGCGGCCTGGCTGAGTCGCGCCGCGCTGACGATGCTGCAGCAACCAACTCCCCGCACCGACCTGGCGGTCTGGCTGGCCGACACGGTTCGGGCGACTTTGATGATCAAGGCCGACGTGGTCGTCATCGGGGAGCAGTTCCTGGGTGCGCTGGATCCGCTGACGGCTCAGGGACTGAACGTCTGCACGGTCGAGTCCCTGCGTCGCGCCGACCCGATCGAGCTCGACATGTCGGACCATGCCGCCGAGTCGGATATCGCGTTGCGGCAGTTGACATCCGGATCAACCGGCGTGCCCAAAGCCGTCGAGATCAGTCACGGCAATCTCGGCGCGAATGCCGTCGCCTTGCACGACGGGCTGGAACTCGACATCAACACGGACGTGATGGCGAGCTGGCTGCCGCTGTCGCATGACATGGGGATGATCGCCTTCGTGTGTTTCCCCATGCAGCTGGGTATCGAAACCGTCGTCGTCCCACCGGAGGAGTTCCTCAAACGACCACTCGTCTGGGCTGAGTTGATCAGCAGGCACCGCGCGACCATCACCTCAGGGCCCAATTTCGCGTACTCCGTGCTCGCTCGCGTGCTGCAGCGCGCCGACCCGGACGCAATCGACCTTTCGTCGCTGCGTTTCGCGGTGAACGGAGCCGAACCGATCGACCACCGCGACATGACCGACTTCTCTGCGGTCGGCGCGCGCTTCGGTCTGCGCCCGACGGCGCTGACGCCCGCCTACGGACTCGCCGAAGCCACATTGGTTGCGTCGCTGGGGTCGGCGCACGACCAGGCGACTGTCGACCGGGTCTCGCGGCAGGCCATTGCGGAAGCGCACCGCGCGCAGCCGGTCCAAGACGACTCCGCGGATGTACAGCATGTGGTGTGTGTGGGGTTACCGGTGACGGGCCTGGATCTGCGGATAAGCCGGAACGGAACAGCGTTGGCGTCCCGAGAGATTGGCGCAATCGAACTAGGCGGCCCGATGATCGCCGACAAATATCTCACCTCCGACGGTCTAGTGCCGCTGGCGACAGATGGCTGGTTCGACAGCGGAGACCTGGGTTACCTCGACGAGAAGGGGCGACTCTATGTCTGTGGTCGCACAAGGGATCTCATCGTGCTGGCCGGCAGGAATCTCTATCCGCACGATATCGAGCGCGCGGCCGAGAGTGTCGACGGCGTGCGAAAGGGCTGCGTGATCGCGCTGCGTGTCGACGCCGATCGAGAGGGCTTTGCGGTGCTCGCCGAAGTACGCAATGCGACCGACGACGACGCGCGCGCACGCATCAGCCGCGAGATCGCCGCCCGAGTGAGCAGTCAAGTCGGGCACCGCCCGCGTGACATCCTGTTGTTCCCCGCCGGCGCCTTGCCGAAGACGCCGTCCGGCAAGCTACGCCGCAGCAGCGCTCGAGAACTGCTCCCGACGTACATCCCCGCGCAAGCTGTCCGCCAGACGGTTCGGCGTCAGGTGCAGTACAGGTGAGCGACACCTGCAATGTGCTTGTCGTCGGCGCCGGACCGGTGGGCGCCACGGCGGCGCTGCTGCTCGCGAGCTATGGCATCGACTGCACCGTGGTGGAAGCACGCCACGAGCCACAACAGCACCCCGCTGCGCACGTGCTCTCGACGCGATCGATGGAGATTTGGCGCGAGATCGGCCTCGAGCGCAACATCCGCGGTCTCAGCGCCCCCATGCACGAGCTGCGGTGCATTGCGTACTGCACCACCTTCGCCGGGCCCGAGCTCGGGCGGGTGCCACTGGCCGACTTGCCCGACGCGCAGATGGACGCGATCGAATCGATCAGCCCTACCCGCAGTGCACACCTACCCCAGAACGTGCTGGAACCGCTGCTCTGGCAACACCTACGCAACAGTGATCGCATCAAAACACACACCGGCTGGCTGTACCGCTCCCACACCGACGGCCCAGACGGCGTCGCGGTCACTGTCGCCGACACCACTACCGGATCCCGCCGAACAATCCTGGCGCGCTACCTCATCGCGGCCGACGGCGCAGCCAGCACAGTGCGGCGCGCGCTAGGGATCACGATGGAGGGCCCGATCCTTCAAAACGTGGTCAGCGTCCTTTTCTCCGCCGATCTCGAGGCTTTCCGCCGCCACCGCCGCGGCCCGGTCATGTGGACCCACACCGCCAAGGGCCTGGGCGCCACCATCGTGCACCGGCCGCCGGAAGACCTGGTTTTCCAGATCCCCTACTTTCCGCCATTTGAATCGGTGGAAGACTTCCCGGCTGCGATCTGCCGCAGGCACATAGTCGATGCGATCGGCGACCCCGCTGTCCGCGTTGACATCAAGTCGATCCAGACGTGGGCAATGACCGCCCAAGTCGCCACCGACTACCGGGTGGGCCGCGTGTTCCTGGCCGGCGATGCCGCGCACCGGTTTCCGCCCACCGGCGGGCTGGGACTCAACACCGGCGTCGCCGACGTGCATAACCTGGCCTGGAAGCTCGCCTGGGTCATCGCCGGCCGTGCCGACGAGGCACTGCTGGACACCTATGAACGAGAACGCCGTCCGGTCGGCGCGGCCGCGACCGCCGACTCGGTGGCCAACTTCGACGGAATGTTCGATGTCGTTGCCACACTGGGGTTGCCACGGCGGGCAGTGCGCACGCTCCCTCAAGCCGTGGCTGCTATTCCGGGCTGGGTACCGCGACGTCCCGTGCGTGCCTTGATCCGTGGGATCACCACGCTGGGATATCAGCGGTTTCGCCTGGCCAAGTCGCCGGGCCGGATCGGTCAGCGGATCCGCCGCAGGGCCGCGGCGGCGATCGCCAAGCAGGGTCCACACTATCGCAGCTGGGGACGCGACCTCGGGGTGCGTTACGGGCGCGGCGCCGTGATCGGCGATCGGCTGCCACCACCGGTCAGCGATCCAGAGTTCTATGTCCCATCTGTGCGCGCCGGCGGCCGGCTGCCGCACGTCTGGATCGAGGACGGTGATCGGCGAGTGTCCACTCTGGATCTGGTCCACCGCGACGACCTGACCCTACTGGTGTCCGACGCAAGCCATTCTGTGTGGTCGCTTGCGGCGGCGGGACTTTCGTTGTCGGTAGTGTCGGTCGGCGATGCTGGGCACGGCGTATTTCACTCCGGCGTCGCTGGCGCCGAACCGGATGCGCTGCTGGTACGCCCCGATGGCCATATCGCCGCCCTGCTGCACTCGGAGCGGGATGGCGCTCCAGTGTTGCGGCGAGCATTGCAAGTCGTCGGCGCCTTTGCGCCGAGCCACAAAGGACTAATCGCATGAACGATGTTGCGGCACAGGCTGTCGAGCTGCGGCTACTCACCCACCGGCCGGCGGAGATGACGGAGTGGTGGGCGGCGTTGCTCGGCGGGGCTTCCCAATCGCTGAATGCCCGGATGACCGCCATCCACGGCGATTACCTGCGGGTGGTGATCGAGCGTTCGCCGATCGCATTTGACTACCATCCCGAAGCGAGTGGTGTCACCTGCATCAATCTGGCTCTGAGCGATGTGCAGTCGGCACGTCCGGCGTTGAACCGATTGAGCAAGCTGGGTTCTCAGCCCCACCGGGCAACCGGCCAACCCGGGGCGACAGCGCTCTGGTTCCGCGATCCCAATGGCACCGACGTCGCCTTGCACCTGCCCGTAGCCATCGGCCACCAAGCCACCGCAGCCGGTGTGTGGCCCGATGAGGTGGACCCTAAAGACGTGCTTGCCTACATCAGCAGCCAACCATCAGCCACCATCCACCAACCGCCCGAATCGGAATAGCACGTCGTGTCACATCGCACTGTTCGACCGAACGGACCAGATCCCCGAAGGGAGAAAACGGAGGCGTAATACATCAGTAGGCGCCGTAATATCGCGCGGGGCCGGCATTTTCGGCTCTGCCTCAGTTCCTCAGCTGGGAATCGGTCACGCTCGCGCAACCACTCGCTCTAGGTCAAGGTCATGGTCACTATGTCTGCAAGAATTCCCCCCACGAAATTGGTGCGACTCGTTGAGCGTGCTCGCCATCGTCTGGCACTGATCCATCTACGGATGGTCCCACCCTATGCGGCGATGATGGAATTGATCGTCAGCGCCTGGACGTCACAAGCCATCGCGGTAGCCGTGGAGCTCGGTATCGCCGACGCTCTCGACAAGGGGCCGCTGCGGTTGGAAGAGTTGGCGTCTCGGGTGGAGGCGGATCCCGACGCGCTGCGCCGACTGCTACGAGCATTGATCGGCCGCGGCATATTTCGCCAGCGCCGTGACGGTCGCTATGCGCTCAACGCGCTCGCTAAGTCGTTGCGTGCCAACGCTCCGCTGTCGGCGGCGGCCATGGCCCAGATGGTGGGTTCGGTCCAACATCGTGAGCATTGGAGCTATCTGGCGGATGCGATCAGGACCGGCAAGGCGGTTCTTCCGGTGCTGCACGGCATGGAAGCCTTCGACTACCTCGTTGGGGATCCCGAGCTCAATGAAGTTTTCAACCGCGCCATGGCCGACACCACCGAGATGGCGGTGGATTACCTGATGGCCGCCTATTCGTTCGACGACTACCAGACAGTTGTCGATGTTGGCGGTGGGGTTGGCCGCCTGCTTTCTGCCATCCTCAAGGCGACCCCGACTGCCCGAGGGGTTCTCTACGATCTGCCGCATGCCCTCGCCAAAGCCCCACCAGTGTTGCGTCAGCACAATGTCGCAGATCGAGTGGAGTTACTGGAGGGATCGTTCTTCGAAAGCGTTCCCACGGGTGGCGATGTCTACGTGCTCAAGATGATCCTGCATGACTGGCCCGACGACAAGGCGGTCGAGATTCTCCAGAGCGTCCGCTCGGCTGCGAAGGTCGGCACAAAGGTACTGGTGATCGATTGCGTGATCCCGGACCACGATCGCGAATTCTTCGGTCATTGGACGGATCTGGAGATGCTCCTGCTGCAGGCTGGACGCGAACGAACGGTGCCGGAGTACCGCAGTCTCCTCGAGCGCGCGGGGTTCCGGCTGACCCGATGGGTGCCCACTGCCTCACCGTTGAGCTTCGTCGAGGCCGAGGCCGTCTAGCTCAGATGTGGGGATCACACTGTGGGCATTGAAGAACTCAGGGCGTGCGACCGTTGTGGTAGTAGAAGATCGGAGCATGTCGACACCGCAGTGGGCGAACAGCGAGATGGGTTGCCTGTCCGATGATTCGAACGGCAGCACCGAAATGAAAGGATGATTCCCGATGACGTTCTCGCTGGCTCCGTCCGATGGACAGCAACAACTGTGCGCTTCGAGATTCATTGCAAGACAACATAATTCAGTCGATATCCGACTAGGGGTCAGGTGGTCGCCGGATCAAATCCTGTCAGCCCGACTCTGTCAGCCCTACTCGAAGTGCCCTCGTTTGCAACGGCAGCCGACGATGTCCTAACCGTCACAGTGGTGCGCCGCACCGGGCCGCGGGGCCGCGCGGCTTAGTGTGTGAGGATTTTCTTTTACTGCTATCAAGACGTTTGCCCTCGCCGATCCTGGGCGATCAGCACACAAGATCCGCGGCGCCCAGTTATCCATCCACCCTCGCACCACTGAACTCCCGGGCCATCCCGGAAGGACCCGGCACGGTGAGATGTGTCGTCGCTCACCTTCCGCTATCACTGTGAGCTTCGGCGGCGAGGCGTCACGACATTGAACTGACCGCCCTGCGTCGTTCGTCTTCACCAGAAGGCTGACCCGGTTGGCAGGAAGTGACGACAACGATGCATAGACGCGATGGGTGACGTTGCCCGGGTGGCGCCTTCGGATCCGTGGTTTCGCACGAGGTCGGCGTCGCGTCCCCGCATCGGCCCGTCGCGCTGTGCCGCTGGCAGTAAGCCTCGGACTCCTGCTGACCGGTACCGAAAGGTCAGCGCTGGCGGTGAAGGCACAGCCCTGTTGCTTAGAGTATTTTTCTTATAGACAACCTAAGTATCTGGCGCGGCATAAGTCGCGGAAAGGGTGACCATGGCGGTGAGCGCAGACAAAGACACTGCGGGCACTGGATTGCCGGCACGGATCCGTGACGACGAGCACGGTTTCTGCAAGACCGACAACATAATGGCCGAGGTCCGCCCGGCCGATTCACCAAACTGCGTATGCGGGCATGCAGCGCACTCTGATAGTAACTGTGACGGAGGTTGTGGCTGCACGATTTACCAGCCCGACGTCGGTCCAGGGTGGGTGCCGGTGTACTACATCGTTGGCAGCCTTAGTTGGCCGTCCTACCCTTGAAAACCGGATATCCCCTCGGCATCGCAGCCTCCCGAATCATCAGATGTTGCGCTGACCGTATGAATCCGCCCAGCATGCCCTCTTGCTGTCATCGTTTAATCATCGTCAATGACCGAGAATCGATCGCAATTACTAGGTTCTCACGTGGAGCTTCAAGACAGCCAAAACAATTGGCGCACAATGAAAACGGTGCACATCGGGAGTCACCAGGACCTGCGGTTCGATATTCCGCTGCGTGCGCGCCTCAATGCCGCAAGTCGTGCATACAGCTGCACCCGCCCGCAGAGTGGTCTATCGTGTGGCAGGCTAGCCATCACCCACGACCACCCCCAACTGGTTCCTGTCCCGCTCGAACCCACCGTGCCCCCACGGACGGTCGAGCCGCTGCGGTGCGAGCACGCCTACCAAACCGCCGCGAGCCGGGCATGGACGGCCCTCCTACCGACCCCGGAAACGACCCGGCACCACCACCACCGGACACCGACCACCCACCGAGTTACCCACACCACAGCGGCGCCCGAACCTGGCTAATTACGTGACGGCTACCCCTGGGGAATAACGCGACCGTGGACAGGGACTCGATGAGAACAACGGCGTGTCTAACCCGCACCCGCACGGCACTTAGTTGATGGCCCCGATGATGCTGTCGCGCAGGTGCTCACGGACCGGGCAACTGTGGCCGAATTCTGTAGGGTTCACACCCAGTTCGATCTATTTGCCGTATATCGTTGATACACAGGGTGATACGGTCACCGCATCGGCCCTCAGCCAGACAGCACGGACACTGCAGGAAGCAACCGTCGTGCCTGCCACCGTAGAACTCGCGACCGCCGCGGCCGCCGTCGCCGTTCGCCTGCGGTTCTAGGGCCCGCAGACCTCGAAGTAGTCATCGTGAAGAAATCCCCACGGCTCGCCGTCCGCACAGTTGACCGATTCTTTGAACGGCTTCGCAAGTTACCCCCAGCGCGCAATCGGTACGTGGTCGAGCGCAGTCTGCGGACGCCGGCCCGCGACGGCTCCGTGTTGGTTGGTGATCATTACTTCCAGGCGTGCCAGACAATGACTGCGCCACGATTCTCATCCGCACGCCCTATGGCCACGGGGTCGTGCGTACGCGCCGGCTTGCCCGCGCGTGAGGACCTGGCGGTAACCGATCGACCCATCTCGCACATCGCTCACCGCTGGGGTTCACGGACGGCGGCTACTTCACCCGGAATTTCAAAGGACACTACGGCTATTCGCCTACCGACTACCGCCACGCGAATCACCGCGAACCTCCCCGCTGACGCAGTGGTACACCGACCTGTCGCGCAGGTTCAAGCTGCAGACGGCTTGCTCGACAACACTAAAGCTACAACGGCGCAACGCTGGAAATGAACGAGCGATGGAGGTGGCCGATGACTACAGGCGAAGCCGAGTTCGACGCCGAGGGCGTCGGACAGCATGCACCCGCTGATAAAGCGGCCGATACGTGGGTTCGCCGCCTGGGAACTCACACGCATTGGCGATTCGATACCCAATTTTGTTGCCGAACAAGCCAAAACGAACACATGCATCCAGAACGTGTCCCCGATCTAGACCAAAGGTTGTTTCTCATGACGCCGCCGAGCGAAAAAGGCGCCACTGCAGCAGCCGTCGTCAGCGTGATCATCGACTTCATCCGCGCCGAAGTGGTAGCTATCGATCTCACGGCCGATTCGTCCCTGCAGAGCGCAGGTCTGGATTCGGTCAAGGTGATGTCGCTTGTCTTCAAGATCGAGTCACACTACGAGATCACCCTGGACACCGAAGACGCTGACGATCTCCACACGGTTAGAGATCTGGCGAACTTAGTTGTGCGGCGTCTTCGGGAAAGCGCATGAGAAGCGCTCCAGCAATCGATCCGAAGCACGCGACACTGACCCAGATGCTCGCCGCCGCGGCACAGAGCGGCGTGAGCCTGGTCTTTGTGAATCGAAAAGAAGAAGACCGCGAAGTCCCGATGGCTCGGATACGGGAGCAGGCACTATTGATCGCGGCGGATCTGAGAGCTCGGGGGGTGCAGAAGGGCGATCGCGTCGCGCTGGTCCTGCCGACCTCGCCAGATTTTGTGCAGTGCTTCTTCGGGGTTCTCTGCGCGGGCGCGATTCCGGTTCCGCTGTATCCGCCCGTCCGGCTGGGAAAACTTGACGAGTACCACCGCAGGACAGCGGCGATGCTGGCGGCGGTGGACGCGGCCTTGGTGGTGACAGACCAACGAATCCGCCGCTTCGTTGGGGTGGCCGTTCAAAATTCAGCCCCTCGCCTCGGTTGTGTGACGGCGTCCAGCCTGGGGGACTATAACTCGTGCGAGGTGGAGGCCGCCGCCAACGACGTGGCATTGATCCAATTCTCGTCAGGCACAACGCACGATCCCAAGCCTGTGGCCCTAACCCATGCGAACCTGCTGTGGAACCTGGCCGCGATCGAGCGCTACATCACGCCAGAGATGGGAGCGGGCGACCCGATCGGTGTCACCTGGCTACCGCTCTACCACGACATGGGATTGATCGGCAATCTGCTGAGCGCGTTCTACGTTCCAGTCCCCCTTGTCCTACTTCCGCCTGAGTTGTTCGTGGCGCAGCCGGCTGCATGGCTTCGCGCCATCTCACGACATCGGGGCACGCATTCGGCGGCACCCAATTTTGCTTTTAGCTTGTGCCTCAAGCGTATCGGTGACGACGAACTAAACGGTGTAGACCTATCCTCATGGGGACTGTGTCTGAATGGCGCGGAGGCGGTCAGCGCTGCAGTCCAGCGCCGATTCAGTGAGCGATTCGGGCCCTGGGGTTTTCGCGCGTCGGCGCTGACACCGTGCTACGGGATGGCGGAGGCCTCGTTGGCGGTGACGTTCAAACCGGTGGGCACCTCCTTCAGCACCCTTGGCGTCGACGCCGCGAAACTGGCCGCGGAAGGTGTCGTCAAGCCGGGCGCCAAAGAGGTGGTGAGCGTCGGACGTCCGCTGGCCGGGGTTGAGGTTGAAATCCGCGATAACGGCGGGCTGCGGTTGCGCCCGGACCGAGTCGGACACGTCTTCGTTCGTGGACCCAGCATCATGGCGGGCTACTTCGACCGGCCCGATCTGACCGATCAGGTCCTGCACGGCGGCTGGCTCGACTCCGGTGATCTCGGGTTCATTCACCACGGCGAACTATTCGTGTGCGGACGGCACAAGGAAATCGTCGTCGTGCGGGGCGCCAACCATGCGCCCGAGGAGTTCGAGGCAGCGCTGGACGGGCTCTCGGGCGTTCGTAGCGGCTGTGCAGCCGCGGTCGGGTTCGTCCCTGCCGACGGGGATGAGGAAGCGCTGGCAATGTTAGTCGAGACGACTTCCGACGCCCCCTCAACGCTGACGCAAGACGTGGCGTCGCGAGTTCAGGAGCGCACGGGCATCCTGCCCGCGCATGTGGAGTTGCTGGCACCCGGTACGTTGCCCAAGACCACAAGCGGAAAGTTTCGACGGCGCGAGGCGCGCATCCAGTGGCTGACGGGCATGCTGTCTCCCCCGAAGAAGGTCACCCCGATGAAGCTGGCGCTACAGGCGGCCAACGGCGAACTTTCCCACGCGCGAGCGACGTTCTCGCGGCTCACAGCCAAGAAACCCGACGGTCGGATGAACCGCGACCAACAGGCAACACGGGGATAGATCGGCATGTTTCGAGAAAGCACCATTGACTCACCCTTGTCCGGGCACCAGTCGGCGAGCGCGATGCGCCTGCTGCCGACGCTGATGAGCCTGTCATCGGCGTATCCGCCGTTTGAAATTACTCAACAGGAAAGCTGGGAACGCTTCTTTCACAGCACGTCCTCGTCAGTTCCGTTCGCCAAGCGCATCGTGGAGTCGACGGGTGTGCGGCGGCGCTACATCATGTGGGACCCGGATAATTTGGCGGACGCCGGCGCGCTGCTCACCGGGGACCGGATGGCCGCGCACAGTGAAGCGGTCATCGAGGTGGCCTCGCGGTCGCTCAAACACGCGATTGGCGGCTTCGACCCGCGCCGGATTGGCAGCCTGGTGATGGCCTGCTCGACCGGTTACGTCAATCCGGGGCCGGATCTGCTTCTTGCCAAACAGCTGGGGCTGCGGTCGGATCTGCGGCGTACCTTCATCGGCCACATGGGTTGCTATGCGGCGCTCAACGTCATCAAGGTCGCGATGGACAGCGTGGCCGCCCGACCCGATCAGTTGGTGATCTGCAACTGCACTGAACTCAGCTCAGCCCACATCCGCAATGCCCCGATGGCCGGTGAGGATCCGACGGAATCACTGATCACACAGGCACTTTTCGGCGATGCCAGCGTGTCGATGCTGATGGGATCGGCGCCTGATGGCGTCGGTATCCAGTTTTTGCGCACGCACACTGAGCAGCTGTATGACCACCACACGATGATGAGTTTGAACATCGGCAACCAGTCCTTCTGGATGACGCTGGCCGCCGGTGTGCCCGCAGCACTGCAGGAGAACATCGATGGCTTCATCCGCAGGCTCCTGCAACCGCTGGGGCTATCCACTCGCGATGTGAGCCACTGGGGAATTCACCCTGGTGGTCCGAAGATCGTTCGGCTGCTGGGAAAGCAGCTGGCGTTAAAGCCCGAGCAATTGCGTGCGAGTTGGGATGTGCTCGCCAACGCCGGCAACTGCGCCTCAGCCACGGTGCTACTCGTGCTCGAAAACATTCTGCGGGTGGATAAGCCGCACCGCGGAGAGCACGGTGTCCTGTTGACATTCGGGCCGGGGCTCACGATCGAGGGCGCGGTTCTTCGGTTTTGAACCAGCACGAGACCTCGTCTCGTAACTGGTGGATCTTGTTGAAACTTGCTGTCGGGAGGAAAGTATGGCCGCTAATCACCAGCATGCTCGAGCACCGCGCGGATCCCGGTGCCGGGTGGTTGATTTCATTGTCGATCACCTCGTGGCCGCTGGCGTCGATTACATCTTCGGAGTCGACGGCGCCAATATCGAAGACCTGTACGACGCCGCCCATTTCCACTCCGACGTCACCGCCGTCCTGGCCAAGCACGAGTTTTCTGCCGCGGCGATGGCCGACGGGTATAGCCGCGGTGGCGCCGGGCTGGGCGTGGTGGCGGCAACCTCCGGCGGTGGCTGCCTGAATACGGTGCCCGGGTTGGGGGAGTCATTGGCCAGCCGGGTGCCGGTGTTGGCGTTGATCGGCCAACCGCCGACGACACTCGACGGGCGCGGCGCTTTCCAGGACACCAGCGGTGTTAATGGCGCGCTGAACGGCGAGGCGCTGTTTTCGGCGGTGTCGGTGTTTTGCCGTCGGGTGACCACGCCCGCCGACATCGTCTCGGCGTTGCCCGAGGCCATCACCGCGGCCAACAGCGGCGGCGGTCCCGCCGTGCTGCTGCTGCCCAAGAACATCCAGCAGGCCAATGTCGGAAACAACGGCGGCACAAGCGGTCTCAACCACTTCCGGGCTCAGCTGAGTGATCCGCAGCCGATCGCGCGTGCGCTGCGACGTGTGGACGGGCCGGTCACGATCATCGCGGGTAAGCAGATCGCCCGCGACGACGCCCGCGCCGAGCTCGAACGGCTGCGCGCGGTGCTGCGGGCGCGGGTCGCGACGGTTCCCGACGCCAAGGACGTCGCCGGCGTTCCCGGTTTGGGCTCGTCGTCAGCGCTGGGAGTGACCGGTGTGATGGGTCACCCCGGGGTGGCCGCCGCGGTGGCCGACAGCGCGATGTGCCTGCTGGTCGGCACGCGTCTGTCGGTGACCGCCCGCACCGGCCTCGACGACGCGCTGGCGAAGGTGCCAACCTATTCGATTGGTTCGGCGCCGCCGCACGTGGCGTGCCCGCATGTGCACACCGACGACCTGCGCGGCTCGCTGTCGCTGTTGACGCAGGCCCTGACCGGTCCCGGCCGGCCGGCCGGCGTGCGGGTGCCCGAGCACCGTGCGCGCACCCAGCTGCTGACACCGCCGTTCGACGGCCCCGGGGTGCGGTACCGCGACGCGATGAGCGTGCTGGATGCGGTCCTGCGCGATGGAACCGACATTGTGGTGGACGCCGGCAACACCGGCGCGGCGGCGATTCATTGGTTGCCGGTGCGCCGCGGTGGGCGTTTCGTAGTCGCGTTGGGCATGGGCGGCATGGGGTATAGCTTCGGCGCGGGTGTCGGGATGGCCTTCGGGAGGGCGCACGGCCGCGGGGGGCGTCGGCGCACGGTGGTGATCGCCGGCGACGGCGCGTTTTACATGCACGGCATGGAATTGCACACCGCGATCGAATACCGGCTGCCGGTGACGTTTGTGCTGTTCAATAACAACGCCCACGCGATGTGCGTGACCCGCGAGCAGCTGTTTTACGACGACCTCTACAGCTACAACCGTTTCGGCCCAGCGCATTTGGGCGCCGGCCTGGCCTCGATGTTCCCCGGGGTGTCGTCGGTGGACGTCGAGACCATCGGCGATCTGCCCGACGCGATGACCGCAGCGCTGGCTGTCGAGGGCCCGTCGGTGGTGTGCGTCGAGTGCGCGGCCGACGAAATCCCGCCGTTCGCACCATTTCTTGCCAAGGCCGCACCGAAAGCGGCTCGCAAATCCAACAATCCGATCGCAAAGGAGAGCCGTGCCGATGTCGTTGCCAGCGCTTGAGGACATCACCACCCACACCGGTAGCGGTGAGCCGATGGAGGGTCTGCTCCGGATCGAGACGTCACCGCGTGAGAAAGCCACCCCGATCATCATGGAGATGATGCGGTCGGTGTATCCGCACGACGAGGTCTTCGGCCGGTTCTGCGCCGTCAACGAGTACATCGACTGCCCGCCCGACGAGCTGTTCGACTACCTGGCCGACACCCGCTGCCTGGAGGAGTGGACCTACAGCCTGCGGGGCTTCACCGAAACCGAGAAGCCGAGCCTGTGGCTGGCCTACGACCGGCTCGGCTCGGACACGAAGATCTACACCCGCACCGTGGCCAATCGCGAGGCCCGCACCGTCGACTACCACTGCGCGTGGGACCAGGGCAAGCACCTGTGGATGATCTACCTGATGCGCGTGGTCGACGCGCAGGCGGTCCTCGACAAGCCCGGCTCCGTTGTGCTGTGGACGAATTGACACCACCCGTTCTACGACGAAAACCCGTATCCCCAGACCCCACCGCCGAAGCGCCCGGTGTGGGTCGGCGACTTCTGGGACATGTTCGGCGCCGGCCATCTGCTGGAGCTGAAGAACCTCAAGGCAATTGCCGAATACCGCCATCACAACGGCCTGCCGGTGACGCCGGTCTGGATGAGATGAAAGCCGAAATGAGTGTCAGCCTGATCGACGTCTCCACCTACCTGCCCGGCGATCCGATCGGCGCCGAGTACTACGCGCAGGTCGCCGGTGCCGATGAGCTGCGCGACAACGTGATGTTCCGCGCACCCGAATTCCGCCGCCATGCGGGCTTCGATGAGTCCAACGTTGACATGATCGAGCGAGCTGTCTTTGGGCTGGTGGACCGGCACGGTTCGGACCTCCTTGCAGATATCGACGTCCTCCTGACCCACTCGCAGATGCCGGATTTGCCGATTGTTGGCGCCGGGGGCGAGGTCGCCCATCGGCTTGGCATCAACCCCGAGTACATCATCGACGTGCACAACGGGGGGTGCGCGGCCTTCGTGCTCATGATGAAGCTCGCTCATCAGATGTTGGCCTCGGGCGCTGGCCGCACGGCCCTTATCGCCTGCGCGCAGAACGCGGCGGGCAAGCTCTTTGAGCAGGAGCAGGTTCGCAAGCTCGCCCAGTCCGCGGTGCCTGGTGATGGCGCGGCTGTCGGGCTGCTCACCTTATCCGACAAGTCGCCGGTGCTCGATATCGAATGCCGCTACCACGGCGCGTACGCCGGCGACATGACGCTTGCCTCCGATCCGCCGCGGTTGTGGTGGCAAGCGGGCAGCGGCGAAGTCTACGTGGGCTTCAACGAGGCCAAGATTCTGAAGGTGCTGGGCCGCGGCAACCGTCAGGTGCCCGAGGTCGTGCTCGCCGTGTGCGACCGCATCGGCGTGAAATCCAAGGACCTTGATCTGCTGGTCACCAACCAGCCCAACCGGTTTTTGATGCGCAACTGGCGAGAGGCGTTGGAGCTGCCGACAGAACGCCACCGCGACACGTTCAACCAGTGCGGCAACCTGTTCGCCGCGGGCATCCCGATCAATCTCGACGCCGCAATCGATGATGGCCAAATTAAAGCCGGCGATGTTGTGATGATGGCTGCCTTCGCGCATGCCGGCGACTTCGCCGGCGCCGCCGCGATCCGCTGGGGTGGTCGGCAGTGATGCCGTCGCTGAGGCCGGCCACCGCCATCGCTGCGGGCATCCTCGATGCGCTGCCCGAGGCGGTCGACCCGTCTGCGCTGGCGCACAACGAGAATCCGTTCTCGCCGCTGCCCAGTGTGCGTGCGGCGCTGACCCGGTCCGTGAACGCGGCCAACCGCTATCCGGAGTTGCTGCCCGAAGCGTTGCGCGCCGTGATCGCCGCCCGCCTCAGGGTGGGTGGGGAGCAGATCGTCGTTGGGGCCGGGGCGACCGGAGTGATCATGCAAGTGCTGAACACCGTAACCGAGCCCGGCGATCGGATCGTGCTGACGTCGCCGACATTCGAGGGATACCCAATCTGCGCCGCGATGGCCCGGTTGCTCGCGGAGACGGTGCCGCTGGACGGGCACGGCCACCACGACCTGACCGCGATGGCCGATGCTGCCAGTCACGCCAGGGTGGTTGTGCTGTGCCGACCGCACAACCCCACTGGCACACTGGAATCGGCCGCCGACGTCGAACAGTTCCTGCACCGGCTGCCGTCCGACACGGTCGTACTGCTCGACGAGGCCTACATCGAATTCGTCGCCCCCCGGCACCGGTTGGACGCCCCGGAACTGGTGCGGCGCTTCCCGAACGTCGTGGTGCTGCGGACGTTTTCGAAGGCCTACGGCTTGGCGGGCCTGCGGATCGGATACGGGCTCGCGGCCCCGGAGCTGGCCAAGAGGCTGTGGAGCATGCAGTTGCCGTTCGGCACGAGCATCACCGCCGCCGCTGCGGTCGCCGCGTCCTATCACGCGGAGGCCCAACTGTGGCAACGCATCCGGCTCATCACCGGTCAACGCCGCTATTTGCGGCGACGGCTGCGCACGCTGGGCATCTACAGCATCGACGGGCACGCGAACTTTCTGTACGTGCCGGGCTCGCGGTTGCCATGGCGAGACGTATTCGACAACGCCGGACTGAACGTTCGCCACTACGGCGACGGCGCCGCTCGGATCACCATCGGCGGACGGACATCCACCAGGGCGATATTGGAAGCGGTGACAAACCGGCTGCTACCCGTGGCCGAGCGCGGCCCCAACCGATTCAACGGCAACGCTAACGTCACCGAAATCCACGACCATGGCACCCAACTCTGAGGCGGCCGCGAAAGCGGCGCCGATGTCGCCGCGGTGGGAGACGTGGCGCTGCCGTGATTCGACACAACAGCAGCCGTCCGCGGAGTATGCGACATGACGGCAGCCTCGGTGATCAGGTCATCGATGGGTCTGGTGCACGCGGTGTCGGCGGGCCTGGATCCGGAAGGCTTTTTTCGGCGCCGCGCCGCTCGGACAGACCCGACGGTCGTGACCTTCCCAGGCCTGGGCGAGGTGTTGTTCTTCGGGACGAAGCAGGCAGCCCGCGACATCCTGACCATACCCGCGGCGGTGTGCCGGGCGCCCTCGCCGAATCCGATCGAGCCAATCGTGGGCGAGGGGTCGCTGATCTTGCTATCCGGTGAGGAGCACCGGCGCGAACGGGCTCTGCTCATGCCGGCATTCCACGGTGAGCGGATGAGAGCGTACCTGGGCACCGTAGCGGAGACGACCGCGGAACAGATCCGATCGCTGCGGCCCGGTGATCGGATCGCGGTGCGAGAGCTCGCGCTGGGCATCGCTCTTCAGGTGATCATCCGTGTCGTGTTCGGTGTTGCAGACCGGCACCGCCAAGGTGAGTATGCCCACGCCGTCAAGGATTTGCTGCGGGCCAACAGTGCCCCCCTTATGCTGATGCCGGCATTACGCCGAGACATAGCGGGCCGGGGACCATGGGGGCGCCTGCTAAAGCTTCGGGCCCACCTCGACCACCTTCTGGCCGAGGACATGGACCATCACCGGGGGAGCGGTTTTCGGCGTGCAGATGTGCGTGATGCACTGCTTTCTGCGACCAACGACCAAGATCGCCGACACGGCCAGCCGCGGCTGTACGACCAGCTGCGGACATTGCTCGCTGCGGGTCATGAAACCAGCGCGACATCGCTGACTTGGACGCTGTACCACATATACCGGGACGATGTGGTGCGGGAACGGTTGGGTGCCGAGCTGTCCGAATGTCCGTCCCCGGAATATCTGCCCGCGTTGCCCTATCTCGGTGCTGTCATTAAAGAGACACTGCGCATGCACCCGGTGGTTCCGATTGTGTTGCGGCGATTGGCAGGCCCGTTGACCATTGGTGGTGTTTGGTGCTCTCGAGGAGACACCGTCGGTATCGCGTTGTATGCCTTGCATTTCGATCCATCGATGTGGCCGGATCCCGACCGCTTCGATCCGGAAAGGTTTTTGGGCACAGATTTGTCCCCATTTGAGTACGCGCCCTTCGGCGGGGGTAGCCGGCGATGCATTGGCGCCTCATTTGCCTTGTGTGAACTGGCCGTTGCCATCGGAACGATCCTGCGTACCGTCGAGCTTCGGATGCCGCCGATGGAACGAAGCCGCAGGCCACCGCGGGTGGTGCCACGCGGAATCGCCACCGTACCAGACCGCGAAATAACGCTGGAAGTGCTCGATCGACACGCCGCCGCGTGAAGGTCGTTGGTCGGGTTTGGAACAAGTTAGAGCAGGTACGAGATCGAGGAGGCAGCGGTGCTGCAAGGAATCGCTCGACTTGCCATCGCCGCGCCGCGGCGGGTCATCGCTCTGGCCGTGCTCGTGATGATCGCCACCGCGATCTTCGGCATCCCGGTAGTGAAAAGCTTGTCAGCGGGCGGCTTGCAGGACCCCACCGCGGAGTCGGCTCACGCCACCCAGATGCTCAGCGACAAGTTCGACCAGGGCGACATGAAGATGATCATCGCCGTCACGTCCAACGACGGTGTGCACAGCAGCGCCGCGCGCGGTCGGCACGGACATCGCCGAACAACTCGCACAGTCCAAAGGCGTGGCCGACGTGACGTCGGCGTGGACCGCGCCGGCGTCCATCGCACCGGCCCTGATTAGCAAGGACGGCAAGACCGGGCTAATCATCGCCGGTATCGGTGGCGGCGAAAGCGGTGCGCAGACCTACGCCAAGACGCTCGCCAACCGGCTCGCGCACGACCGCGACGGGGTAACCGTGCGCGCCGGCGGCGAAGCCATGACCCACGTGCAAGTCAACGCGCAGACCGAAAAAGACCTACTGCACATGGAATCCATCACGATCCCGCTGAGCTTCGTGGTGCTGGTCTGGGTGTTCGGAGGCCTGCTTGCGGCAGCGTTGCCGCTCGCGGTCGGCTGCTTGTCGATCCTCGGTTCCATGGCCGTACTACGCGCGATTACCTTCGTCAGCGACGTCTCAATCTTCGCGCTGAACCTGACCGTGGCGATGGGCCTAGCCCTCGCGATCGACTACACGCTGCTGATCATCAGCCGGTTCCGCGACGAGCTGGCCGACGGCACCAGCCGCGAAAACGCGCTGGTGCGCACGATGGCCACCGCCGGGCGAACGGTGCTGTTCTCCGCGACTACGGTCGTCCTGTCGATGGTCGCGATGCCCCTGTTCCCGATGTACTGCCTCAAATCGTTCGCCTACGCCGGCGTCGCGGTGGTGGCGTTCGCCGCACTGGCCGCGATCGTGGTGACCCCGGCCGCGATCACGCTGCTGGGTGACCGGCTCGACTCGCTCGACCTCCGCCGGCTGGGCCGCCGGTTGCTGCGCCGGCCCGAGCCGCAGCGTCGCCCGGTCGAGGAGACGTTCTGGTACCGCTCGACCAAAATCATTGTGCGGCATGCCATTCCGATAGGTCTTGCTGTCATCGCGCTGCTGCTCGTGCTGGGCTCGCCGTTCCTCGGCATCAAATGGGGCTTCCCCGACGACCGGGTGCTGCCCAAGTCGGCCTCGGCACGCCAGCTCGGAGACGAGCTGCGCACCAACTTCGCAGTTGACTCCGACCGCGAAGTGATCGTAGTGATCCCCGACATGGCCGGGGTCACGGCCACCGAGCTCCGCCGTTACGCCGCGCAGCTGTCGCAGCTGCCCAACGTGTCGTCGGTGTCGGCTCCGATGGGCAGATTCGTCAACGGAGCGCCCGCCGGCCCCCCGGCGGCGGCGACCAGGATCAAGGACGGCAGCGCATTTCTGACCGTCCAGAGCACGGCGCCGCTATTCTCGCAGGCATCCGAAACGCAGTTGGACCGGCTGCATGCGGTCGCTCCGCCCGCCGGCCGGCCGGTGGAAATGACCGGCACCGCACAGATCAACCACGACAGCTCGAGCGCGGTCACCTCGCGGCTCCCGACCGTGCTCGGCCTCACCGCGGCAATCACATTCGTACTGCTCTTCCTGCTGACCGGAAGCGTGGTGCTGCCGCTGAAGGCGTTGTCGCTCAACATCTTGTCGCTGACCGCCGCGTTCGGCGCCCTGGTGTGGATCTTCCAAGACGGCCACCTGGGCGGCCTGGGCACCACCGCCACTGGAACCCTGGTGGCCAACATACCGGTGCTGCTGTTCTGCCTCGCGTTCGGCCTGTCGATGGACTACGAGGTGTTCCTGGTATCGCGGATGCGCGAGTTCTGGCTCGCATCGCCCTCCCGGACGCGTGTCGACAACGACGAAGCCGTCGCGCGCGGGCTGGCACGCACGGGACGGGTGGTGACGGCCGCGGCGCTGCTGATGTCGATTTCGTTCGGCGCGCTGATCACCGCGCACGTGGCGTTCCTGCGGATGATGGGCATGGGCTTGACAATGGCGGTGCTGGTCGACGCAACGCTGGTCCGCATGGTGCTCGTGCCGGCGTTCATGCATGTGCTGGGCCGCGCCAATTGGTGGGCACCGCGGCCATTGCGCCAGCTGCACCAGCGGATCGGAATCAGCGAGGCGGTGCATCCGGCGCAACTCCGCGCACAGGATACTGGTGAGCGTCTCAGTCTCGACTTCTGATGCCCCGGGTCCGCGCGCCTCGCGCGGCCTCCGCGTGCAGTTGCACTGCGAGATCTTCGACGCCGCCACCAAACTCATGCCGGAAACCGGCAACGCCAAAGCAGTTTTCATCCGCGCGCTGGCCCATCGCCGTTGCACCGACGCCACCGTCGATCTATCCGCATTTTGATGCGGCGGTGGGGGATGGTGCAGCCGCTGCAAGCGCTGGCCGGCGCGGAAAAACGCATTCGCTAGCCGGCCAACACCAGACCTTGATAACGGTACCGACCACCGGGCTTCTGATCCACGGCGGCAACGGCTCCGGTAAGTCGACGCTGGACCCGTCCCATCCTCGGCCACCTCCAAGACCGTTCACATGAGCCTTAAACTGTTGTGACGCTAGTCTTCTCACGGGGTGCGTCTGGGGCTTGAACCTGCGCGACAGGTCGCTGTACCGGGCCGTCGCAGCGATAGGTGTTGCGGTAGTCCGTCGGTGAATAGCCGTAGTGGGCCTTGAATGTGCGGCTGAAGTGGCTGGTGTCGGAGAAACCCCAGCGGTGGGCAATGACAGAGATGGACCGATCGCTGGCGGTGACCTCGGCTCGGGCGCGTGCCAGCCTGCGTGCGCGCACGATCTCGCCGACGGTCTGACCGGTGGCGCTGAAGACGCGGTTGACGGTGCGGATCGACACCCAATGAGCCGTCGCGATAGCAGCAGACGTGACGTCGCCGTCGAGCAGATGACGATCGATATACCGCTCGATCGACGCCCGCAGCGCGGGGCGCACGCTCGCGGCCGAGCAGACGTCGCTGTGGCTGCGCAGCGCGCCGAGGAACAGCTCCAGCGCCGCCATCCGGGCTGCGCCCATCGTGGCTGAACCCAGTCCCGGCACCACCTCGCTAAGCGTGGCTAGATGACTCATCAGCAGCCGTGTTGCCGGGGCGGTGGGGTTGAGCACGACCCCATCGCGCATCCAGGACCGCCCACCGACCTCGTCCAGTGCCGCCCGCGGTATCAGCATGCCGCGCAGCGATAATGACTCCGGGACGATGAAGTGGTTCCGCTGGGTGGTGTCGAATACGGCGAGGTTACCGGGTGTCAGCGTGGCTACGGTGTGCCGCTGACTGAGCGTCATAGCCCCCCTCTGGCTGACCAGTATGTAGACGAATTCACCCTCGGTATCGGCAAGTTGATGGCGGGCACGCCTACCGGAACAAGGTCCGCACCAGCTGTCGGCCATTAAGAGGTCATCGATCCACCAGCGGCGCACCCACCCGTGAAACGCGTTCCGTTCGGGAAGCTCCGGGATCTTGACCGTCCAGGGCAGATACGTGGCCGACAGGATGTGCTCCCACTGAGCGGCCACGTCGTCCCTCGTGCCCGCGTCGGTGGCCCACAACTCGCCGCCCCTTGACACCACGGCACCTCCATTCTCGAACAGATGTTGCGTTCGGTGGGTGTTGAACCGCGCACGTCGGCGCCGCCCATTGGTGCAACCGCCATCGCTGCCGCGACGTCCCCTCCACCAGTAGCGGTTTGTGAAGTGGCGCCGTCGGCTCCTTGTCGTGGCGCGACTTCGGTGGCGGGGTGTAGCCGTCCTCGTCTTCACCAGAATTGGGCTTCAGCGACGACACGTCATCACCGCTAGCACCCATCAATGCTTCCCGTGGGCCGGAACCGCGAACCACCGCCTACCTGTCAGCGTCCGTGTACGGCTCGATTGCGACAGTCTTCGATGTTTCTCGACGGCATCTGAATTTTGACCCACTGGCGGTGCCGTGACGGGTTGTGCAATCGCGGGAGGCATGTGTTTCGCCTTATCGTTGATCGGTGTCGTCCGTGTTCGACTGTCTTCGCGCGTAGGCCTGCGCAGGGAGCAGCGCACAGGCAATGCCGGTGTTGCCGGCCACTTTTGGGTCGGTACCGTTTGAGTTTCGCGAGCAGCGTCATAAGAGTCGACCGGGACGGCGATCCGGAGCTATTAACCTGCCGCGGCCGAACGGGCGCTAGCACCCCGCTAAGCGTTTCGCGAGGAGCGACCCGCTAAGGGTGAGGGTCTGCGGTGTCGATTTGGCGACCGATCCGCGGTCGAAAGGTGGTTGCGGGTCGTATTCGATCATCAGTTGGATCGCTTCGGCGACGTGGTCCCCGGCGATACGGGCGGCCAGGGTCAGGGCCATGTCGATGCCGGCGGACACACCGGCTGCGGTCGCGATTTTGCCTTCGGTGACGACCCGCCGAGCGGTGTAGCGGGCGCCGAACGCTTCGAGTTCGTCGACAGCTGCCCAGTGGGTGGTGGCCTCGAGGCCCTGCAGCAGTCCGGCGGCTGCCAGCACTAGTGCGCCGGTGCAGACCGAGGTGGTCCACTGGGTCGTCGCGTGGACCCGACGAACCCAGCCGAGGAGTGTCTCGTCGGTAGTTGCCCTGCGGGTGCCCGGTCCGCCGGGGACGACGAGCACCTCACAGTTGTCGACCTCCTGCAGCGACGCGTCGGCCACAATGGCGAGCGTGCCGGTGTCGCTACGGACCGGGCCACGCTGGGCGGCGGCGAAGACGACCTCGGCGCCAGGGATCTCGGACAGCACCTGGTAGGGCCCGACCGCATCCAGGGCAGTGAACCGGTCGAATAATGGGATGACGATGCGCATGGAGGTCCTCTTTTCAGGTTCTTTGGCGGGTGTTCGTGGGCCGAAATGTTGGCGATATTGGCCAGGAGTGATTCGGTCGGTGCGTTGGAAGCTGCGATGCATCGTCTCGACAGTGCCGAAGCCGCAATCCCGAGCGATGTCGGTTGGTCCACGGCGGGTGGTTTCAAGCAACCGCCGTCCCGCTTCCACGCGGACGGCCTCGACATAGGCAGCGGGGGTGCTGCCTAATTCCTGGGCGAGCGGCGCGCGAAGTTCCGCACGCTCATGGAGGTGCGAGCGGCCATGACCGGAACCGAGAGGTCGTCTCCGAGATGGTCGGCGATCCATGGATGCAAGCTGCACGAGGGTGTCCCGTTCAGGACGTTGGGCTGCGAGCTGAGCACTGAAGTGTGACTGGCCACCTCAGGCCGCGAACACAGTGTCGGGCGATGGCGTCTCGTCGAACGAATGCGTGGCGCCGGTGAGCAGCACCCCGGAGTCGGCGGCGATCGGCCCCGGATCGTGCCACACGAACCGGACCTCGGCGTCGGGCAGATGGCGCAGCACCTCGTAGGGTCCGATGAAATCAAGGGCGGTGTAGCCGGGATACACCACGATCGCGATCTGGGTCATTGTGATCTCCTGTTCCGTTTATGCGAATGTCTTGCGGTACTGGTCGGGCGAAATGCCCAGTCGTCGAACAAAATTGCGGCGCAAAGTCTCGGCGGTGCCGAACCCACAACGGGCGGCGATCACGGTGACCGTGTCGTCGGTATCCTCGAGCTGGCGACGGGCCGCCTCGGTGC
>NZ_JAOPWB010000051.1 GCF_025965855.1 Mycobacterium sp. | reverse complement strand
GCGCCTGTGCGGGAGCCTCGGGAGCCGCTGCCGGGGCGGGCGCCGGTGCCGCGGGTGCCGGGGCGGGAGCCACCGGCGCCGGCGCCGCCTGGGTGGGGGCGACGACGTTGTGGCCGGGAGCGGGCTGCACACCTGCGGTCGGCCGAATGGCGATCGCCAGCGAGACCACCAGGGCCGTCACTCCGACGACGAAGATCGCCGCCAGCGCGCTGCCGATTAGCCGGAAGGACCCGCGCTCGCGATGACCCGCGCCGACGAGCTGGGTCGCGTGCCCGCCGGTGTAGGCCTCGTCGAGGTCGTCGGCGACGGCGCTGTAGGCCAGCGCGTTCGCCACGGTACCCGCCGGCGTTTCGAAGTAGCCGGGGGCCACCGCGAACGGCTCGATGGCGCCGGTACCCGGGTCCTGCGCGTAGGCCAGCGCGGCGGTGGAAGACGCGAACAGCGGCGCATTCGCCGAGGCCAGCGCCGCTCCCCGGGCCAGCGCCGTGTCCGGCTCCTCGGCCGCCGCCAGCGGAAGCGTGGTCGCCGCCTCCAGCGCGGGCTTGATCATCGGGATGTCGATGCCGGAGCCGACGACGAACACCGCGTCCGGGCGCGCCTCCAACGCCTCGGCACCGGAGACCATCGAGGCCAGCTGCGTCACCGCCGCCTCGTCGTCGGCGGGCAGGGGCTGCCGGTAAACCTCGGTGACCGAGCCATCCGCGCTGTCGACGACCGCCAGGGTTGCGGTGTCGGGCTCGATGTACAACAGCGCCGTGCGCGCGTAGTTCGTCTGATTGCCGACCGTTTGGGCCAGCGCGGCCGCGGCCAGAAACGCCGAGACCAACATCACGTTCTCGACCTTGTGCGCGGCCAACGCATCGCGCAGCGCGGCAGCCTCGGTCGGGTCCGTGAAGGTGACGCCCGTCGACGCCAATTGGTAGCCGCCCTCGGCCGCGCCCTCCCGGGTTCCCAGGATCGCCGAGACTACCTGGTCGGCCGCGGTAACGGTTGCCGCGTCGTCGTCGGCACTCACGTCGAAATTGTCCTCTTCGACGGTGGCGCCGTCGCCATTCTCACCTTCGACCAGCACCATACGAACTGCCGTCGGCGCCATCGACACGCCAAGTACGGTGTCCAAAGCTCCTCCATTGTCGTTTGCTAGCCAGCGAGGCCGGGGATGTGGTCGCCACAACCTTCAACAACTGCGGCACGCCGACAGTCCCCACCCCGTATTCCCTTAGTCCCCAGATTTTACTCGGTTTCGCGCCGTAGGCGACCGGGCTAGGGACCCAGGATTCCATGGCCCAGGTGGTGGCGCAGCCACCCCCAATGATCGTCGTGGTCATCGTCCCTGGGCAGCGGCGGCAGCCATTGGTGAAGGGGATTCGAGTCGGGCCCCGGATTCGGGGCGGCCGGGGCGGGAGCCGGCGCCGCCGGCGGTGCGGGCGCTGGGACTTTCGGGGCCGGTGCCGCCTGGGTCGCCGGGCCGACCACGTTCTTGCTGATATCGGGTCGCTGGTCCACATGTGGGCGAATGCCGACCGCGAGCGCCACCGTCAGCGCCACGGCGCCGACGACGAAGATCGCGGTCGCGCCGAGGATCGCCAGCATCTTTCGGCTGCGCCGCTCGCCGTACTGCGGGTACTCGCCGGGCGCTGGGTCGGCTTCGGCGCTGTAGGCGAGCTCGCGCACCGCATCCCGGACGAAAGGTATCTCGACCGTGCTCGGCGCTCCCAGTTGCTCGTTCGCCGACGCCAGTGCGGCACCTCGCGCCAGGGCCATCTCGGGTTCCTCGGGCGCGGTCACCGACAGCGACGTCGCCGCCTCCAGCGCCGGCTTGATCTGCGGGATGTCGACACCGGAACCGACGAGGAAGACGCCCTCGGGGCGAGCACGCATCGATTCGGCGCCCGCGACCATCGCGGCCAGCTGCGCCAGCGCCGCATCGTCGCGGTTGGGCAGGGATTTCCGATGCACATCGGCGATCGACCCGTCCGACGTGTCGACGACGGCCAGGGTCGCGGTGGTCGGCTCGACGAACAGCAGCGCGGTGCGCGCGCAATTGGTCGCGCTGCCGACCGCCTGAGCCAGCGCCGCCGCGGCCATGAACGCCGAGACCAGCATGACGTTCTCGATCTTGCGTGCCGCCAACGCGTTTCGCAGCGCGGCCGCGTCGGATTGATCGGTCCACGTCACTCCGCTGGACCTCAGCTGATAGCCGCTCTCGGCCGCGCTTTCCCGCGTGCCCAGAATGGCCTCGATCACCTGATCGACCGCGGCGGCACCCGGCATTGGAAAGTCGGCCTGATCGACGGTGACTCCGCCGGCGCCTTCTCCCTCGACGAGCACCATGCGGACCGTCTCGGGTGCCAGAGACACCCCAAGGACGATATCCACCGCTCCCCCACGTTCTCCAAACTGGTTTGCTGACAGTCTGATTGCCCCCCATCACAGCGAGAGTTTCGGCCGCGACCAAACCCTAGTTGGCCACCCTAGCGCGCCGGGCGGGACACGCCTGGCGTCGCCGATCCGTTACCTGTGGCCGAAGCCACCGAACCCGTGGCCACCGCCGAAGCCGCCGAATCCGTGTCCCCCGCCGAAACCACCAAAGCCGTGCCCGCCACCGAAACCACCGTGGCCGCCGCCGAACGGTCCACCGCCGAAGGGGCCACGGCCGCCGCCGAAGGGCCCGCGGGGCCCCGGCCCGCCGCCGAAGGGGCCGCGGCCACCCCCCAGCCGGGGCGCGGGGGGCCCGACTACCGGCACGCGAGGCACGGGAATGAACACGGGCGGGGGAATCAGGGGAACCGGGACCGGCGGAGCCGCGGGAGCCGGGACTGCGGCGGGCGGGCCGATGGGATGGGGAACCGCCACTGGCGCGGGCGCCTGGATTTTCGGGCCGGCCTGAGGTACCGGCGCGGGCGCGGGCTGCTGCGTCGGGGCGATGATGTTTTCGTTGGGGCTGGGCCGCAGCGCCACCGTCGGACGGATGCTGATCGCGAGCGCAATCTCAAGCGCCACGACGACGCTGATGAAGATCACCGCCAGCGTGCTGCCCACCAGCAGAATGGATTTGCGCCGCTGTGTGCTCTCGTCCAGGCCGATGACCGTGTGCGCCTCGGCGTCGTCCGGCACCGCGCTGTAGGCGACGTTGGGCTTGCCTGTCTTGGCATCGGAAGGCTCCGGAACGCTGCGGTACTCGGGCTGGTATGCGGGCAGCAACCCGGGAAACTGGCCGGCCAGCGCGAACGGGTCGACCTCGCCGGTGCCGGGGTCCAGCGCGTAGGCCAGCGCCGCGGTCGACGACGCGAACAGCGGTGCGTTCGCCGAAGCCAGCGCTGCACCGCGCGCGAGGGCCATCTCCGGTTCGTCGGGCACCGACAGCTGAAGGGAAGTCGCGGCCTCCAGCGCCGGCTTGATCAGCGGGATGTCGACGCCGGAACCGACGACGACCACACCCTCCGGACGCGTTTCCAGTGCTTCGGCGCCGGAGACCAGCTCGACGAGCTCGCCCACCGCCTGGTCTTCGTCGTCGGCGAGAACCCTCCGGTGCACGTCGCAGACGGATCCGTCCGCGGTGTCGACCACCGCCAACGTCGCGGTGTACGGCTCGACGAAGAGCAGCGCGGTGCGCGCATAGTTGGTGGCGTCGCCCACGGCCTGCGTCAGCGCGGCGGCCGCCATGAACGCCGAGACCAGCATGACGTTCTCGACCTTGTGGGCGGCCAGCGCGTCACGCAGCAGGGCGGCCTCGACGTGATCGGTCCAGGTCACTCCGCTCGACAGCAGCCGGTATCCGCCCGCGTTGGCACCCTCGCGCGTGCCCAGGATGGCGGAGACCACCTGGTTGGGCGCCGTGGAAGGCCCTCCAGACTCGTGGGCGCCGCCGCGAACCTCGAAGTTGTCCTGGTCCACCGTGGCCCCGTCGGCGCTCTCACCTTCCACCAGCACCATGCGGACCTTCGTCGGCGCCATCGAGACGCCAAGCACGATGCCCACCACCGCTAGAAAACTCCCTTGGTAGTTTGCTGCGTCGCGGAGACAATGAGGCCGACGACGCAATTACTTACTTGATTACCACGGACTTTATGGCCACAGCAGCGCGCAGGGCTCTTAAATCCGGGATTAGCCGGGCGTTATGAAGTTGTGGCTCTGGGGTGGCTCGCGTTTTCGGACCTCCCCACTGTCTCGACCGTACCCGCACCGCCGCGCGGTGTTAAGCGCAAGTCGGCCTGCGTTAACCGTTTCGCAACGCTCGGTAACGTCGCGCAGACGTCTAGTGGTGCCCGCCGCCACCGCCGAAGCCGCCGCCACCGCCCCCGCCGCCGCCGAAGCCGCCGCCACCGTGGCCGCCACCGCCGAAGGGACCGCTACCGCCGCCGCCGCCGAACG
>NZ_JAOPWB010000027.1 GCF_025965855.1 Mycobacterium sp. | reverse complement strand
GATCGGTTCCGGGCCCGTCGCGCCGGTAGGCGGTGTCCGCGATTCGCTGCGCGATCGGCCCATCACCGAATACGACCTGGACGGTCCGCCCGTGCTGACCTTCGCCGCAAGTCACGATCTCTTCGGCGACAACTCCGTCCTCCTGGTGGACCTGGCCGGACACACCCCGGGCAGCGTCGGGGTGCTCGCCCACACCAGCCGGGGATGGATCCTGATCGCCGGCGACGCCGCCTGGCACCAATTGCAGATCGAGAAGGTCCGCCAAAAGTCAAGCTACCCCGGCGCTTTGGTCGACCAGGATCGCGACGAGACCTTCCGGACGCTGCACCGGCTGCACCTCGCGCGGCACGCGGTGACGATCGTCCCGACCCACGACCACCGGGCGGCGCAGGCGTTGCCAGCCTGACGTGCCGGCCCCGCGAGCGTGCGTGTTGGTACGGCGACACGCCGCAAATCGCGGACATCTGCGCACCCTCGCGCCAGACCCGCCAGACCCGCCAGACCTGCCGGGCCGCCGGGCTAAACGCCCAAGCACCCCGGGCCGAGTAGCTCCTTGAGGTCGCCCATCAGCGCCGGTGACGGCGTGACCCGCAGCGAGGCGTCCAGCTCGAGCGTGGTGATCCGGTCCCCGCTGATTAGCCGCAGGTGCACCTGGGAGGTCCCGGGGTGACGCGCCAGCACCTGCTTGAGCGCACTGACCTTGTCAAAGGTGCACTGACGCGTCGGCATGCTGACCGCCAGTGGCCGGTCCGGCTGGGCATTGGAAAAGTCCGGCACCACAAGGTCGTTGGCGATCAGGGCGATGCGATCGTCGCGGATCGCGACCTTGGCGTTGATCAGCACCACCGCGTCGTCGACGATGTCGGCGCCGAAGGTGGAGTACGCGTGCGGGAAGAACATCACCTCGATGCCGCCGGTGAGGTCTTCCAATTGCGCCGAGGCCCAGGGCATTCCGTTCTTGTTGACCCGCCGGTTCACCGAGGCCAGGATGCCGCCCACGCGCACCTGGGTCTCGTTGGGGACGTCGCCGTCCAGGATCGCCGGGATCGCGGTGTCGACCTGCGCGGTCAGCAGGTGGGCCACCCGGTTGAGCGGATGCCCGGACACGTACAGCCCCAGCATCTCCCGCTCCAGGGCCAGCTTGTGCTTGTCCTCCCACTCGTCGTCGGGCACCTTGATGGTGAACACGGAGTCGCCGGCGCCCTCCCCATCAGAGCCGCCGAAGAGGTCGAACTGCCCTATTGCCTCGGCCTTCTTGGTGCCCAGCACCGAGTCGACGGCGTCGGTGTGGACCAGGAAGAGGCCCTTGCGGGCATGGCCCAGCGAATCGAACGCGCCCGCCTTGATCAGCGACTCGGTGACCTTCTTGTTGCAGGCCGAGATGTCGATCTTACTGAGATAGTCCGAGAAGTCGGTGAACTTGCCCTTCTCGCCGCGGGTGCCGATCAGCGAACTCACCACGTTGGCGCCGACGTTGCGCACCGCACCCAGTCCGTAGCGGATGTCGGCGCCCACCGACGCGAAGTTCAGGCCGGATTCGTTGACGTCCGGCGGCAGTACCGTGATGCCCAGCTTGCGGCAGTCGGCAAGGTAGACGGCCGCCTTGTCCTTGTCGTCGCCGACCGACGTCAGCAGGCCGGCCATGTACTCGGCGGGATAGTTCGCCTTGAGATAGGCGGTCCAGTAGGAGACCATGCCGTAGCCCGCGGCGTGCGACTTGTTGAATGCGTAGTCGGCGAACGGAAGGATGGTGTCCCACAACGCCTTAATCGCGGCCGGGGCAAACCCGTTGGCCTTCATGCCGTCGGAGAAACCCTCGAACTCCTTCTCCAGGACTTCGCGCTTCTTCTTGCCCATGGCCTTGCGCAGAATGTCCGCTCGGGCAAGCGAGTAGCTGGCCACCTTCTGCGCGATGCGCATGATCTGCTCCTGATACACGATCAGGCCGTAGGTCTCGGCGAGGATCTCGCGCAGCGGTTCCTCGAGCTCGGGGTGGATGGGCTTGATCGCCTGGCGCCCGTTCTTGCGGTCCGCGTAGTCGTTGTGGGCGTTCATGCCCATCGGCCCGGGCCGGTACAGCGCGATGACGGCGACGACGTCTTCGAACCCGGTCGGCCGCATGCGGCGCAGCAGGTCACGCATCGGTGCGCCGTCGAGCTGGAACACCCCGAGCGTGTCGCCGCGGCCGAGCAGGTCGTAGGTGGCCTTGTCGTCCAGCGGGACGGACTCCAGACCGAGGTTAATTCCCTTGTTGGCCTTGATGTTTTCGATCGCGTCGCCGATGATCGTCAGGTTGCGCAGCCCCAGGAAGTCCATCTTCAGTAGGCCGATGGCCTCGCACGACGGGTAATCCCAGCCGGTGATGATGGCGCCGTCCTGCGGTCGCTTCCACAGCGGGATCGCCTCCGTCAGCGGCTCACTGCTCATGATCACCGCGCAGGCGTGCACGCCGGCGTTGCGGATCAGGCCCTCCAGGCCGCGCGCGGTCTGGTAGATGGTGCGGACGTCGGGGTCGGTTTCGATCAATCCGCGGACCTCGGCGGCTTCCTTGAACCGCTCGTGGTTCGGGTCGGTGATGCCCGACAGCGGAATGTCCTTGGCCATGATCGCCGGCGGCAGCGCCTTGGTGATCCGATCGGCGATGGCGAAGCCGGGCTGGCCATAGTGGATCCGCGCCGAATCCTTCAGCGCCGCTTTGGTTTTGATGGTACCGAAGGTGATCACCTGGGCCACCCGGTCGGAGCCCCACTTGTCGGCTGCATACCGCACCATCTCCCCGCGGCGACGGTCGTCGAAGTCGATGTCGATGTCGGGCATCGACGCACGTTCGGGGTTGAGGAACCGCTCGAACAGCAGACCGTGCTCGATGGGATCGATGTCGGTGATGCCCAGGGCGTAGGCCACCAGGGATCCGGCGGCCGAGCCCCGGCCGGGCCCGACCCGGATGCCCACCGACCGCGCGTAGTTGATCAGGTCGGCGACGATCAGGAAGTACGACGGGAAGCCCTTGTCACAGATGACGTCGATCTCGTAGGCCGCGCGCCGCGCGTAACCGTCCGGCGGGCCGGCCGGAAACCGCCGGCCCAGCCCGGCGTCCACCTCGTGCCGCAGCCAGGACGCCTGGTCGTGCCCCTCGGGCACCGGGAAGACCGGCATCCTGTCGCGCGGCGCCCACACCTCGTCGTAGGGCTGGACGCGCTCGGCGATCAACAGCGTCGAGTCGCAGGCGCCGGGCACCTCGTCGTCCCAGATCTGGCGCATCTCGGCGGCCGACTTCAGGTAGTAGCCGTCGCCGTCGAACTTGAAGCGGTTGGGATCCGACAGCGTCTTGCCGGTCTGCACGCACAACAGTGCCTCGTGGTTGTGCGCGGCGTCGCGGGTGACGTAGTGGCAGTCGTTGGTGGCCAGCGGCCGGATGCCCAGCGTGCGGCCGATCTCGAGCAGGCCCTCGCGGACGCGTCGTTCGATGGTCAGCCCGTGATCCATCAGCTCGAGAAAGTAGTTGTCCGGTCCGACGATCTCCCGCCATCTGGCGGCCGCCTCCAGCGCCTCGCGATCCTGGCCCAGGCGAAGCCGGGTCTGCACCTCCCCCGACGGGCAGCCGGTAGTGATGATGATGCCCTCGGCGTGCTCGGCGATGAGCTCGGCGTCCATGCGCGACCACTTGCTCAGCTGACCCTCGAAGGAGGCCAGCGAGGACAGCTTGAACAGGTTGCGCAGGCCGGCGGCGTTCTCGGCCAACATCGTCAGGTGTGTGTACGAGCCGCTGCCGGAGACGTCGTCGGCCTTCTGGCTGGGGTCACCCCAGGTGACGCGGCGGGTGTCGAACCGCGAGCCCGGCGCGATGTACGCCTCGACCCCGATGATGGGCTTGATCCCGGCCTCGGTCGCTCCGTTGTAGAACTCGCTGGCCCCAAACATGTTGCCGTGGTCGGTCATCCCGATCGCGGGCATCTCCAGCCGCTCGACCTCGGCGAGCATCGGCGCGATCTTCGCGGCACCGTCCAGCATCGAGTACTCGGTGTGGTTATGAAGGTGCACAAACGAGGACTCGCGATGTGGGGGCACCTCCCGCTTGCGGGGGACGCTTGCGCTAGGAGCAGACGGATCGGTCATAGGGACGCCAGTCTATGACCGACCACCGACGCATCCTCGGCGTGTCGCGTCGTGTGTCTTTTAACTCCGCGTGTGTCGTCACTTTGGGTGCGGCGGATTTAAGGTGGGCGCTATGACCCAGACTGCCGGCCAGTGCGCGGGGTCATCGCCTTGGTCGCCGCGCGAGGCCGAGCTGCTCGCGGTGACTTTGCGGCTGTTGCAGGAGCACGGCTACGACGGCTTGACGGTCGACGCCGTGGCCTGCGAAGCCCGGGCCAGCAAGGCGACGGTGTACCGGCGCTGGCCCTCGAAGGCCGAGTTGGTGTTGGCGGCCTTCACCGAGGGCATCCGCCAGGTCGCGGTCCCGCCGGAAACCGGCACATTGCGCGAGGACTTGCTGCGAGTCGGGGAGAAGATCTGCCGGCAGGGCCAGCAGAATGCCGGCACCATCCGCGCGGTGCTGGTGGAGGTGTCGCGCCACCCCGCCCTCAGGGACGCCCTGCAGCACCAATTCCTCGATCAGCGCAAGGCCCTGGTTCAGCACATACTGCGGCAGGCCGTCGACCGGGGCGAGATCGCCGAGGCCGCGATCGCCGACGAACTCTGGGATCTGTTGCCCGGATACCTGATCTTCCGCTCGATCATCCCCGGGCAGCCGCCCACCCGCGCCACGGTGCAAGCCCTCGTCGACGACTTCATCCTGCCGGGACTCACCCGATCCGAGGGATATCAGGAAAATTGATACAAAGTGTACGGTCACGTCTCTTGTGCAGTACTGATCAGTACCGTAGGGTCATTTCCGACGGTCACGCCCACTGCGGCCGCGTGACCGTAGCGCCCGAGCATCGAAAGGCCAACGGGTGAAGGCGATTTCGATTACGTCCCTCCTCAGGCGGGGGTGGATACCGCTGGTCGCGGTGCTCGTTGTCGCGGTCACGGGATTCGGCATCTATCGCCTGCACGGAATTTTCGGCTCCCACTCCAACACCTCGGCCAACAGCGGCCTCGCCAACGAGATCGTCCCGTTCAACCCCAAACAGGTGGTGCTCGAGGTCTTCGGCGCACCGGGTGCGATGGCGACCATCAACTACCTGGACGTCAACGCCCAGCCGCAGCAGGTCAAGGACGCGCCCCTGCCCTGGTCGTACACGATCACCACGACGCAGCCCGCGGTGGTAGGCAACGTCGTGGCGCAGGGCAACGGAGACACCCTCGGCTGCCGCATCACCGTCAACGGTGAAATCAAGGACGAACGCACCGTCAACAAAGTCGACGCCTACACCTTCTGCCTGGATAAGTCGGGATGAGCGACGATCAACAGGCGCGGCCCCGCCTGCCGCACACCATCCGCCGGCTCTCGGTGCCGATCCTGCTGTTCTGGATCGCGCTCGCCGCCATCACCAACATCGCGGTACCACAGCTGGAAGAGGTTGGTAAAACACACAATGTGGCGCTGAACTCGCCCGACGCGCCGTCGCTGAAGGCGATCAAGCGCATCGGTCAGGCGTTCGGCGAATTCGACACCGACAGCTCGGCCATGATCGTCCTGGAGGGCGACAAGCCGCTCGGTGCGGACGCCCACCGGTTTTACGACGCGATGGTCCGCAAGCTCGAGCAGGACAAGAAGCACGTCGAGCACGTTCAGGACTTCTGGGGCGACACCCTGACCGCGGCGGGGTCGCAGAGCAGCGACGGCAAGGCCGCCTACGTCCAGCTGTTTCTCGCGGGCAATCAAGGCTCGGCGTTGGCCAACGAGGGCGTGGGCGCCGTCCGCGACATCGTTGAGCACATGCAGCCACCGCCCGGTGTCAAGGCCTATGTGACCGGCGCTGCACCGCTCATCTCCGACCAGTTCGACGTCGGCAGCAAGGGAACCGCGAAGGTCACCGCGATAACCGTCGGGGTGATCGCGCTGATGCTGCTGTTCGTATACCGTTCCTTCTTCACGATGCTGCTCGTGCTCGTCACGGTCCTCATCGAGATGTCTGCCGCCCGGGGGATCGTCGCCTTCCTCGGGAACGCCGGCCTCATCGGCCTGTCGACGTACGCGACGAATTTGCTCACGTTGCTGGTGATCGCCGCCGGGACGGACTACGCGATATTCATCGTCGGCCGTTACCAGGAAGCGCGCGGGGCCGGCGAGGACAAGGAAACCGCCTTCTACACCATGTTTCACGGGACGGCCCACATCGTCTTGGGTTCGGGCCTGACCGTCGCCGGCGCGGTGTTTTGTCTGAGCTTCACCCGGCTGCCGTATTTCCAGAGCCTGGGAGTTCCCGCCGGTATAGGCATACTCGTCGCGCTTTTCGCGTCGCTGACCCTGGGCCCGGCGATGCTCACGCTGGGCGCCGCCCTGGGCGTCTTCGACCCGAAGCGCGCGATGAGAACCCGCGGATGGCGGCGGATCGGCACTGCCATCGTCCGCTGGCCCGCCCCGGTTCTCGCGGCGGCGTGCGCCCTGGCCCTGGTGGGCCTGCTCGCATTGCCCGGGTACAAGACGAGTTACGACACTCGCCCCTACATGCCCACCAGCGCGCCGGCCAATGTCGGTTACACCGCCGCCGAGAAGCATTTTTCGCGGGCCCGGCTGGAGCCCGAGTTGCTCATGGTCGAAACGGATCACGACATGCGTAACCCGGCCGACATGCTGATCATCGACCGGGTGGCCAAGGCGGTGTTTCACGTGCCGGGCGTCGCCCAGGTGCAGACCATCACCCGGCCCCTGGGCACCCCGCTCGACCACAGCTCGCTTGCCTTTGTGGTCAGCAATCAGAGCGCCGCCCAGCAGGAAAACCTGACGTACCAGCAAGACCGGGCGAACGACCTGCAAAAGCAGGCCGGCGAACTGGCGAAGACGATCAACATCTTGAAGCAGCAGTACGTGCTGCAGCAGCAGCTCGCCGGCACCACCCACGAGGAGGCCCAAAGCTTTCACGACACCATCGACACGATCAGAGACCTGCGGGACAAGATCGCGAATTTCGACGACTTCTTCCGGCCGATTCGTAGCTATTTCTATTGGGAAAGACATTGCTTCGACATCCCCGCGTGCTGGGCGATCCGCTCGGTCCTGGATGCGCTGGACGGCGTCGACCAGCTCACCGAAAAATTCGAAAACCTCACGGCCACCCTGGACAAGCTCGACGCGTTGCAGCCCAAACTCGTGGCGCTGATACCGCCGCAGATCGACAGCCAGGAGACCAATCGCGCGTTGACGTTGGCGAGCTTCGCCACCCAGTCCGGCATCTACTCCCAGACAGAGGCCGCGATCGACAACGCGACGGCGCTGGGGCGCGCCTTCGACGCCGCGAAGAACGACGACACCTTCTACCTGCCACCCGAGGTGTTCAAGAACCCAGACTTCGAGCGCGGGCTCAAACTGTTCATCTCGCCCGACGGCAAGGCGGCCCGCATGATCGTCACCCACGAGGGTGATCCCGCGACGCCCGAAGGCATTTCACACATCGACCCGATCGCAAGGGCCGCGCACGAGGCCTTGAAGGGCACGCCGATGGCCGACGCCAAGATCTACATCGGCGGCACCGCGGCGACGTACAAGGACATCCAGGACGGTGCCACGTACGACCTGCTGATCGTGGGACTCGCCGCGCTCAGCCTCATCCTGCTGATCATGGTGATCATTACGCGAAGCCTCATTGCCGCGCTCGTCATCGTCGGCACGGTTGCCCTGTCGCTGGGCGCTTCTTTCGGGCTGTCCGTGCTGGTTTGGCAGTACATGTTAGGCATCAAGCTGTATTGGGTCGTGCTGGCGCTGGCGGTGATCCTGCTGCTGGCGGTCGGCTCCGACTACAACCTGCTGTTGATCTCCCGGTTCAAGGAAGAAATCCATGCCGGCATAAAGACCGGCATCATTCGCTCGATGGCCGGCTCCGGCTCGGTGGTCACCTCCGCCGGGCTGGTCTTCGCGATCACGATGTGCGCGTTCGTGTTCAGCGGTTTTCAGGTGCTCGGCCAGATCGGGACCACCATCGGCCTCGGATTGTTGTTCGACACGCTGATCGTGCGTTCCTTCATGACACCATCTGTCGCAACGCTTCTCGGGCGCTGGTTCTGGTGGCCCCAACGGGTGCGCCCGCGGCCGGCGAGCCAAATGCTTCAGCCCTACGGGTCGCGTGCCGCGGTGCGTCAGTTGCTGCTGTGGGAGGACGACGACACGGCGGTAATGCCTAGCCGTACAGCTCCACAAACTGCTTCAGGGACTTCTCCACGTCTCCCCTGACGGCGCGGGCCGCGGCCGAGCCCACCGGGCCGAACAACGCACGCCCGCCCAGCTCGAGACGCAGTCCCAGCGTGGACCCGCCTTCGGCGGGCCGCACGGTGAGCATGACGCCGTATTTCGCTCCGCCCTTGCCCGATCCCGACATCGCCACCTCGTGCGGCGGATCCCACTTCGTCACCGTCCACGTCACCCGGTTGCGCAGGCCCTTGGAACGCGCCACGCCGACGATCTGGGTGCCCTCGGTGATCTCGTCGGGCAGCTCGCTGCGCCACCCCTCGTGCATCACCAGCCAATCGCCCAGCTCCGACAGTTCCGAAACGTGGTCCCACATGTCCTGCGGGGCCATCGGCATGTCTGCGGTCATGTCAACGGCGGCCATTGCGTGAGCCTAACCCGAGGCCCTTGCCACATCCGCCCCATTGGCCCCTTCCCGGCGGAGAGGCGCATGTGACGACCGGGACCAACGCAAACAAGGCCATCAGCGGCTGGGCCCGCCGCGGAATCGGTTGCCGAGCCGCAGTCCGGGCAGCAGCAAGGTGCGCGGCACGAACCTGCCGCCGGTGCTCACGACCTTGGGCACGATGCCGGGCACCACGCTGCGCTTGCCGGCCAGCATCCCCCCGATGGCCGCCTCGGCCACGTCGCGCGGCGAGACCTGCACCACCGGGATGCTGAACCGCTCGGCGTTGGCGATCTCGGCCCACTCGGTCGGCACCGGGCCCGGACACAGCACCGTGACCGACACCCCTGTTCCGTGCAGCTCCTCGTGGACGGCTTCGGAGAACGTCTGCACGAACGCCTTGGTGGCCGAATACACCGCCATGTACGGCAACGGCTGGAAACCGGCGATCGAGGCGATGTTCATCACCGCGCCGGCGCCGCGCTGGACCATGCCGGGCAGGGCTGCGTGGGTGAGCTCCATCAACGCGAGCGCGTTGAGGGTGACCTCCTCGCTTTCGCGTTCGAGCGGCAACTCGTAGAAGACCCCGCTGGTGCCGAAACCGGCGCTGTTGCACAGCCCGGCAATCGGTTCGTCGCGGAGCCGGCCCGCCAACTTCGCGCGGCCCTTGCCGTCGTTGAGGTCCAGCGGCAGGACCTCGACGGCCACCGAGTACTCCTGGCCCACCTCGTTGGCGAGTTCGTCGAGGCGCTCGCGGCGCCGCGCGACCAGCAATAGCGGAAAGCCGCGGCGCGCCAGGCCGCGAGCCAGTTCGGCGCCGATGCCCGAGGAGGCGCCGGTGATGACGACGGTCGTGTCGGTGTCGGGTTTCGGAAGGCTCATGGTGTCACCAATGTATCCCTCGGGTGGCCCGGACAAACGTCTCGCTCCGCTTGTCGAAAGACTGTGCATCGCTGGGCGATTCGCCGCCCTTGGCGGCGTCTGAGTCCGCGAACATCGCGAACGCGCGGTTGCGCACGCGGTCCATGACCGACGGGTTGACGGCGTCGGCGACGGCGGCGAATTGCCCGAACGGCGAACTCGCGCGCCGGGGCCGGTGCACGATAGCATCCGTGATCACGCCGGCGGCCTGCTCGGGCGTCAGCGCCGGGAACTTGTCGTACATCGTGGTCGGACTGATCATCGCGGTGCGCACCAGCGCCATGTGCACGGTGGTGAACTTGACGTCGTCGTTGACGACTTCGGCCTGAAGCGCATCGCACAGGCTGTCGAGGGCGGCCTTGCTGGCGATGTAGGCGCCGAAACGCGGCGCGCGGGTCTGCACGCCGACCGAGGAGACGTTGATGATCTGGCCGAAGCCGCGCTCGCGCATCCCGGGGATGAACTTGAGGATGAGCTGGACCGCGCCGAGGTAGTTCAGTTGCATGGTCCGCTGGTAGTCGTGGATGCGGTCGTAGGACAGATTCAGCGAGCGCCGAATCGAGCGCCCCGCGTTGTTGACGAGGATGTCGACGCCGCCGAGGTCCTCGAGCACCTGATCGGCCATCGCGGCGATGGCGTCCATGTCGGTCAGGTCGCACGGGTACACGTGGGCGGTGCCGCCGTCGCCTTCGATCTCAGAGGCGACCTTGTCGAGGTTCTCCCGGGTGCGCGCCACCAGCACCACCACGCCGCCCGCTTCCGCGATCTTTTTGGCGGCGGCCGCGCCGATGCCCGACGACCCCCCGGTGATGAGGACGGTCCGGCCCTCCACGGCGTCCCTGAGTGTGCGGCCCTGCACCGCGTCCAGCAGATTCCGCAAATAGAACGGTCGATATCGCCCGGCCGAGTTGGGGGTGTTGATGATGCTGGAGACCGCCGCTAGCGGCTTTTCCACCAAGTTCGTCAAGTCACCAAGGAGATTCATCGGCTCTTGCTCCTGACGGGCAGTGTGACGTGGGTCATAAAATCTAACCTAGGGCATCGGTCGGCCGGCAGTGCAGATTGCCGCTATGTGAACTCCGATCCTGCGGCTCACAGGGCCGGCCACATCGTGGCCATGCCAGAGCAATCGGCTTGTTACACAGGGTAATCCGGGTGTGATCGCACACTAACTGACGGGCAACGCCGAAATGTTCCGATCGGCGTTATGAAAATGCTGGCCCACTTCCGCAAACCAGAGCCGAACACGATCTACGACCGGATCGGCGGGCACGAGGCCCTCGAAGTCGTGGTCGACGACTTCTACGTTCGCGTGCTCGCCGACGGCCAACTGTCCGGCTTTTTCACCGGGACCAACATGAACCGCCTCAAGGGCAAACAGGTCGAGTTCTTCGCGGCCGCACTCGGCGGCCCCGAGCCCTACACCGGCGCGCCGATGAAGCAGGTGCACCAGGGTCGCGGCATCACCATGCACCACTTCAGCCTGGTGGCCGGTCACTTGGCCGAGGCGCTCGCCGCCGCCGGGGTCTCCTCCGCGACGGTCACCGAAATACTCAGCGCCATCGCGCCGCTGGCCCCCGAGATCGCATCCCCCGAAACCACCACGGTCTGAGAGCTCAACGCTCCCCCGCGACCTCGGCGAGCCGTCGGCTCAGATACCGAACGACGCCGGGGTCGGTGGTGAGCTCGATGGCCGTGCGGTAGGCCTGCGCCGCGGCGGGTCTCCCCGCTCCGGCCAGCAAATACGCACGCGCCGTCCAGGCCGGCTGGAAGCGCGCGATTGCCGGATCGGTGATCGCGTCGAGCGCGAGCAGCCCCGCCTCCGGCCCGTCGAGCCGGCCGTCGACGACCGCCAGGGAAACCGCCGCACCCAACGACGGGGCAACGCGCAGCAGCGCCCGATGCAGTTTGCGCAACGCCGCCCAGTCGACCTGCCCGCCGTACGCTCGGGCGCAGTGCGTCGACTGGATGGCCGCCTCGTATTGGTAGCGGCCGGGGCGACGGAAGCCGTGGGCCCGGCGCAACAGCGCCTCGCCGCGCGCGATCATCCCCGAGTCCCACAGCCGGGTGTCCTGCTCGTCCAGCGGCACGAACTCACCGCGGTCGGTGCGCCGCGCCGGCCGACGCGACTCGGACAGGCAGATCAGCGCCGCCAGCCCAAGCGCCTCGGGCTCCTCGGGCAGCAGCTCGGCCAACACGAGTGCCAGATGCAGCGCCTCGGCGGCCAACGATTCGATCGGCGCACAGGGCGGCTCGAGCTGCCAATCGATCGCCCACGCACCGTAGACGGCCTCCAGCACGGCCGGCAGCCGCTCGTCGAAGTCCGCGCGGGCAGGGACCACGAACGGGATGCGCGCCTCGCGAATCCGGCGCTTCGCGCGGACCAGCCGCTGGGCCAGCGTCGCGGGCGGCAGCGAGAACGCTCGCGCGATCGCCGCCGAATCGATGCCCAGCACCGTCTGCAGCATCAACGCGGTGCGGCAATTGGCGGCGATCGCCGGGTGCGCACAGACCAGCATCAGCTCCAGGCGGCGTTCGGGCATCGCCGCCGGGTCCGGGGAATCGTCACTGACATCCCATGTTTCGGGCAGCCGGCCGGTCTTTCGGTAGCCGTGCGATTTCCACCGGTCGCGCAGCCGGTTGCGGGCCACGGTGAGAACCCAGGCTTCCGGGTTGGCGGGTATCCCCTCGTTCGGCCAGCGGGCGAGCGCGCGCTCCAGCGCGTCGCCGAGGGCATCCTCGGCCGCGGCGATGTCGGCATTCGGCGCGGCCAGCACCGCCAGCAGCCGGCCATAGCACCCGCGGACCAGTTCGGCGACCCGGGCCCGCGCCTCATTCAGGGGCTGTACCATCCCTTGCCGCTCGCGTAAGTGACTGCGACGGGCCGGATTTCGATCGCCCCCCAATCGGCGGCCGGGCACCGCTTCGCCCAGGACAGCGCGGCGTCCAGGTCGGGCACATCGATGACGAAGATCCCGCCGAGTCGTTCCTTGGTGTCGGCGAAGGGGCCGTCCTGGATCCTCGGTTCGCCGCCGCGGGCGGAGAAGGTGGTCGACGCGACGGCGGATTGCAGCACCTGGGTGCCGATCAGCACGCCGGCCGCGTCGAGATCGTCGGCGTACTTGGCGAACGCCGCCCGCGCAGGCGCCATGTCTTCCTCGGTCATGCCGAGTTCGCCACCCTCCTGGTAGTACATGAGCAGGCAGTACTGCATGATGGTGCCCCTTTCCTTATCAATGGTTTCACCGCATTGACGATTGAGGCCACGCCCGATCGACACCACAATGCAAACCATGGGTCGCACATTCGAAGATCTGGTGGCCGAAGCCGACTCGGTAAACGTTGAGGGCTGGGACTTCTCCTGGCTCGACGGCCGCGCGACGGAGGAACGCCCGTCGTGGGGCTACCAGCGGCTGCTGAGCAGCCGTTTGGCGACGGTGTCCGCCGCGCTGGACATTCACACCGGGGGCGGGGAGGTGCTGTCGGGGGCGGGACCGTTCCCACCCACGATGGCGGCCATCGAGACGTGGCCGCCGAACGCGGCCCTGGCGACCAAACGCTTGCATCCGCTCGGCGTGGTGCTGATAAGCACCCGGGACGAGCCGCCGTTGCCGTTCGCCGACGAAGCCTTCGACCTGGTGACCACGCGTCATCCGATCTCCGTGTGGTGGAACGAGATCCTTCGGGTGCTCCGGCCGGGCGGCACCTACTTCGCTCAGCACATCGGGCCCGCCACCATGGGCGAGCTGGTCGAATACTTCATCGGGCCGCAGCCGGAGAAATGGGCCGAGTTTCATCCGGACGCGGTCGGCGAGCAGGTACAGGCCGCAGGCCTGCAGGTCATGGATCTGCGCATGGAACGGCTACGGGCCGAGTTCTTCGACATCGGCGCCGTCGTCTACTTCCTGCGCAAGGTGATTTGGACGGTGCCGGACTTCACCGTGGAGCGCTATCGCGACCGGCTGCGCGAACTTCACGAGCGGATCGAGGCCGAGGGGCCGTTCGTCGCGCACCCGACGCGGGTGCTCGTCGAGGCCCGCAAGCCCGGGTGATCAGCCCTCGTCGCGCAATGCCCGCCAGACGACTCGTGGATGACCGGCAATCATTGGAATTACCCGGAAGAAAAGAAGGGTGAGCGCGAGCCAGGGACGTATGTGCGGCCGGATGCGCTCTATCTGCCCGTCGACCGTCAGGTCGAGAACCATGGCGTCGTGCAGCGGGACGCCGAAGACACGTGCTTCGCCGACGACGACCCGCGCGCTATCGTCTCCGATTTCCTCGCGCCAACGCAATTGGCCGAGGCTGCCGTAGATCGCGGTGAAAAGGATCCTGAGATCCCGCCTGCCCCGGAAGACCATGCGGCCGGAGATCGGTGAGAGCAATTTGGCGTCCGCAGCAAGCGTCTCCATCAGGGCATCGATGTTATTGGCCTCGGATGCGGCGCGAAAGCTGCTTACGGCATCGGCCATAACAGCCATGGTGCCATCGTTTTCCGGCGGGTGCAGAGCAGCGCGCAGCCGCCGTCGATTGTGAATTTTGCGACGCGTCACTGGCGTGTCGCGTCGCGAGATTCACTGTCGGCGCTGGAACTCACGCTCCTTCACCCCTCGTCGCGCAGCACGTCCAGCGCATGCTGCAGATCCGGCGGGTAGGGGCTGACGATCTCCATCCGCCGGCCGTCGGCCGGATGGGCGAAGGCCAGCGAACGCGCGTGCAGCCATTGCCGTTCCAGCCCAAGCCTTTTCGCTAGCTTCGGGTCGGCGCCGTAGACGAGGTCGCCGCAGCACGGGTGGTGCAGGGCGGAGAAATGCACCCGGATCTGATGGGTGCGGCCCGTTTCCAGGTGCACGTCGAGCAGGCTGGCGGCGACGAAGGCTTCCAGGGTGTCGTAGTGGGTGAGGCTGTGCCGGCCGTTAGTGGTGACCGCGAACTTCCACTCGCCGCCGCGGTGCCGCCCGATCGGCGCGTCGATCGTCCCGCTGGACGGATCCGGGTGCCCCTGCACCAGCGCGTGGTAGCGCTTGTCGACGGTGCGCTGCTTGAACGCCCGCTTGAGCACCGTGTAGGCGCGCTCGGAGAGTGCCACCACCATCACCCCGGAAGTGCCGACGTCGAGGCGATGCACGATGCCCTGCCGCTCCGGCACCCCGGATGTGGTGATCCGGTAACCGGCCGCGGCCAGGCCGCCCAGCACCGTGGGTCCGGTCCAGCCGACCGACGCGTGCGCGGCCACCGCCGCCGGTTTGTCGACCGCGACGATGTCGTCGTCGGAATACAGGATCGTCATTCCCTCGATGTCGACGGGCGTGTTTTCCGGCGGCGCCGGCGCGTCGGGCAGGCGCACGTGCAGCCAGGCGCCGTTTGTCAGGCGGTCGGACTTGCCCGCCTGCACCCCGTCCAGTTCCACGCCGCCGTCCTCGGCCAGCGCCGCCGCCGCGGTCCGCGACAGCCCCAGCAGCCGCGCCAGCCCGGCGTCAACACGCATGCCCGCCAGTCCCTCCGGGACGGGCATCGAACGCTCGGTCAACGCTCGACGGCCTTGCGCCGACCCACAATGTCGAAGTCGTAACCGAAGATCGACAGCACCACCAAGAGGATGGCCCCGCCGACCACCGACGGGTCGGCGACGTTGAACACCGGCCACCAGCCAACCGACAAGAAGTCCACGACATGGCCGCGCAGCGGCCCGGGCGCCCGGAAGAAGCGATCGACCAGATTGCCCATCGCGCCGCCGAGGATCATCCCGAGCCCGACCGCCCACCAGGGGGACACCAGCCGCCGTCCCATCCAGAAGATGCCGACCACCACACCCGTCGCGATCAGCGTCAGCACCCAGGTGTATCCGGTGGCCATCGAGAACGCCGCGCCCGAATTGCGCACCAAGGTCCACGTCACGGTGTCGCCGATGATCGACACCGGCTGACCGGGGGGCAGCAGCTTGACGGCAAGCACCTTGGTCACGATGTCCAGGGCCAGCACCACCGCCGCGACCGACAGCAGCAGGCGCAGCCGCCTCGCAGCGGGTTCCTGCCGCCTGACGTCCCCGGGCTCGCCGGCCTCGCCGGGCTCGCCGGCCGAGGTCACCGGCTCTGCCGGTCCCATTGATTGCTCTGGCACTCCCCCATCATCCCTCAATTCGGATGCCGCCTCGCCGGGGCCCGGACGCGGCGTGCGCAATGATTCCAGCATGGCCCGCCTCACCGTCATCGCCACCGGCGGCACGATATCGACCGGCACGGGCGCCGACGGCGTGCGCCGACCGGCCTACAGCGGAGCGGATCTCACGCGACCCTTGAGCAAGGGCCTCGACGTCGACGTCGTCGACCTGCTGGCGCTCGACAGCTCCGAGCTGACGCCGGCCGATTGGGACCGAATCCGTGCCGCGGCGGGAGCCGCGATCGATGACGGCGCCGACGGTGTGGTCATCACCCACGGCACCGACACCATGGAAGAGAGCGCCCTGTGGCTGGACCTCACCCATGCGGGGAACATCCCGGTCGTCCTCACCGGGGCCATGCGCAGCGCCGACGCCCCCGACGCCGACGGTCCCGCCAACCTGCGCGACGCGCTTGCGCTCGCGGCCAGCCCGGCCGCCCGCGGTCTGGGGGTGCTCGTGTGCTTCGCCGGCCGGGTGCTGCAACCGCTGGGCATGCACAAGGTGGCCACCGAGGACCTGAGTGGCTTCGCCGGCGAGCTGGTCGGCATGGTGGACGGAGGCGTGAGGATGACCGGCCCGAAGGTTCGCCCGTATCTCGGCGACCTCGGCGCCGCCGGCGCGCCGAGGGTCGACATCGTGGCGGCATACCTCGGGAGTGACTCGGTGGCGCTGGATGCGTGTGTGGCCGCCGGCGCACGGGGCGTCGTGCTGGAGGCGCTGGGTTCGGGCAACGCCGGAGCGGCGGTCGTCGACGGGGTGCGCCGGCATTGCGGCGACGGGGTGGTGGTCGCGGTGTCCACGCGGGTCCCGGGCGGGCGTGTCAGCGCGGGTTACGGTCCGGGCCACGACATGGCTGCCGCCGGCGCGGTGATGGTGCCGCGGCTGCGGCCGTCGCAGGCCCGGGTGCTGATGATGGCCGCGCTGGCCGCGGGGCTACCCGTCGCCGACGTCATCGACCGCTGGGGCTGACAACGCGTCGGCCTGCAGCGCGTCGGCCTGGAGGCCACTGAGATAGTCGGGCCAGTCCAGGGAGTCGACCGGGTTGGCGCCCGCGAGGTCGCCGGTCCCGGCGGGAAACGTGCGCGCCTGGCCCGGGCCCGAACTGCGGGTCTCGAACCGCACGGTCACCACACCGTGGCCTGCGCCCTGCACCCAGCCGTGCCCGAGTTCGCGGTGCGCCACATCGTCGCCGATCCGCCACGGCGAGGCCTCGGCGCCCGACGCGAACATGGCCTCGGTTGCGGTCTCGACCGAATGCTGGGTGTCCGGTTCCGGTTCCGAGAACTCCAGGTCCGGGAACAACGACTCCTGGCGCACGTCGCTCAGCCCCGAAAACCCAACGCCGAGAAGGCGAATCGGCCCGATTTCGCGCGGGTCGAGGAGCAGCCGGCGCGCCGTCGCGATCAGCGCCCCGGCCTCGGTCGTCGCGTAGGGCAGCGTCGCCGAGCGGGTCAGCGTGCTCATGTCGGCCTTCTTCAGCTTGACCGTGACGGTGCGGGCGCCGCGGCCGTCGCGCAACAGGCGTTGGTGCGCGTGCTCGGCGATCGGGTCGATCGCGTCGCGCAGCTGCTCGAGGCTGGTCAGGTCGGCGGCGAAGGTCGACTCCGAGCTGATCTGCTTGGCCTCGGCGCGCTCGGTGACGGGGCGGTCGTCGATGCCGCGGGCCAGGCGGTGCAGCGCCGGGCCGACCGTCGCTCCCAGGATGTTGGCCACCTCGGCGTCGGTCAGCGCGGCCAGCTCACCGATCGTCTCGATGCCGAGCCGATTCAGCTTCTCCTCGGCGACCGGCCCGATGCCCCACAGCCGCCGCACCGGCAACCCGCCGAGGAGAACTTGTTCTTCGGCGCGCCCGACCACCCGAACGCCATCGGGCTTGGCCAGCGCGGAGGCGATCTTGGCGATCTGCTTCCCCGAGCCCGCACCCACCGACGCGACCAGACCCGTCACGTCGCGCACCCGTCGGCGCAGGCCCTCGCAGAACGCCTCGACGTCCTCGGCCGATGCCCCGGCAAGTTGGGGCGGCTCGCCGAAGGCCTCGTCGAAGGACAGCTGTTCGACGACGGGCACCACGCCGCGCACGGTGTCGAAGACCCGGCGGCTGGCCACCCCGTAGACCACACCGCGCGGCGGCAGCACCACGGCGGTCACGCCGATCAGCCGGCGGGCCTGGTGCATCGGCATGGCCGACCGGGCACCGAACACCCGGGCCTCGTAGCTGGCGCCGGCCACGACGCCCCGGCCGCCCAGGCCGCCGACCAGCACCGGCCGCCCCCACAGGGTCGGTCGGGTGAGTTGTTCGACGGAGGCGAAAAACGCGTCCATGTCCAGGTGCAACACCCACCGGGACTCCACAACTGCAAATGCTATTGGGCTACCGTCGTCGGGTATGGCGATGAACCTCTGCCACCGGCTGTGCTGCAACTCGAACCGTTGGGCCAAGGAAGTTGAGACCCATGTGTTGCCGACGGTTCTCGCCGACGTGGAGCTGGGTGACAACGCCCTTGAGATCGGCCCCGGATACGGCGCATTTTTGCGCGTGCTGGTGGACAAGACGCCGAAGCTCACCGCGGTGGAGATCGACGCCCCGTTGGCGGAGCGGCTGCAGCGGCTCCACGGCGGTCGCGCGCGCATCATCAACGGCGACGGCACCGATACCGGGTTGCCGGACAACGAGTTCAGCTCGGTGGTGTCGTTCACGATGCTGCACCACGTCCCGACCGCCGAGCTGCAGGACCGGTTGTTCGCCGAGGCCTTCCGCGTGCTTCGGCCAGGCGGCGTCTTCGCCGGCAGCGACGGCGTGCCGTCCCTGATGTTTCGAATCCTGCATTTCCGCGACACCTGCAATCCGGTGCCGCCGGAGACGTTGGGAGACCGCTTGCGGGCGGCCGGGTTTCACGACGTGGAGGTCAAGATCGGCACGGGCAGGCAGCGCTGGCGAGCGGTCAAGGCCGCCTGATGGGTGACGCGCCGCCATCACGATGGGCGCGGCTGCGCCGCCAATGGGGCGAGCGGCTGGAACCCGGTGAGCAGGCCACCGTTCTGGCCTGGGCGTCATTCACCCTCACCTTCGCCGGGCTGCGCGGACTCACTCACTGGATCCGCGGCGGCCATGGTCCGCCGGGTGGCGGTATGAAACTGGGCGGCAAGCATTTTCACCACTACAACATCGGTATCGGGATGCTGGCGACGGTGGCCGGCGTGGGTCTGCGCGGAACCGAAAAGCAGCGACGACACCCCGCGGCGGCGGTGGCATTCGGTGCCGCGAACGCGATGATTGTCGACGAGCTGGCCCTGCTGCTGGACCTCAAGGACGTTTACTGGGCGCGGGAGGGCCGCCAGAGCGTCGACGTTGCGGTCGCCGTCATCGCTGCCGGCGGGACCGTCGTGGCCGGCATGCCCTTCTGGCCGCACGCCCACCGCGCGCTGCGATCCGGCTAGCGATTGGCCACGGGCGTAACGCCACGGCGAAATCTCGACCGGATTTTCGCCGTGGCGTTACGCCCGCAGTCGACACAAGGGCGAGACCGGCTCAAGTCCGGCCTCGCCCCGTGCCCACCTCTCAGTGATGCTGCTGAATCGGCTGCGGGTGAACCGGCTGCTGCTGAATCGGCTGCGGGTGGACCGGCTGCTGCTGAATCGGCTGCGGGTGAACCGGCTGCTGCTGAATCGGCTGGGGGTGGATCGGCTGCTGCTGGATCGGATGCTGCTGGCATGCGAGGCACTCGATCGGTCCGTGGCCGCCACCCTGCTGGGCACCGCCACCCTGCTGGGCACCGCCACCCTGACCGCCGCTTTGCTGGCCGCCATCCGGCGGCGTGGGCACGGGCACGGGTATGGGCACGGGTACCACCACCGGCGGGATGTTCACCGTCACGTTCGGTGGGGGCGGCGGGGTGTCGTCCCGGTCGGCCGGCAGGTAGGGCGGGGTGTCCCGGTCGGCCGGCAGGTAGGGCGGGGTGCCCGGGTCGGCAGGGGCCGCTGCGACGGTCGGCGCAGGTGCCGGCGCGGGGACCCTCCACACCGGCGCGCCCCCGCCACTGACGGGTCCGCTCGGCAGTTGCGCGGCATTGGGAGGCGTGGCGATCGATGGCGGCGCCGGCGCCACGGGCGGCGGCGCAATCGCGCTGGGAGCCTGCGGCGTCACCGAACCGACACTGGAGTTCGGAACGACGACGGCCGGCTTCTCTTGCTTCGAACCCGTCCCGTTAACGAGCATCATGCCAAGCCCGGCGACGACCCCGAGCCCAGCGACCACCGCCGCGCCCACCAGGACGTTCGTTCCCCGCGATCGCGGCACCGCGGTCAAGGTCGTCGGCGGGAAATCCTCAACGTTTGCGGGCTCCGACAGGAATCCGTCTTCGACCGAGGGGTCGCCCAGCGGGCTCGACGCCCACGCCTCGCCGACCGTGAGGTCCTCGTGCGGGATGGCGGCGAACGTAGCCGACCGGAAGCCTTCGACCGAGGGGGCGCCCAGCGGGCTCGACGCCCACGCCTCGGCGACTGTGAGGTCCTCGTGCGGGATGGCGGCGAAGGTAGCCGACTGGAAGTCTTCGATGGTGCTCATGGCGTGTTCCTTAACTGTGGTCGCGGCCCCGGTTGGGCCGCCGTCACAGGTAGGAGCAGCCACCCCCGATGGCTCGGACACTTTTTTGGAAACCTTTTTCCGCGAAAGTGCAACTACCGACGGCGCCTCTTGGGAAATGCGCAGCTAGCTGCACTTTCGCGGTCAACAGGCATAGCCTGCGGCACGCAGGGCTTCGCGGATCCGAGCCACGAGGATGTCCGGCCGGTTACGCAACAGGTCGCCACTCACCCGAATAATGCGCCAACCTCTGCGCTCCAACTCGGTGAGGCGGTCGATGTCGTCGGCACGAATGCGCGGATCGGTCCAGTGTTGCGCGCCGTCGTACTCGACGCCGACGTACCACTCCTCCCACCCCATGTCGATGCGCGCCAAGACAGCGCCCCAGTCGTTGCGCACCAGAATCTGGGTCTGCGGCCTGGGTAAACCCGCCGAGATATCGCAAGCCTGGTCCGCGTTTCCTGGGGCGATTCCGCACCTGCATCGACCAGTGGCAAGACCCGTCGAAGCTGCTTCATGCCGCGAGCTCCGCGGTGGGCGTCGATCAGCGGTCCAACGTCGTCGACCGTAAGCCCGGTAGCCCGCGCCAACGAATCGACAGCAATGACGGCGGGAACCAGTCCGGGACGCCGGCCCAGGTCGAACGCGGTGCGGGCAGGCGACGTGATCGCCACGCCGTTGACCAGGGTGACCTCACCGGCCGGCAGCGAGTCGTTCCGGGTGACGATCAACGGCGGACGTTTGCGCCCGCAGATGAGTTCCGCCGGTGCGTGAGGATCGATCCACTCCGCGCCGAGTAGGGCAGCCGCGGAATTCCCGGCGACGACCGCCTTCTTTCCGGACCACAGCCAGGCGGCTACCGCTCTATCTTTCGCGGTCAGCCCGCTGTCGCGGCGTTGGTAGACGTTGCGGTAGCTCCGCGTTCAGAACCGTCGCAGCTCACGTTCGTGAACGTACCGGCGACGACCGCTTGCGTGCCGATGAATGGTGTCCCCTTCCCCATCGCCGCAGACTGCCATGGCCCTCCGACAGGGCGCGAAGGTGCAACTACCGACGCCCTTACTCGGGAAATGCGTCGCCAGTTGCACTTTCGCGCTCAAGCTTTAGCGATGGCCACCCGCACCCGGTCGCCGATCTCCGCACCATCGGCGGGCTCGCCGAACTCGAAGCTGGTCGCGAGGATCTCCCCCGCGATCAGGTCGCGGTGCGTCCGCGCCCACTCGGCCCGCTCGGCGGGCACCGACATCACCACGCTGATTCGATCGGACACGTCGAGCCCGGTCGACTTGCGCAGTTCCTGCAGCTCGCGAATCCGGTCCTTGGCCCAGCCCTCGGCCTCCAGCTCCGGGGTCACCGTGCCGTCCAGGACGACCAGACCGGACCCGTCGGGCAGCGCCGCGGTGTAATCCGGGTCGGCCGCCACGAGCCGCGAGCTGTACTCGTCGGGTCGCAGCACCGCAACGCCCGCCGTCAGGGTGCCGTCCGGGTTGACGACGCCTTCCCCCGCCTTGACCGCCTTGATGGCGGCCTGCACGTCCTTGCCCAGCCGCGGCCCGGCCACCCGCGCGTTGACGGTGAGCTCGAACCGGCCATAGGTGTCGATCGCGTCGGTCAGTTCGACGCGCTTGACGTTGAGCTCGTCGGCGATCAGGTCGACAAACGGCCCCAACCGCTGCGGATTCTCCACGGCTACAGTCAGTTTCGGCAACGGCAGGCGCACCCGCAGCTTCTTGGCCTTGCGCAGCGACGAGGCGGTCGAGCACACTTCGCGGACCTGATCCATCGCGGCGACCAGATCGGGATCGGCGGGCAGCGCTTCCGCCGGCCAGTCGGTCAGGTGCACCGACCGCCCAGAGGTCAGGCCGCGCCAAATCACCTCAGTTACCGACGGGAGCAGTGGAGCGGCCAAGCGAGCGCTCACCTCCAGGACGGTGTGCAGGGTGTCGATGGCGTCGACGTCTTCCTCCCAGAATCGGGAACGCGACCGTCGCACATACCAATTCGTCAACGCCTCGGTGAACTGACGCAGCTGCTCGCAGGCCCCCGAGATGTCGTATACGTCCATCGAGTCGGTGAGGCTGTCGCGCAGCTCCGCCAGCTTGGCCAGGATGTAGCGGTCCAGCACGTTGGTCGAATCCGTGCGCCAGTTGCCGACTTTCGGCGCGTAGAGGGCCAGGAAGCTGTAGGCGTTCCACAGCGGCAGCAGCACCTGGCGCACGCCTTCGCGGATTCCCTGCTCGGTGACGATCAGGTTGCCGCCGCGCAAGATCGGCGAGGCCATCAGGAACCACCGCATCGCATCGGAGCCGTCGCGGTCGAACACCTCGGAAACGTCGGGGTAGTTGCGCAGCGACTTGCTCATCTTCTGGCCGTCTGATCCCAGCACAATCCCATGCGCCACACAGGTTTTGAACGCCGGACGGTCGAAGAGCGCGGTAGCCAGCACGTGCAGCGTGTAAAACCAGCCGCGGGTCTGGCCGATGTATTCGACGATGAAGTCACCCGGATAATGCCCGTCGAACCACTCCCCGTTTTCGAACGGGTAGTGCACCTGGGCGTACGGCATAGAGCCCGAGTCGAACCACACGTCGAGCACGTCGGGAATGCGCCGCATCGTGCTGCGACCGCTGGGGTCATCGGGGTTGGGCCTGGTCAGCTCGTCGATGTAGGGCCGGTGCAGATTGGTGGGCCGCACCCCGAAGTCGCGTTCCAGCTCGTCCAGGCTGCCGTAGACATCGATGCGCGGATACGCCGGATCGTCGGACTTCCACACGGGAATCGGCGTGCCCCAGTAGCGGTTTCGCGAGATCGACCAGTCGCGCGCGCCCTGCAACCACTTGCCGAACTGGCCGTCCTTGACGTGTTCGGGATACCACGTGATCTGCTGGTTGAGTTCCACCATGCGGTCCCGGAATTCGGTGACCGCGACGAACCACGACGACACCGCCCGATAGATCAGCGGATTGCGGCACCGCCAGCAGTGCGGGTAGGGGTGCTCGTAGGTCTCGTGCCGGACCAGCACCGCGCCGTTGGCCGCGGCCGGACCGCTCTGGTTCTTCAGGTCGCGGATGATCTGCGGGTTCGCGTCAAAGACGCGCTGCCCCTGGTAATCCGGGACGCTTGCGTCGAACCGGCCCTTCGAATCGACCGGGGTGACGGGCACGATGCCGACCTTGTCGGTGGTGGCCATGTCGTCCTCGCCGTAGGCGGGAGCCATGTGCACGATCCCGGTGCCGTCCTCGGTGGTCACGAAGTCACCGGCAAGCACCTGAAACGCCTTTGCGGTGTCCATGAAATACGGGAACGGCGGAAGGTACCGCGTGCCCAACAGCTCGGCGCCGGTATAGGTGCCCAGTATTTCGGGCTCTTCCCCCAACTCTCGGGCGTAGGCGGCCAGCCGCGCCTCGGCCAGCACGAAACGGCGCTCCCCCGCCCGCACCGCAACATAGGTCACGTCCGGATTGACGGCCACCGCGAGGTTCGACGGCAGGGTCCACGGCGTCGTCGTCCACACCAACAGATAGGCCCCATCCAGCGCTCCGCCCGCGACCTTGAAGCCCACGGTGATCGCCGGGTCCTGGCGGCTCTGGTAAACGTCGTCGTCCATCCGCAATTCGTGGTTGGACAACGGGGTTTCGTCGCGCCAGCAGTACGGCAGCACCCGATAGCCCTCGTAGACCAGGCCCTTGTCCCACAGCTGTTTGAACGCCCAGATCACGGACTCCATGTAGGTGGGATCCAGCGTCTTGTAGTCGTTGTCGAAGTCGACCCAGCGCGCCTGGCGCGTCACATACGCGCGCCACTCGTTGGTGTAGCGCAACACCGATTCACGGCAGGCCTCGTTGAACGCGGCGATTCCCATCGAGTCGATCTGGGACTTGTCGGTGATCCCGAGCTGGCGCTCGACTTCCAGTTCGGCGGGCAGCCCGTGGGTGTCCCAGCCGAACCGGCGCTCGACCTTGTAGCCCCGCATGGTGCGATACCGCGGCACGATGTCTTTGACGTACCCGGTGAGCAGGTGACCGTAGTGGGGCAGCCCGTTGGCGAACAGCGGCCCGTCGTAGAAGACGTACTCAGGGGCGCCGTCACGGCGGGCGATGCTCGCCCGGAAGGTGTCGTCGCGGGCCCAGTAGTCGAGAACCTCGACTTCGAGCGCCGGGAAATCGGGCGCCCCGCCGGCCAGCTTCGGATACGCCTTGACGTCAGCGTTCTCGGTCACGGTCTGTGTCGTCTCCTGGGGCCATCATGCTCAGGCCGGGGACGACGACGCGCAAGGTGCGCGAGCGCCGCGGTACCACCCCGCTTGCCGCGCTTTCACGCGACCGCTCGATCACGGCTGTGACGGGCCTACCCGTTCGGTTCTACTGAGCCTGCCGGCCGTTCTTCCGAAGGCTCCCCGGTGATCGCCGGATCGATGCCACTGGTTCGATTCTACGGAACCTCGCGCTCCAAGGGACTACCCGGCCTCAGGGAAGACCTGCGGCCGGGTAGCGCCTCGGAGCAATAGGCACGGTTGGTCGCTCTCCATCGGACTGCGCCGCGCTTGCGATCGCCACTACGCCGATGGTGGCGACCCGCTGCGCCCGGCTGCGCCGCGCTTGCGATCGCCACTACGCCCGGACTTCGAGCACGCCCACCCGCCACAGGGCCGCGTACACGTGACGCACGCCGATGGTCAAGAAGTGAGCGGCGCCATCCACCAGCGGGTCGGTGATGACGATGGTCGGGCCCTCAACTCGGCGCGTCGCCTTCTCGGGCGCGGGAGCCGGGGCTGCGTCGCGCACCACGGTCAGCTTGCGGGCGGGCGCAACGGTTACCACTTCGTCGTACAGAGCTGCGGTCATGATCGTCTCCTGAGCTTTGCTCGGCGGCCTGGCGCCGAGCGATGGAATCAAAACGTTGATTGGACTGACGTGTCCCATCCCGTTGTGGTTCCGATCCGAGAACGCTTGGCCGGTAAGCCGATTAGCGTTGCGGCGCCTCAGCCGACAACGGCGCGCCGGAGGCCGGATCGGGACGGAACACGGCCCGGACTTCGATCCGGACTATCGCTGGAACTCATACGTCCCTCACCTCCTCGACGATCACGACGCGTGCGGTTGCCCGCGCCATCCACGCGCACCGAAAGGAGTTCAGAATCCGACCACCGGCCGGAGATCCGCACCCCTCTCGTCAGAGCTTTGGCACTACACGACGTGTCCGATATCTCGGAAGCCACCTGGGCTCAACCCTTAAGCCGGGAGGAGCTGTCCTGACCCGGGGCGTCTTTGGACGTTCGGGGTCAGTGGCCTGTATTCGTGTAGACGCCTCACCTAACGAGGTGCATACGCGACCGATCATGCACGACCGGCATAACGCGGTCAATGTGATCTGTGCTGTGTAGCCGGATCTTTATGCAGTCATTACGCGGGCACACAGGATTTAACCAGCTTCAGCGGCGCCGGCGCGCCGGGGCCGCAGCCCGTCAAGCACCAGCGCGACGACGAAATCAGCGACCTGAGCTGCGGTGACGTCGTCGTCGGTGCTCAGCCGCCGGTGCGCCAGCTGCCCAACCAGCGCCGCCAGCGTGTAGGCCACCATGCGCGGCGGGGCGGTCACCACCTCGCCGCGCTCCTGGGCGGCGATGATGAAGGCCTCGATGTCGTCGATGAACCGTTCGTAGATCCCGCCGAGATGCTTTTCGAATCGTTCACCCAGCGCACAAGGGTCGCGGAGCAGCAGCTTGACGGTGGCCCTGTCGGACTCGAAGAACTCCAGCGTCGCCCGCACGGCGACCCGGAGCGACTCCTCTTGCCCGACGTTCGCCGCCGGAACACCCAGCGCCGCAGAGACATGGGCTCGCAACGAGCTCTCCTCGGCGGCCATCAACGCGTGGAACAGCTCGTCCTTGGAGTCGAAGTACCAATACACCGAGCCGTAGGCCAGGCCGGCCCGCTTGGCAATGTCGGCGATCGTCGTCGCATGAAAACCCTTGCGCGCGAACACTTCTTTGGCGGCCACCATGATCTGGTCGCGCCGCTGCGACTTGTCCTCGTCACTGACCGCGCGGCGCCGCCGGGTCGCGCTGGTCACGTATCGACCAGGCCGTCGAGTCGGCCGATGGTGTCGATGAACTCCTCCACCATCTCGAGCACCACCGAGCGCGCCGGGCGCACCCGGTCGAGCGAACCGACCACCTGGCCGACGAAGTACGTCGCCAGCTCGCGCGCCTGGGATCCCGGATGGGTGGCGGCCTGGTTGATGCGCACCTGGGGGCCGGTGACCAGCGCGGTCTGCAGCGGCATGCCGAGCGGATCGGGGGTGTCCGGCCGCGCCCACTCGTCGGTCCAGGCCGTGCGCAGCATCCGCGCCGGCTTACCGGTCATGGAACGCGAGCGCACCGTGTCCGAGGAGCTGGCCGCCAAGAACTTCTCCTTGACCACGGGGACGGTCTCGGCCTCTTCGGTGGTCAGCCACACCGAGCCGCACCACACGCCCTCCGCGCCCAGCGCCAGGGCCGCGGCGACCTGGCGACCGCGGGCGATCCCGCCGGCGGCGAGCACGGGCGTCGGCGCCACGGCATCGACGACTTCCGGGACCAGGACCATGGTCGCCACCTCGCCGGTGTGACCGCCGGCCTCGGTGCCCTGCGCGACGATCAGGTCGACGCCCGCGGCGGTGATGAGCTCGGCGATCTCGGTGAGCTGCTCCGCCGAGCCGGTGCCGGTCTACCGACGCTGGACTACGGCGCCGAGGAAACTCCCGCCGAGGTTTATCCCCGCCTCCAGGCGGCGCAACGGCAGGCCCCG
>NZ_JAOPWB010000346.1 GCF_025965855.1 Mycobacterium sp. | reverse complement strand
GTTTGATCTGAGCGTTGACCGCGTCGTTGAGCCACAGCGTCGAAAACCCGTGCACCAGTGACCATGCCGCCAGCTGAGCGGCGGCGGGATCGGCCCGCGCATTGGGATCCCGCAACGTCGCGACCCCGCGGGAAAGTTCGGCCCCCGCGGCGGCCTCGGCGGCGGCCAGTTCGGCGTCGGCGGCGTCGAGGAGCGACCTGTTGAACATCACCTGATAGTGGCCGGGGTGCTCGAGGGCGAACCGCACGTAGGCCAGCGCCGCGTCGGCGAAGCGGCCCCGGGCATCGGTCAGCGCCGCGGTGAGCAGCTGAAACCCCTCGGTGGCCAGCGCCGTGAACAGCCCCCGCCGATCGGTGAAGTGGTGAGCGGGCGCGGCATGTGACACGCCCGCGCTGCGGGCCAACTCCCGCAACGAAATCCCATCCGCGCCGCGTTCGGCGACCAGGCGCGCGGCCTCGGCGAGGATTACCGCGCGCAGGTCGCCGTGGTGGTAGTTGGGGCGAGTCACGAGCCCAGCATACTACCAAACTTGACAGTGACTAGATGAGCGTTTACTTTCGAGTCCAGGATCTTGTCACTGTCTAGATTGGAATGATTCAGATGGCTCCGTTGATCACGCTGCTGTTGAGCACCGTCGCCGCCCGGAGCATCGGCTGGCTCGGCTGGTTTGGTACGGCCTACGTCAACAGCTGGACGGCGGCGATCGCCGTCGGGCTGGCGGCGATGTTCGTGCTGACCGGATTTGCGCACTTCGCTCCGCCGCTGCGACGTGACCTCATCGCGATCGTGCCGCCGCGCCTGCCCGCCCCCGGCTACCTGGTCACCATCACCGGGCTGCTGGAGCTGCTCGGGGCCGTGGGCCTGCTGCTTCCGGTGACCCGGGTGGCGGCGGCCGTCTGCCTCCTGGTGCTGATGGTGGCCATGTTCCCGGCCAACGTCTACGCCTCCCGGATGCCCAATCCCCCCAAGTCGATGACCACCCGGCTACCCCTGCGGACGGCCATGCAGGTCGTCTTCCTGGCCGCTGCCGTAGCGGTCGCGTTCGGCAGCGGCTAGCAGCCACGCGTACTGGAACGCGGCCTCCTCCCAGGCCTTGTAGCGACCACTGACACCACCGTGCCCCGCGTTCATCTGGGTCTTCAACAGGATCGGATTGCCGTCGTTGTTGGAGTGCCGCAGCGCCGCGACCCACTTGGCCGGCTCCACGTAGTAGACCCGGGTGTCGTTCAAAGACGTCATCGCGAGGATGGCCGGGTATCTTTTGGCCCCGACGTTCTCGTAGGGCGAATACGACTTCATGTACGAGTAAACATCGCTGTCGCTCACCGGGTTTCCCCATTCGTCCCATTCGGTGACGGTCAGCGGCAAGGAGGGGTCGAGGATGGTGGTCAGCGGGTCGACGAAGGGGACCTGCGCGAGGATGCCGGCGAAGAGCTCCGGTGCCAAGTTAGCCACCGCGCCCACCAACAGGCCCCCCGCACTGCCGCCGAGCGCGACCAGCTGCCGCGGTCGGGTCAGGCCCGAGTCCACCAAATGCCGTGCCACCGCGACAAAGTCGGTGAAGGTGTTCTTCTTCTCCAAGAGCTTGCCGTGCTCGTACCAGAGCCGGCCCATCTCACCGCCGCCGCGGACGTGGGCGATGACGAACACCATGCCGCGATCCAACAGCGACAACCGGGCGATGGAAAAGCTTGGGTCGGTGCAAATCTCGTAGGCGCCATAACCGTAGAGCAGGGCCGGCGCGGGAAACTCGATGTCGGCGCGATGCACGATCGACACCGGGACCCGGGTGCCGTCCTCCGCGCGCGCCCAGTCGCGCCGTTCAACGTAGTCAGCGGGCCGGTAGTCGCCGAGGACGGGTTGCTCGCGCAGCAAGGTGCGCTCGCCGGTGGCGAGGTCGATGTCGTAAATCTGCGCCGGGGTGACCAGGGACCCCGCCCTGATCCGCAGCTTGGGCGAATCCCAGGTCGGATTGCTACCCAGCCCGCTCGACATCAGCTCCGAGTCGAATGAGATCTCCTCGGGTTCACCGTAATCCCCGTCGGAACCTATGGGCCACAACTGAACCCGGGGCAACGCCTCGCGGCGATAGCTCACCACCAGATGACCGGCGAAGGCATCCACTCCGTCGAGCCGGACGTCGTCGCGATGCGGGATCAGGGTGCGCTGCCGCGTCGGATCGCCGACGGGCGCCTCGGTGAGCGTGAAGTTCACCGCGCCGTCGTTGTGCAGGATCAGGAATCGGTCCTGGCCGCCGACCACCGCGTGCTCGACCGAATACTCAACGCCTTCACGCCGCGGCAGGACCACGGTGAACAGTGCCTGCGGGTCGGCGGAGTCGGCGTAGCGCATCTCGGAGGTGATGGACGAACCCGCGGCAATGAACACGTACTTCTCGCTTCGGGTGAGCCCCACCCCCAGCCAATACCGTTCGTCGGCTTCGTGATAGACCAGCTCCGACGGCTCGTTGGAGCCAAGCCGGTAGCGCCAGACCTTGTCGGGGCGATGAGCCGCATCCAGGGTCAGGTAATACACCGTGCGGTTGTCGGCCGCCCAGGTCGCTCCCGCCGCGATGTCGGCGATCTCGTCGGGATACTGCTCACCGGTGCGTAAGTCCTTGAACCGCAGGGTATAGCGTTCATCGCCGACGGTATCGACGGAGTACGCCAGCAGATTCCCATCCAGGCTGACCATCGCGGCGCCCAGTGCGAAGAATTCGTGGCCTTCCGCTTCCGCGTTCGAGTCGAGCAAAACCTGCTCGCCGGGGATCTCGGTGTTCTCGTCGAGCATCGGCGGGTCCCAGTCATCGGGATCGGCGACCGGGCAACGGCACTGGACACGGTACTGCTTTCCCTCGAACGTACGGGCGTAGTACCACCAGTCGCCTTGCCGAGTCGGTACCGACAGATCGGTCTCCTTGGTGCGCGACTTGATCTCGTCGAAGATCTTCTGTCGCAACGGTTCCAGGTGAGCCGTCATCCGATCGACGTAGTCGTTCTCGGCCTCCAGGTAGCCGATGACCTCAGGGTCGGCTTTGTCGCGCAGCCATTCGTACGGATCGATGAAGACGTCACCGTGGAATTCACGCCGGGTCTCCACCCGCTTCGCGACGGGCGGCACCGGCGCGTCCACCGAAGCGTCCGTCATGCGCCCGGGCCGATCCACTCGTCGAAACTCAATCCCGAAATACGTTCGTACGCATCTATATAGCGGCTCCGGGTGGCGTCGACGATGTCGTCGGGAAGCGGCGGCGGGGGCGCCGACCCGTGCCGATCCCAGCCGGACTCGGGGCTGGTCAGCCAGTTGCGCACGAACTGCTTGTCGAAACTGGTTTGGACCACACCGGCGCGGTAATCCCGGGCCGGCCAATACCGCGAGGAATCCGGCGTGAAGATTTCGTCGGCCAGCAGCAGGTTGCCGTCGCGGTCGGTGCCGAATTCGAACTTGGTGTCTGCGATGACGATTCCCCTCGTCAGCGCGTGATCGGCGGCCTGAACGTAGATCTGCAGCGTGCGGTCGCGCAGCTGGTTGGCGCGCACCGCACCCACCATCTCGATCACCCGGGCGAACGAAATGTTTTCGTCGTGATCCCCGAGCGCCGCCTTCGTCGCCGGGGTGAACAGCGGGGTGGCGAACTTGCTGGCCTCCACCAGACCCGGCGGCAGCGCGATGCCGCAGACCGTGCCGGTCGCCTGGTAGTCCAGCAGTCCCGAGCCGGTCAGGTACCCCCGGGCCACGCACTCCACGGGAAGCATCTCGAGCCGCCGCACCACCAGCGCGCGTCCGAGCACGTCGTCGGGGATGCGGGGGTCGTCGGGCGGCCCGGCCAGGTGGTTGGGGGCGTCGACGAGGCCGAAGAAGAACACGCTCATCGCGGTCAGGATGCGGCCCTTGTCCGGGATCGTGCTGTCCAGGACGTAGTCGTACGCGGAGATCCGGTCGGTCGCCACCAGCAGCAGGTGCTCGTCGTCGACCCGGTAGATCTCGCGGACCTTGCCGCTGGCCAGATGATCGTACTCGGACAGTGCAGGGCGCATCGGGCCAGCCTATCGGGCGCCGCAGGGCCGGCCCTGTGCTGGTATTGCGCTATGACATCGCTGACATCGCGGGTTCTGCCCTACGCCACCACACCCGGCCGGCTGGCCGTCCAACTCTTCAGCGACTTCGCCATCTTCCTCTGGACGGCGCTATGGCTGGTCGTCGGGACGGCGGTCTACGACGCGATCTCGACCATCGCCGAGGCCGGCGGGCAGGTCGAGAACGGGGCGAACGGGATCGCCGGCAACCTGGCGTCGGCAGGCCAGGGCGCGCAGCACATCCCGGTGGTCGGCGATGCGGTCAGCAAGCCACTCACCTCGGCCAGCGCGTCCGCCCTCGACATCGCCGGGGCCGGACACAGCCTCGAAACCACCGCGGGCTGGCTCGCGGTGCTGATGGCGCTGGCCGTCGTCGCGGTGCCGCTGCTCGTCGTGGTCATCCCGTGGCTGTTCCTGCGGCTCCAGTTCTTCCGGCGCAAGTGGACCGTCACCGGGCTGGCCGCGACCCCGGCCGGGGAACAGCTCTTGGCGATGCGGGCCCTGACGAACCGGGCGCCGCGCAAGCTTGCCGCGATCAGCGCGGACCCGGTCGGCGGGTGGCGCCGCGAGGATCCGGTCACCATCCGGGCGCTGGCCGCGCTGGAACTACGGTCGGCCGGCATCGCGCTGCGCGCGGCCTGACGACACGATCCGCCGCACCGGATGGTCACTGTTCCTCGAGTAGCTCCACGACCAGGTGCCGGATACCGGTGTGCCGATTGCTGCGGGTCCATTCGACGGGCCGGGCGACCCGCACCGCGGAAAAGCGCGTCAGCAGTTCCTCGAACAGCACTCGCAGTTCCAGCCGGGCCAGGTTGGCGCCCAGGCAATAGTGGACGCCCTGGCCGAATCCCAAGTGCGGATTCGGTTTCCGGCCGATGTCAAACTCGTCGGCGCGGTCGAACTCGTCGGCGTCCCGGTTGGCCGAGCCCTCCCAGATCTGGACCTTCTGTCCAGCCCGGATGGACTGCCCGCCGAGCGTGACGTCGCGGGTGGCGGTGCGCCGCTTCGACGGCGACGGCGACGTCCACCGCACCATCTCTTCGACCGCCGTCGGCAGCAGGCCGAAATCCGAACGCAGCGTGCGCAATTGCTCGGGATGGTCGGCGAGCGCCAGCAGGCCGCCGGCGACCGCGTTGCGCGTCGTCTCCGCGCCCGCGCTGAACAGTAGGCTGAAGAACAGATACAGCTCGAGGTCGGACAGCGCCGGCGCGTCATCCGCGTCAACGTCGTCAAGCTTTGCGTTCGCCGCGACCGACAGCATGTCGTCGGTCGGTTTGGCGCGCTTGGACGCGATCAGCTCCCGGCCGTACGCAAACATCCGGGAACCGGCCTCTTCGACGGACAGCTGCGAAAGGGATGCCCTGCGCGAGCCGCCGAAGTCGAACTGCGGCTCGATCGCCTCGAACAGCCAATGCCGTTCGGATTCCGGCACTCCCAGCAGGATGCAGATCATCTGCATCGGCAGTTCGGCGGCGATGTCGACCAGGAAGTCGAACGGATCGCCCGGCACCACCGAGTCGAGCAGCCGGCGGGCCCGGGTCCGCAGGTCGTCCTCGACGCGGCCGATCATGCGCGGCGTCAGCCCGGAGCTGACCAGCCGCCGAATCTGGGAATGCCGCGGGTCGTCCATCATGTTGAGCACCTGCCCCGCGATGGCCAGGTCCTGCAGCAGCGTGCCCCCGTATGCCCGTTGCCCGCCGGTGACCGACGAGTACGTCGTCGGATCCTTCAGCACCTCAAGGGTTTCCGCGTACGTGGCGACGGACCAGAAGCCCTCGCCGTCGGGGGTGTTGTCGGTCGGCTCGTGCCAGTACACCGGCGCCTCTCGCCGATGGACGGCGAACAACTCGTGCGGGAACCCGCCGGCGAAGTTGTCGAGGTCGGTGAAGTCGATCCCCGAGAGTGCGCTCGCGAGAGTCACAGGATCGCGCCCGGGGTGTATTTGGCCGCGTCCGGGTAGCGGCTCACCAACGCGTCCACCATCGCGACCACCTCGTCGACCTGGTCACCGGCGGCACCGGTGAACGCCTGCTTGTCGGCCAGCGCGGCGTCCAGCGCCGCCCGGTCAAGTGGCAGCCGTTCGTCGGCGGCCAAGCGGTCCAGCAGGTCCGGCTCGGCGCCGCGTTCGCGCATGGCCAGCGCCGTCGCCACCGCGTGTTCGGAGATCACGTGGTGAGCGGCCTCGCGGCCCATGCCGGCGCGCACCGCGGCGATGAGCACCTTGGTGGTGGCCAGGAACGGCAGGTAGCGATCCAGCTCGTGGGCGATCACCGCCGGGTAGGCGCCGAACTCGTCGAGCACGGTCAAGAACGTCTCGATCTGCCCGTCGATGGCAAAGAAGCTGTCCGGCAACGCAACTCGGCGCACCACCGAGCAGAACACGTCGCCCTCGTTCCACTGCGCGCCGGCCAGTTCGGCGGCCATTGAGGCGTAGCCGCGCAGCACCACCTGCAGCCCGTTGACCCGTTCGCAGCTGCGGGTGTTCATCTTGTGCGGCATCGCCGACGAGCCGACCTGCCCCGGCGCGAACCCCTCGGTGACGAGTTCGTGCCCGGCCATCAGCCGGATGGTGTGGGCCATCGACGAGGGCCCGGCGCCGAGCTGCACCAGCGCGGAGATCACGTCGTGGTCCAGTGAACGCGGGTAGATTTGTCCGACGCTGGTCAAAACCGTTGAGAAACCTAGGAATTCGGCGATGAGGCGTTCCAATTCGGCCAGCTTGGCCGCATCGCCGCCGAGCAGGTCGAGCATGTCCTGCGCGGTGCCCATCGGGCCCTTGATGCCGCGCAGCGGGTAACGGTCGAGCAAGTCCCCCATCCTGGCCAACGCGATCAGCGTCTCCTGGGCCGCCGAAGCGAACCGTTTGCCCAGCGTGGTGGCCTGCGCGGCGACGTTGTGGCTGCGTCCGGCCATCACCAGGTCCCGATAGGTCACCGCCCGCTCGGCGAGCCGCGCCGCCACCGCAACGCCGTGGGAGAAAACCAATTCCAGCGACCGCCGGATCTGCAGCTGCTCCACGTTCTCCGTGAGGTCGCGGCTGGTCATCCCATTGTGCACGTGCTCGTGGCCGGCCAGCGCGTTGAATTCCTCGATACGGGCCTTGACGTCGTGGCGCAGCGCACGTTCACGGTTAGCGATCGAGGCCAAGTCGACGTCGTCGAGCACCCGCTCGTAGTCGGCGATCGCCTCGGGGGGAACGTCCACCCCGAGTTCGGCCTGGGCCCGCAGCACAGCCAGCCACAGCCGCCGCTCCGCGACGACCTTGGCCTCCGGCGACCAGATCGCGACCATTTCCGCGCTGGCGTACCGGGTGGCCAGGACATTCGGAATGCTCACAAGCACACAGCTTACGGTTCGTCCGGCACCGGGAGAGTGCGACTGGCAACGCATTCGCCGAGAGGCGACGCCGATAGTTGCACTTTCGCGGCACAATGTGCGCGGTGTACTTCGCCGGCGTCGACCTGGCCTGGGGCGGCCGCAAGCCGACCGGCGTCGCGGTGGTCGACGCCGACGGCTATCTGGTGCGCCTCGGCGCCGCGCGCGACGACGCCGACGTGCTCGCCGCCTTGTGGCCCTATGTCCGCGGCGATTGCCTGGTGGCGTTCGACGCGCCGCTGGTGGTGACCAATCCCACCGGCCAGCGGCCCGCCGAGGCGTCGCTCAACCGCGATTTCCGCAGGTTTGAAGCCGGAGCGCACCCGTCCAACACCACCAAACCGGAGTTCGCCGGGATGCCGCGCGCGGCGCGGCTGGCCGGGGCGCTGGGTCTCGACATGGATCCGCGGTCGTCGGCCGCGCGCCGCGCCATCGAGGTCTACCCGCATCCGGCGACCGTGGTGCTGTTCCGGCTGGCGCGGACCCTCAAGTACAAGGCCAAACCGGGCCGCGACCTGGCCCGGCTCAAATCGGAACTGCTGCTCCTGATGGACGGCGTCGAAAAGCTGGCGCACGCCACGGTGCCGCTGCACGTCGAGAGCCACGACGGCTGGGCCGAGCTGCGCCGGCATGTCGTCGCGGCGCAACGCAAGAGCGAGCTGCGCCGCGCCGAAGATCCGGTCGACGCCGTCGTCTGCGCCTATGTCGCGCTGTACGCCCAGCGCCACCCGGCCGGCGTCACGATCTACGGCGACTTCGCCACCGGGTACATCGTTACGCCGTCGCTGCCCCGCTCGTAGCAGCTCAGATCTGCACCGGGCGCGGGTCGATGGGTGCGAGCACGTCAACCAGCTCGACCACCGTCCCCAGCGCGGCGGCAGCGGGATCTCCGCCCTCCACCAAAGCGGCGACAACCGAACCGTCGACCGCGCAGATCAGCGTGCATACCAGCTCGATACGCACGGATCGGCCGGATCGCTCCAGGGCCTCGGCCACCGCCTCGGCGCGCTGGCGCAGGCTGCGGCGCATGGTCTCGCGCAGTGCGGGCAGGCGCGTGCAGGCGATGTGCCGCTCGTATCGGGAGATCAGCTGTTCGGTGAGCGCCGGATCGGACAGGTCTCCCACCAGCAGGTCCGCCAGCACCTCGGCGGTGGTCTCGGGCCCGCGACGCCGCCGGGACAACGCGTTGACCCGTGAGCGGAGCTGCGCGATCTCGATCATCCCGATGTGCTCGACGGAGCGCGCGATCAAATCGTCGAGGGAGGAGAAGTAATAAGTGGTGGACGCCAACGGCAGGCCGGCCCGCCGGGCGACCGCCCGGTGACGCACCGCCTCAAACCCGCCCTCGGCAAGCAGCTCGGCGGCTGCGCTCACGAGCGCATACCGTCGACGTTCTCCTTTTGGAGTAACTGCTGCAGTCACGAGTAGCCATGGTGCCAGCCAAAGTGGTACAGCATTGCCATTTCGGCCAAACGGCCATGGCATGATGGCCCGCATGCCCGACCTGAGCCGCCGAACCCTGCTCGGTCTCGGCGCCGGCGCGGCCATCGGCGCTACCGGGGCATACGCCCTCGACATCCTGTTCCAGGCCCGAACATCACACGCCACGCCGGTGTCGACGGCCGGCACCCAGGCACCGTTAGCGCCCGCGCCGAGCGCGCCTCTCGAGCCCGCGGCACCGGCCCAGCCTGCGCCCACCATGGTGACGGGCTCCTTCGTCTCGGCGGCGCGCGGCGGGGTCGACACCAGCTGGGCGATCGCGCGTCCGCCCGGGCAGACCAAGGCGCTGCGGCCGGTGATCGCGCTGCACGGTAAGGGCAGCGACGCGTCGGCCGTGATGGCCGGCGGCGTCGAGCACGGTCTCGCGCAGGCCGTCAACGCCGGGCTGCCGCCGTTCGCGGTGGTCGCCGTCGACGGCGGGGGCGGCTATTGGCACAAGCGAGCGTCCGGCGAGGACGCCGGGGCCATGGTGCTGGGCGAGCTGATCCCGATGCTGGCGAGCCAGGATCTGGACACGTCACGCGTGGCGTTCCTGGGCTGGTCGATGGGCGGCTACGGCGCGCTGCTGCTCGGCGGGCGGCTGGGAGCCGCGCGCACCGCCGCGATCTGTGCGGTGAGCCCGGCGTTGTGGCTGTCGTCCGGGGCGGCCGCGCCCGGCGCGTTCGACGGGCCCGACGACTTCGCGGCGAACTCGGTGTTCGGAATGCCGGCGCTGGCGTCGATCCCGATCCGGGTGGATTGCGGCGACAGCGACCCGTTCTACGGGGCGACGAAACAGTTCATCGCCCAACTGCCCAACCCGCCCGCGGGCGGCTTCTCGCCCGGCGGGCACACCCCGGAGTTCTGGAGCTCGCAACTCCCGGCCGAGCTGACCTGGATGGCGCCGCTGCTGACGGCCTGACCTTGGGGCCGCGCTCGTAACGCCACTGCGAAAAATCACGCCGAAAATCGCCAGGGCGTTACGCTCGCGAAGGTGACCGCACCGTTCGGTTGGGACTTCCCCTACGCCTGGCCGCGAAAGCCCGTCCTCGCGGCGAACGTCGTGTGCACGTCACAACCCCTTGCGGCTCAAGCGGGTCTGCGCATGCTCGCCGAGGGCGGCAACGCGGTGGACGCCGCGATCGCGACTGCCATCGCTCTGACCGTGGTGGAACCGGTGTCCAACGGCATCGGCTCGGACGCGTTCGCCATCGTCTGGGACGGCGAGCGATTGCACGGCCTGAACGCATCCGGCCGTGCGCCCGCGGCCTGGACGCCGGAGTACTTCGGCGGCGACGCCGTTCCCGCGCTCGGCTGGAATTCCGTGACAGTGCCCGGGGCCGTGTCGGCGTGGGTCGAGCTGCACACCAGGTTCGGCAAGCTGCCGTTCGAGCGGCTTTTCGAGCCCGCGATATCCTACGGCCGCAACGGCTTCCTGGTCTCACCGACGGTCGCGGAGCAATGGGCCGCACAGGTGCCGCTGTTCGAGGACCAGCCCGGGTTCGCCGAGGCGTTCCTGCCCGCCGGACGGGCGCCGAAACCCGGTGAGTTGTTCAGGTTTGCCGAGCAAGCCGCCACGCTCGAGCGGATCGCCGCAACGAACGGCGAGGCGTTCTACCGCGGGGAGCTGGCCGCCAAACTCGAGACGCACGCGACCGCCAGCGGCGGAGCCATGGCTGCCGCCGACCTCGCCGCTCACCGCGCCGACTGGGTCGGCACGATCGACGCCGCCTACCGCGGATACACGGTGCACGAGATACCGCCCAACGGCCACGGGATCGTTGCCCTCATCGCGCTTGGCATCTTGGAACACTTCGACATGTCTTCGCTGCCGGCCGATTCCGCCGACAGCGTGCATCTGCAGATCGAAGCGGTGAAGCTGGCTTTCGCCGACGCGCAGGCCTATGTCGCCGACATCGACCACATGCCCCTCGCCCCGGAACACCTCTTGGACGGGGAGTACCTCAAGCAACGCGCGGCGTTGATCGATCGGACGCGGGCAAAGCCGGCGGCCGCGGGCACCCCGTGCGGGGGCACCGTGTACCTGACCGCCGCCGATGCCGCTGGAGTCATGGTGTCGATGATCCAGTCGAACTACATGGGATTCGGCTCCGGTGTGGTGGTGCCGGGCACCGGCATTTCGCTGCAGAATCGGGGCGCCAATTTCGCTGCGGCTCAGGGCCATCCGAACCGGGTCGGGCCCGGCAAGCGTCCCTACCACACGATCATTCCGGGCTTTGTCACCAAAGACGGCGCCCCGGTGATGAGCTTCGGCGTGATGGGCGGGACGATGCAGCCCCAGGGCCATGTGCAGGTGATGGTGCGCATCGCCGACCACGGGCAGAATCCGCAGGCAGCGTGTGACGGGCCGCGATTCCGGTGGGTGCAGGGCATGCAGGTCAGCTGCGAAAGGGGTTTCCCGCCCTCGACGCTGGGCGAGTTGCGCGGGCGTGGGCACGACCTGGTCGCGGTCGACGACTACAACCAATTCGGCAGCTGCCAGGCGATCTGGCGCCTCGACGACGGGTACCTGGCGGTGAGCGATCCCCGCCGCGACGGCCAAGCCGCGGGCTTTTGAAGGCTGCTAGACGCTGATCTTACCCTCCGCCGCCGCCAGCGCGATGTCATTGCGAAAGTGACTGCCGGGCAGCTTGATTGAACCCAAGATGTCGTACGCGTTCGCGCGCGCGGCGGACAGGTCCGCTCCGGTGCCCACCACGGACAGCACCCGACCACCCGACGAGACGACCGCGCCGTCGTCGCGGCGTGCCGTTCCCGCGTGCAGCACCCCGTCGGCTTCGGAGCCGACGACGACGTCCCCGACCCGGGGGCGTCCGGGATAGTTTTCGGCCGCCAGCACCACCGTCACCGCGGCGCCGTCACGCCAGCGCAACTCGCCGAAATCGGCCAGCGCGCCCGTGCCCGCGGCATAGAGCAGCTCGCCAAGCGGCGACTCCAGCAGAGCCAGCACGGCCTGCGTCTCGGGATCCCCGAAGCGGCAGTTGAATTCGACTACCGCAGGACCTTTCGCGGTGATCGCGAGGCCGACGTAGAGCAATCCGGAAAACGCGCTGCCACGCTGAACCAGTTCGGCCGCAACGGGTTCGACGATTCCCCTGACCACCTGCCGGTACACGTCCTCGGGCAGCCACGGCAGCGGCGCGTACGCGCCCATGCCACCGGTGTTGGGTCCGCTATCGCCGTCGCCGACACGCTTGAAGTCCTGCGCGGGCAACAGCGGCACGACGGTGCGGCCGTCGACGACGCAGAACAGCGAGACCTCGGGCCCGTCGAGAAAAGACTCCAGCAGCACCGGGTGCCCCGACTCGAGCAGGCCCGCGGCGTGGGCGCGCGCCGCAACCCGATCGGGGGTCACCACCACGCCCTTGCCGGCGGCCAGGTGGTCGTCCTTCACCACCCAGGCAGGGTCACCGGCCGGCGGCCCGAACCGGTCCAGGGCGGCATCCAAACGCGCTGGGCTGTCGACGATTTCGCTGGCCGCGGTCCGCACGCCGGCGGCGGCCATGACCTCCTTGGCGAACGCCTTGGAGCCCTCGATGCGAGCGGCGTCCTTGCTGGGTCCGAAGCAGACCACCCCGGCGGCGCGCACGGCGTCGGCGACCCCCAGCACCAGCGGCACCTCGGGACCGATGACCACCATGTCGGCCCGGACCTCGCGGGCCAGGGCGACGACCGCCTGGCCCGAGGTGATGTCGACATCGTGCTGCTCGGCCAGCCGGGCGGTACCCGCGTTGCCCGGGGCGACGGCTAGCGCCGTGACCTGCGGATCTTCGCGAAGCGCCAGCAGCAGCGCATGCTCACGGGCACCGGAACCGATCACCAGGACGCGCACGACACGTCAGACTAGCTCAGGCGTTCAGACAATTCGCTCCAGCAGGCCTTTCAGCTCTTTTTGCTGCGCGGCGGTGAGACGTCCGAGACGCTTGTTGAACTCCGCCGACAGCAGCGCGAGGCCGTCCGCGGCGACCTTACGCCCAGCCGCAGTGAGCAGAAGTCGGTGGCGCCGCAGATCGGCGGGGTCGATCTCGCGGTGCACGAAACCCGCCGCCTCAAGCCGTTTCAGGTAGACCGTCACCGTCGCCTTGGGCATGCTAAGCGCCGTGGCGAGTTCGGCAGGGTAGGGATGCTCGTCGATCTCGGCGAGTAGGAACAGCTCCTTGGACTCGAGTCCGAGCGCGCAGATATCGGCCTCGGCGCAAGTGATGACCGACAGCAGCACCCGGTAGTTCAACGACCAGATCTTCGCCGCATCGACCGCAGACATCGACTTGCCAGATCGTTCAGAAGCGAACTAGTTTAGAACGGAACAAGCGCATGATCGAACAATCTACCAGAAAGCGGCCACCATGCCTCTGGATCAATACGTGACACTCGGACGCTCCGGCTTGCGCGTCAGCCCCCTGTGCCTCGGCGCAATGACGTTCGGCGAAGACCTCGGCTGGGGCACCAGCGTGGAAGAGTCCCAACAGATCATCGACGGATACACCGAACTCGGCGGCAACTTCATCGACACCGCCAACTTCTACACCAGAAGCCACTCCGAGAAGATCATCGGCGACCACATCGGGCGCCACCCTGCCCGCCGCGACCGCTTGGTGATCGCGACCAAATTCAGCGGCAACCTGTATCCGGGCGATCCGAACGGTGGCGGCTCGGGCCGCAAATCACTGATAAGCGCGTGCGAAAACTCGCTGCGGCGCCTGCAGACCGACTACATCGACCTGTACTGGCTGCACATTTGGGACGCCAATACCCCGATCGAGGAGACGATGGCGGCACTCGACGACCTCGTTCGGGCCGGCAAGGTGCGCTACATCGGCGTTTCGGACACCCCGGCGTGGAAGATCGTCGAAGCCAACCTCATCGCCCGCTTCCGCGGGTGGTCGGCATTCGTCGGGTTGCAGATCGAATACTCGCTGCTCGAGCGCGACGTCGAACAGGAACTCGTGCCGATGGCGTCCGAATTCGGCCTCGGCATCACACCGTGGTCGCCACTCAAGGGCGGCGTGCTCAGCGGCAAGTACACCCGCCGAAACACCGGCCAGCACAACGCCGATCGCGGCGCGATGGTCGATGCCTTTCTCAACGAGAAGGCCTACGCGGTTATCGACGAACTCGAGGTCATCGCCAAGGCCCACGAGACGACGGTCGCCAGCGTGGCGCTTGCCTGGGTCCACGCACAGCCCGCAGTCTCGTCGATCATCATTGGCGCACGCAGGCTCTCACAGCTCGACGACAATATCCGCGCCGTCGACGTCAGCCTCGGCGCCGACGAACTGGCCCGCCTCGACGCACTCACCAAACCGACGTTCGGGTTTCCGCACAACATGCTCGAAATGGCCCCGGGCATCATCAACGGCGGAACAACGGTCAACGGTTTCTCCGCGCCGACGTCCGAATATGTGATGCCCGAGGGCATCCGGCCCTACTGAGTCAGGCGCTAGTCGGAAGCGTTGCCCGAGTGCATCTTCAACGCGGCATCCACGTTGGCCCTCTTGTCCTCTGCGGCGCCCTTTGCCGCGGCCTTCTTGCGCTTTGCCACGACGGCGTCGACCGCGCCGTTGAGCGCCGAACCTAGCGGGAACCCGAGATAGTGGGTGAGGAAGACGGCCATCTCCTTCAGTTCGGTCTCGCTGAGTTCCCCGTTGAGCAGTGCGGCATTGACCTGGATCTCGGCCAGGTCGCGATTTCCGACCGCGGTCACCGCGGTCAGCGTCATGATGCGCTTGTCGCGCATCGACAACCCCGGTCTGGTCCAGATAGAGCCGAAGAGGTGATCGACGGTCAGGTCGAAGTACGCGTCGCCCTCGATGTTGGGCATCTCCCAGCCGTAGACCTCGTTCATCTTCTCGAGGCCCTTCTTACGCAGTTCGTCCATGCTGGATCCTCTCTAGCCGACTTCGCGGTCTGAACTC
>NZ_JAOPWB010000324.1 GCF_025965855.1 Mycobacterium sp. | reverse complement strand
GCCGGTGCCGGCGCGGGAGCGGCGGTCGCCGGTGGGGGCGGCGGTGGCGGCGGCGGAGGGGGCGTCACCGTCACGGTCTGGGTCTCCGTGGGTGGAGGGGCCTCGGTGGTGGGCGGTGGCGGTGGTGGCGGCGGCGGTTTGGTGGTCGTTATCTCGTCCTGCATCGGCGGCGTCGACGGGGTGGTGGTGGTGCCGGGGTTGGCGAGCTTGTTGGTGTCGGTGCGCGTGACGAGCAGCGACACCGAAACCACCAGCGCGATCGCGGCCACGATCGCGGCGATGCCGACGACCCATGGCCAGCGCGGGGCGCGGTGTTCGTCGTCCGGGTCCGAGGGCTCGTCGTAGCCGTCGTAGTCGTAGAGCCGCATATCGGCCGGCAGGTACGGGCCGGTGACGAAATGCTCGGATTCGGGAGCCGAGTAGGCCCGCGAGTACGCATCCGTCTGGCCGGTCTCGTCCGCCGCCGCGATTTCGGCGCTGTCGTCGAGGGGCTCCAGCTCGTCGTGGGGATCGACCGCGTCGTGCCCCACTTCGTCGCCCGAATCCGGTTCGTGGCTGAGTTCGCTGCCGGGATCGGGTTCGTCAGGTTCCCATCCCGGAGGATTCGGCCCGCTCATAATTGCCTGCCCTGTCCAACTGCATCACCAGCGCGCAAGGCCCCGCGGCTGCATCGGTGCGCGCGCGCTTGGGAGTTTCTCATGGTGCCTGGGCAAACCCTACCGAACCGAATAGAGCAAAGAAGTCTTGGAAAACGGGCCCGGATCAACTGGTGCCCTGATTGTGACCTTCGAGTCGCAAATCAGTGCTTCTCGGGTCCCATGTAGTACTCGAAGACCAATCCTGCCGACGTGGCAAGGATGAACACCACCCCGGCGACGATCAGCCAGGGCAGCCACAGCGCGATGCCGATCGCCGCCACCGATCCGGCCAATGCGATCAAAATGGGCCACCAACTGTGCGGCGCAAAAAACCCTAATTCGCCTGCGCCGTCGCTGATCTCGGCGCCCTCATAATCCTCGGGCCGCATGTCCAGCCGGCGCGAGACAAACCAAAAAAAGCTCCCCGTGATCAACGCCAGGCCGGCGGTCAGCGCCAGCGCGGTGGTGCCCGCCCACTCCACGCCGCCGGTGGCGAACAGCGCGGTCAGTATCCCGTAGAGCACCGCCGACAGAATGAAGAAAGCTGCGATGAATTCGAACAGCCTCGTTTCGATTTTCATTGAGCGTCCTAACCTACTGGCTTTGGGGGGTCGTCTCACCGCGGCGGGTATCGAACGGGTGGGTGGTCACCGCGACCGGGGACTGGGCGATCGCCAGCAATGCCTCGGCGTTGGTCTTCCCGGCGATCCGTTGCTGTAAGTAGGCCTTGAAGTCGTTGGGCGCCACCACCCGCACTTCGAAGTTCATCATCGAGTGATAGGTGCCGCAGAACTCGGCGCAGTGACCGACGAACGCCCCGGTCTTCGTGATCTCGTTGACCTGGAACACGTTGACCGAGTTGTTCGCCTCGGGGTTGGGCATCACGTCGCGTTTGAACAGGAATTCCGGCACCCAGAACGTGTGCACGACGTCCGCGGAGGCCAACCGGAATTCGATCTGCTTTCCGGCGGGCAGCACCAGCACCGGGATTTCGGTGGCGGTTCCCAGCGTCTCGACCTTGTCGAAATTCAGGTAGGTCCGGTCCTGCGGGTTGCGCCCGCGCACCGCCCCGATGCGCTCCTCCCCGTGGGCATCCTTCCCTTCCGGCTTGGAGGCCATCGCGGCCTTGCGCGCGGGGTCGGACCCGTCGTAGGTCAGCGTGCCGTCCTTGAAGTTGACGCGCTGATACCCGAACTTCCAGTTCCACTGGAACGAGGTGACGTCGATGACGACCTCGGGGTCCTTGGCCAGATGCAGCATCTTCTCCTGCACCACCACGGTGAAGTAGAACAGCACTGAGATGATGAGGAACGGCGTCACCGTGAGCACCAGCTCCAACGGCATGTTGTAGCCGAACTGCCGGGGCAATTCGGTGTCAGTCGCCTTCTTCCGGTGAAACGCGGCCGACCAGAAGATGAGCCCCCACACCAGGACCCCGACGACCAACGAGGCGATCACGGCCCCGACCCACAGCTCCCGATTGAGGTGGGCCTCCGGGGTGATGCCCTCCGGCCAGCCCATGCCGAGCACCTCCGACCAGCTGCATCCGCTCAGGGTGAGCGCCAGCACGCCCACGGTCGCGGCCAGCGCGAACGGCCGGAGACGACGGGACAGACCCCGGTGAGCGCCCCCCGAACGGCGCTGGAACCTGCGCTGCGACAGACGTTGCGAACCGACCTGCTCGCGAGGTGTCACGTTGGCGCCTCCTGCTCGGATATCGAATACTACGCAGCGTAGACCACGCCGCTGACCCCGGCGCGCAAACCCCGGCCGGTCACGGGCGTGCGGCACCGCGGGCGCCGCCCACGTGCGGCATACTGGTGCGCCGTGTGTGGTCTGCTGGCATTCGTCGCGGCCCCGGCCGGTGCTGACGGCGGCGGGGCCGACGCCACGGCGGCCGCGGCGCGGGCCGACGGCGCCATTTCCCGGGCATCGCACCTGATGCGCCACCGCGGCCCGGACGAGCCGGGAACCTGGGCCGACCCGGGCGCCGACGGCTCCGTCGTTTTCGGCTTCAACCGGCTGTCCATCATCGACATCGCGCATTCCCATCAGCCGCTGCGCTGGGGCCCGCCGGAGGCCCCCGACCGCTACGTGCTGGTGTTCAACGGGGAGATCTACAACTACCTCGAGCTGCGCGACGAACTGGCCACCGCGCACGGCGCCGTGTTCGCCACCGACGGTGACGGTGAGGCGATCGTCGCGGGCTACCACCACTGGGGCACCGACGTGCTGAACCGGCTGCGCGGCATGTTCGCGTTCGCGCTGTGGGACACAGTGACCCGCGAATTGTTCTGCGCGCGCGACCCTTTCGGCATCAAGCCGCTGTTCATGGCGACCGGCCCCGGCGGCACCGCGCTGGCCAGCGAGAAGAAATGCCTGATGGACCTGGCCGAGTTGGTCGGGTTCGACACCGGCATCGACGAGCGGGCGGTGCAGCACTACACGGTCCTGCAGTACGTGCCGGAGCCCGAGACGCTGCACCGCGGGGTGCGCCGGCTCGAATCGGGCTGCTCGGCGCGCATCCGGCCCGGCCAGCAGCCCGAGATCACCCGCTACTTCGCGCCGCGATTTGCCGCCACGCCCATCACCACCGACACCGAACAGGCCCGCTACGACGAGATCACCGCGGTCCTGGAGGACTCGGTGGCCAAGCACATGCGCGCCGACGTCACCGTCGGGGCGTTCCTGTCCGGGGGCATCGACTCCACCGCCATCGCGGCGCTGGCCATCCGGCACAACCCCCGGCTGATCACGTTCACCACCGGCTTCGAGCGCGAGGGGTTCTCCGAGATCGACGTCGCGGTGGCCTCGGCGGAGGCCATCGGTGCACGCCACATCGCCAAGGTGGTCAGCGCGGGCGAGTTCGTCGCCGCCCTGCCCGAGATCGTCTGGTACCTCGACGAACCCGTCGCCGACCCGGCGCTGGTCCCGCTGTTCTTCGTCGCCCGCGAGGCCCGCAAGCACGTCAAGGTGGTGCTGTCCGGCGAGGGCGCCGACGAGCTGTTCGGCGGCTACACGATCTACCGAGAGCCGTTGTCGCTGAAGCCTTTCGACTATCTCCCGCGGCCGCTTCGCCGTTCGATGGGCAAGGTGTCCAAGCCGCTGCCGGAGGGCATGCGCGGCAAGAGCCTGCTGCATCGCGGCTCGCTGACGCTCGAGGAGCGCTACTACGGCAACGCCCGCAGTTTCTCCGACGCGCAGTTGCGGGACGTGCTGCCGGGGTTCCGCGACGAGTGGACCCACACCGATGTGACCGCGCCGGTGTACGCCGAATCCGCCGGCTGGGACCCGGTGGCGCGCATGCAGCACGTCGACCTGTTCACCTGGTTGCGCGGCGACATCCTGGTCAAGGCCGACAAGATGACCATGGCCAACTCGCTGGAGCTTCGGGTGCCGTTCCTGGATCCCGAGGTGTTCGCCGTCGCCTCCCGGCTGCCCGTCGAGGCCAAGATCACCCGAACCACCACCAAGTACGCGTTGCGGCGCGCGCTGGAGCCGATCGTTCCTGCCCATGTGCTGCACCGGCCCAAGCTCGGATTCCCGGTGCCGATCCGGCATTGGCTGCGCGCGGGCGAACTGCTGGAGTGGGCCTACGCGTTGGTGGACTCGTCGCAGGCCGATCACCTGGTCGACCTGGGGGCAGTGCGCCGGATGCTCGACGAACACCGAAGCGGCACAAGCGATCACAGCCGCCGGCTGTGGACGGTGCTGATCTTCATGCTGTGGCACGCGATCTTCGTCGA
>NZ_JAOPWB010000255.1 GCF_025965855.1 Mycobacterium sp. | reverse complement strand
AGCTCGATGAACAGGCCCTCAGCTTCGGCGCACAGCGTGTCGCCATGGGTGAGTTGAGCGCGAAGGATCCGTTTGCGCCCTTGCTCGCTGACGAACCACGCCCGTATCGCGAGTTCCTCGCCGACGGGTGTAATGGACCGGAAGTCGGTGTGCAGATACGCGGTTCTCGCAGGCGCCCGGTCGCCGCTACTGGCCAGTCGCCCGAGCACTTCATCGAATAGCAGTGGGATGGCGCCGCCGTGGACGGCTCCGCCGCCGCCTAGGAAGTATCGGCCGAACGTCACCGTCCCCTCGACTTTCTCGTGGTCGCCCGCGATCGGAATGAAGTTGGGGGACATGGTTTGTCCGCGTCCGGGCAGATCGAGCCGGCGAGCGAAGATCTGTCGCCGCTCGGGGACTGCGGATTGCGCCAAGCGGTCGGCCCATTCGTTCAAGTCCTGTTTTAGCGCAACTGTGGTCGCCGCGTCCGGCGCCGCCGCGGCCACGTGGTCGAGGAACTCGCGCAGAGCAGCGATCATCTCGCCGTACTCGGCGCCCCCGCCCAGGCTGCGCACGGCCGGCTCCTGCCACGTCCGCATCGGCGGGAACCCGCCCTGTGTGCCCAATTTATAGGTCACGTCGCATACCCCTCGGTCATCTTCGAAGACTAATGCATTGACATTAATCTTGAGCGCTGCGATGCTGGCGTGGCGTGCGTCACAACACGTCGTGACGGCACCTGCAAGTACTCAGTAGGGAGCCACTATGCCGGGAGTCGGTTTGGCGTCGGACGGCCCACTGGCCGATCTCGTGGTCATCGACCTATCGACGACGCTGCCCGGAGCGCAGGCGACGCAGTTCCTAGCCGACTGCGGGGCCGAGGTGATCATGGTTGAGCCACCGGACGGTAGTTCGCTGCGCGAGCTCGCCGGCTGGCCTGCCCTGCTGCGCGGCAAGCGCAGCGTCACACTGGACCTGCATGACGACGCCGACTTGGAGCGTCTGCGTGCTCTGTTGCGCCGCGCCGACGTGATGGTGAGCACCATGCGGCCGACCACGGCCGAGCGCATAGGACTTACCCACGACGCGTTGTCGAAGGCCTACCCGCGACTCGTCGCCGCGACGATCACCGGCTGGGGTTCGGCCGGGCCGTTTCGCGATTACAAGGGCTGGGAGGCCCTGGTGATGGCGAAGACGGGAGTCATGCACGAAAAGCGCGGACTTGCGACACGGCCGGGACCGGCTTATACGACGTTCTCCTATGCCTCTTGGGGTGCCGCGCACGCCGCTGTGCAGGGCGTGCTGGCCGCGCTCCTCGAGCGGGAAAGCAGTGGGCGCGGCCAAACCGTCGAGACCAATCTCGTCACCGGCATGGGTTCGATGGATCCGTACAACTGGTTCTACGAGATGGTGCTCGAACGGTATCCGGGCGCCTTCGAACCGATGGACGCCGCCTACGACGATCAGGGCCGGCCCCAGGCCTACCTCATTTATGCACTCCTCGTGTGTGCGACGAAGGACGGTCGCTGGCTGCAGTTCGCGCAGGTGTCGCCCAAACTGATCGGCGCCTGGCTCACCGAACTGGACCTGCTGAAGGAACTTGCCGACCCGAAGTGGCAAGGCTTTCCCATGCTGCCGACGCCCGACCTGCGTACCGAGTGGTGGGACATGATGATCGAGCGGGTGGGGGCCCGCACGCTCGCCGAGTGGCAGCAAGCCATGGCGGAGAACCTCGACCTGAGCGGCGAACTGTTCCGGAGTCCCGAGGACTCACTGGACCACCCGCAGACCGCTCACGAAGGCCGTGCCGCCACCGTCATCGACCCCGATCTCGGACCCGTACGACAACCGTCGACCCTCATTCATGCCGGCGGCAAGCCGTTGACTTCGCTTTGGCCGGCCCCGCGAGTCGGCGAGCACAACGGCTCGGTCACCTTCGACCGGGTGGGCCAAGTGGGCAGGGCCTCGCTGCCCGCACCGCGCGAGAACCGCGACGACCCGCCCTTGCAGGGCGTGACGGTGCTGGAGTTCGGCAGCATGTTCGCCGGACCGTACGGCGCGACACTGCTGGCGGACCTGGGTGCCCGCGTGATCAAGGTCGAGCCGCTAGAGGGCGATAACATCCGCAACCTAGTCGCGTTCCCCGAGGCGGGCGGCGCAAAGGTGTTGCAGGGCAAGGAAAGTGTCACGATTGACTTCACCAAGCCCGAGGGCCTGGGCCTGGTCTACGAACTCGCTAAACGATCCGACATCGTGCTGCAGTGCTTCCGGGGCAAAGCGGCAGAGCGCTCGAAGATCGACGAGGCCTCGCTGCGGGCGGTCAACCCGGACTTGGCCTTCGTGACAACCTCCGGTTACGGGGTCGACGGACCCTTCGCGCACCGTGCGGCCTACGCACCGTCGGTCGGTGCGGCGTCCGGCCTGGCGCTGGTCGACAGTCACGACACGGGTGAGCCACCCACCGACCTGGATGACTTGCACCGCCGGGCGGTCAAACTCCACGCGGGCGGGGCCGTTCCCGCGGTGCAGTCCGACGGGATCGCGGCGCACGGTGTCGGTTCGGCACTGCTGGTCGCCTTGTACGCCAAGCGCCGCGGGAAGATGCTGACGAACGTGGTCACGACGATGCTCGGCACTGTGCAGCAGGCGATGATCGCCTACAACGCGAGTTATGCGTCCCGACCCGCCGAGACGCCCGCCGACGAACAGTTTTTCGGGATAAATGCCTTGTACCGGATGTACCGTGCGGCCGACGGTTATGTCTTTCTCGCTGCTCCGTTGCCACGCGAATGGCCGGCGCTGGCGAAGGCGGTGTCGCCCTACGCCGACCTGCACGCCGACGAGCGCTTTGCCGACGCCGACTCCCGCACGGCGCATGACGAGGAGCTAATCGCCGCACTGACACCGGTTTTCGCGGCGAAGACCAAACTGGAGTGGGAGAACGAACTGTGCGCCCAAGACGTTGGGTGTGTCGAGGTGGTGGAGGCCAACTCCGAATTGGTGCTGCAGAGCGATCCGTACTACGAGGCAGGCTATGCCGTGGACGCCCACAGCCCGATATTCGATGAGCACCGTCGGCTCGCGCCGCTATGCCGGTTCTCGCGATCACGAACACGGGCCGACGCGGGATGCACCATCGGGCAGCACACCGATGCGATACTGCGCGAAATCGGACTGGACGAGGCGGCGATCGCCGACCTGAGAGTCAGAGAGATCGTCGGCGGCGGCTGAGCATCAGTTGTCGTCGCGCTCTGCGATCAGCGCGCGGGTCTCGTAAGACACCGGTGCCGTCAGCATGCCGACCCAGGTGTCCACGTAGTTGTGCAACTGCGCCTCGCTGAGT
>NZ_JAOPWB010000161.1 GCF_025965855.1 Mycobacterium sp. | reverse complement strand
CATGCAACCTTTCGATCGTTTCACAGGCTCAACAGATGTCAATAGCGTGCGTTGCCTCGTGGGCAATCTCACTTCACAGAACTCTTAGTCAAGCCCTTACTACGTTGTACTACACTAACGGGCCGCGTCTGGCGAGCAATTTTCCCGGGCGTTCGTTCGAACGTTCGTTACCGCAGCTCAGAGGCGGTTCTTCCCGGGAGGGGCGACCACCGGCAGCGCATCGGGAACCGACCTGAACGTCATGGTTTCGCGCAGGCCGAGGTAATCGCCGTCGAACTGGCTCGCGACCGGGTCCCCGGTCGAGGTCACCCTCAGGCACGGGGCGTCGTCGTCGCGGATCAGCTGTTTCGGGTCGCCCTTCGGCCCCTTGGTGAGGAGCTGGCGTACCAGTCGCAGCGTGGGGAACACCTTCATCTCGGTGAGCGCGTACACCCCGAGGCCCGACTCGAAGCTGCAGCCGGGGTTGGTCACCAACGGGCGGCTGTTGCTGTAGGTCCACGGGCTGGTGTTGGACACCCAGGCGAAGTGCACGCCGGTGACGGGCTCGCGGCCGGCCAGCTCCACCGTGAGGATCGGTTCGCGACGGCGGAAGGCCACCGTGACGGGTATCGCGACGCGCCAATAGCGCAGCGGGGTGACTTTGACGCCCTTGTCGCGTTGGGCTTCCACCGCGGCGACCACTTCCGCGTCGACGCCCATCCCGGCGTTGATCACGGCCCATCGCTCGCCGCAGTCGATCAGGCTGATGCGCCGCCACCTCTGGTGACGCTGGTAGTCGTCGAGCAGCTGGATGAGCTGGTTCGTGGCGGCGACCGGATCCGGGGAAATGCCCAGCGAGCGGGCCAGCACGTTCGCCGAGCCGCCGGGCACCACCGCGAGGGCGGGCACCGGACTCGCGTGTGCCGAACCGGGACGCCCCAGCAAGCCGTTGACCACCCCGCTCACCGTGCCGTCGCCGCCGTGCACGACGACCACGTCGACTCCGTCCTCGACCGCTCGCTGTGCGAGTTCAGCCCCGTGACCCCGGTGGGTGGTGTGCTCGACGATGAGCCGCAGGCGGCTCTTGAGCGCGTGCGCGAGCAGGTCGCGACCGGCCGGCGTGGTGGAAGTGGCTGTGGGATTCACGATCAGCACGGCGCGCATGATCCACGAGCTTATGCGGGACGGTTAAGGCCCTGCTGTGGAGCAAGTGCCCGTGGCTACGCTGACGCTGTGGATCTCCCAGCCCCCGCTACCGTTCGTGGCGCGGGATTTGTCGTGGTGGTGCAGGGTGTGGCCGCGCTGGTCATGGCCGGGGTGCTGGTGGTGCGCGCGATCGCGGGAGCCGACCAACGCGTGGTCAGCGGCCTGGGCACAGCCGTCTGGTTCGTACTGGTCGGCGGCGTGGTGCTCGCCGCCGGACGCGCGCTGGTGCTGGGCAAGCGCTGGGGCCGCGGGCTGGGCGTTTTCACGCAGCTGCTGTTGCTTCCCGTGGCGTGGTACCTCGCGGTCGGCTCGCGCCAGCCGGCCTTCGGCGTTCCGGTGGGCATCGTGGCGCTGACCGTGTTGGTCTTGCTCTTCAGTCCGGCGGCCGTGCGCTGGGCCTCCGGCGATCAGGGCCGTCCCGCCAGCTCGGCCAACGGCGGGCCGGACAGCCGATAGGTGGTCCACTCGCGCTGCGGCGCGGCGCCGACGCCGTCATACAGCGCGATGGCATCGATGTTCCAGTTCAGCACCGCCCACGACAACCGCGTGTAGCCCTTGTCGAGGCATTCACGCGCGAGCGCCGCCAGCAGCGCGCGGGCCAGGCCGCGGCGGCGAAATCCGGGCCGTACGAACAGGTCTTCGACGTAGATCCCCGCGACACCGTCCCACGTGGAGAAGTTGACAAACCACAACGCCATGGCGGCGATCTCGCCGTCGGCTTCGGCCACGTGGCCGTGCACGGTCGGTGAATTACCGAAAAGCGCTGTGGAAATTTGCGTTTCGGTCACCGTGCATTGCTCGGCGGCGTGTTCGAATTCGGCGAGAGCATGAATCATGTCGGCAATATCGGCGGCGTCCTCCGGGATGGCGCGGCGGATGTTTTCCGTCATTGCCCAACTTCCAGCGCATTCAATATCGTGGCGAATTTCGTTGTGGTTTCGGCGAGTTCATCGTCGGGATCGGATTCGGCGACGATGCCTCCGCCGGCGCGCGCCAGAGCCGTGCGGCGGTCCGCCGACAGCTGCGCGCAGCGAAGAGACACCACCCAGCGGCCGTCGCCGCCGGCGTCGCACCAGCCCACGGCCCCGGCATAGAAGCCGCGGTCCCCCTCCAACTCGGCGATGAGTTCGGTCGCGGCCTTCGTCGGAACCCCCCCGACCGCCGGGGTGGGGTGCAGCGCCAACGCCAGATCGATTGCGGTGGTCGACTTGTCGCGCAGGTGGCCGCTGATCGGGGTGCAAAGATGCCAGACCGCCGCGGTGCGGCTCAACTGGGGTTCGGGGGCGATGATCAGTTCGTCGCACAGCGGTTCCAGCGCGGCGCGCATGGTGTCGATCACCAGCCGATGCTCGTGCCGGTCCTTGGCCGAGCCGACAAGGGCGGCCCCGTTGGCGGCGTCGACTTCCGGGTCGGCGGCCCTCGGGGCCGAACCGGCGAACGGCTGGCACACGACGCGGTCGCCGGTGCGCGCGGCCAGAAGTTCGGGGCTGGCGCCCACCAGCATCACGCCCGCGTAGTCGGCACCGGCGGCGGTCAGGTCGACGAGGTAGCCGTAGGCGGCCGGGTCGGCGGCGACGAGCCGGCGCAGGATGACCCGGGCATCCAGCGGTGCTTCGGCGATCAGTTGCAGTGCGCGGGCCAGGACCACCTTGTGCAGCGGGTTGTCCGGCGCCGCGAGCTGATCGCGGGCGCGAATGATCAGGGCGCGGTAGTCGGCCGGCGGCGGCACCGCGGCGGTGACGCGCACCGGCGGCAGCGGGCCCGCCGGCCAGTCGGGCGGCTCATCGGTGGAAAGCAACCTACCCGGCACCAGCAGGGCCGCGGGCCGACTGACGTCGAAAGGCAACGCGCCCAACACGATTGGGACCGATCCCGAGCGCAGCGCGGCCTGGGCCGCGCCCACGTCGCAGTAGCTTGCCCGCACCCCGTCTGCGACCAGCGTCCCTCGCGGCGCGCACAGCGCGAACGGCGGTTCGGGGTTCACTCGCGTGCGATCGCCTGCGGCTGGCCGGTCAAGCCGAGCGCCTTGAGCTGGCGCACGCCATGCTCGAACCCGCACACCCCGATCGAGCCGGCGAGCATCCAGAAGCGGCTGCCCTCGACTAGCGGCAGCTCCACCCAGCGCGTGATCACCGAGCGGGAAAAGTGGCTATGGCCCACGAACACGACGTCGCGCGAGGTCATGTGCTCCAACGCCAACGCGACGGCCTTATCGGCGCGATCGCTGACCTGCGCCACACTCTCGCCGCCGGGGCAGCCGTGCGTCCAGACCAGCCAATCGGGCACCGATTCCCGGATCTGCGCGGTCGTCAACCCCTCGTAGGAACCGTAATCCCATTCGGCGAGCAGGGAAGACACCTCGTCGACGGCGAGTCCCGCCAACTTGGCGGTGGTCAGGGCGCGTTTTCGCGGGCTGCTGATCACCAGCGGGTCGGCGAGTTCCAGTTCACGCAGAATGCGCCCGGCGAGCTTGGCCTGAACCCGTCCGGTATCGGTCAGTTCGATGTCGGTCCGGCCGGTGTGCCGGCCGGATTTCGACCATGCGGTCTCGCCGTGGCGGAGCAGTACCAGTCGGTGGTTGTGCAAGCCCATGCTGAGAGATTGTGCCGGACGACATGCCGGGCCGGTTGGCCGCAGCGCACCGCGGACGAACATGCCAGGATGGGCACTGTGATCGCGCGGCGATGAGGAGGGGCGCTTGTAACCGCGCGTTGACGATGCTGAGCGAAGCGATGAGGAGGAGTCGCGCTTGTGACTAAGACGCGGGTACTGGCGGTGGCCAACCAGAAGGGCGGCGTAGCCAAGACGACCACGGTTGCCTCGCTGGGCGCGGCGATGGCGGATGAGGGCCGGCGGGTCCTGCTCGTGGATCTGGATGCGCAGGGTTGCTTGACGTTCTCGCTCGGCCAAGATCCTGACAAGCTACCGGTGTCCGTGCACGAGGTGCTGCTCGGCGAGGTCGAACCGAACGCCGCGCTGGTCACGACGATGGAGGGAATGACGCTGCTGCCGGCCAACATTGACCTCGCGGGCGCCGAGGCGATGCTGCTGATGCGGGCCGGCCGCGAATACGCGCTCAAACGCGCGCTGGCCAAGCTTTCCGACCAGTTCGACGTGGTCATCATCGACTGTCCGCCCTCGCTGGGCGTGCTCACCCTCAACGGGCTGACGGCCGCCGACGAGGTCATCGTGCCGCTGCAGTGTGAGACGCTCGCGCACCGCGGCGTCGGCCAATTTCTGCGCACGGTGGCCGACGTCCAGCAGATCACCAACCCGGAGCTGCGGCTGCTGGGCGCCTTGCCGACGCTGTACGACTCCCGCACCACCCACACCCGCGACGTGTTGGTCGACGTCGCCGACCGCTACGGCCTGCCGGTGCTCGCCCCGCCGATCCCGCGCACGGTGCGCTTCGCCGAGGCCAGTGCCTCGGGCTCGTCGGTGATGGCCGGGCGCAAGAACAAAGGTGCCGTGGCCTACACCGAGCTGGCGCGGGCGTTGATCAAGCACTGGAAGACCGGCAAGCCGTTGCCGACGTTCGCCGTCGAGATTTAGCGTGCGCTGACGGCTTTGAGTGCGCGGTGACGGCGCGGCCGATCGGCGTGTCGTCGCCCTGGACGCACACGCAACGCCCTGGGCGCACACGCAACACCGCGGCGGGTCAGCCGAGGGCCACCACGGCGTCGCCGCGCTGCTCGAACACCCTGGGTCCCGAAACGGCCGGGACCACCGGCGCATCGCTCGGTGCCCGGTTCACCGGGATGTAGCGTTCGTTCGCGCCGCTGAGCGGGTCGTAGACCCCGATCGCGCCGGTCACCGGCACCAGCAGTCGGCCCGCCATCATCACCCCCGGCCCCAGCGGCGCCGTCGTCTCGCCCGCGGCGATGGTGTAGCGGAGGGTCAGGCTGCTCGCCTCGAAGACCATCAGGGAATCGCCGGTCCACCAGGTCACCAGGTTGCCGGTCTGCGACACCGCTGCCGAGCTCGACGGCGCCTTGGGCAACTGCGTGCTCGCCACGGTGGTGCCGGTGTCGTCGAGCTCGTCGACCCTGGGTTGCGGGGACGGCAGATACACCGCCGTGTTGTTCTCCCAGACGGTCAGCACGCGGGCGCCCGAATCAACCCCGATCCCGGGTTCGGCCACGACGTGCTGCTGGGGTTCGTCGTCTTCCTTGCCGGGCCGCAACAGGACCAGCCGCAGGTCGGCCTGCGGCCCGCAGCTCTCCAGCACCGACACCGCCGACGAGCTGGCCGCCCCCGACATCAGCCGGCACCCCGAGTGCAGTCCCCGCGCCGACGGTTTCACCCGGGCGTCGGTCTCGCCGTAGGCCAGCGTCCGGACCATGTCCGAGCGCCACAGCTCCAGCCGGGTGTCGCCGAGCGACAACACCGTGGTGCCGTCGGAGGAAAGGCGCACGCGCGGGTCGGCGTAGCCGCTGCGCGTGGCGCCGCGCCGGCCCGTGGCGCCGTCGAGGGTGCTGACCTGCCCGCACCCGCGGTCGTCTTTGTAGACGGCGACGGCGTAGTGGTAGAGCCAGGACAGCCCGCACAGCTCGGTGTCGCGCGCGTAGCTCCAGCGGGACTGCCCAGTGCCGGGGTCGCGCCCGTCGACCTGGCGGCCGTCGGCGGTGGCGAGCGTCCCGCTCACCACCACGGGCGCGGTGGTGCCGGGGCTGCGCGCGGTCCACAGCTGATGCAGGGCGGCCGGGACTTCCCGGGCGGGCGTCGGGGCGGGCGCCGGAATGGCGGCGGGACGGCTGACGCTGGCCCGGGCGTCGCTGGTCCACCAGATCAGCGCCGCCGCGACGGCGACGACGACCGCGATCGCCGCGGCGGCGAGGATGTCGCCCTTGGTGCGGCGCTCGGGCTCGACCATGCGGCGGCGCAGGCCTCAGTTGGCGGTGGCTGCGCTGGCTTCTGCGGGCTTGCGGCGACGACGGCGGCGCCGGCTGGTGCCAGTGTTGCCCGCCGGCGCCCCGGACGGCGCCTCAGACGGCGTCGTCACGGCGCCTTCACCGTTGGCAGCGCCGCCGGCGGGGTGCCCGGTGGCGGGCTGGCCGCCGCGGGTGCGACGTCGCGGCTCGCCGGAGCGCGCGCGGCCGGACTTCTGCGAGCCCTCTACCGGTCCTTTGCGTTCGGCGTCGCGGCGCTTGACCGGTGACTTACGCGGTGAGCCGACATTGCTGCCCGCTTCGGCGGGGATGCCCAACTCGTCGTACAGGTGCGGCGAGCTGGAGTAGGTCTCGGCCGGGTCGGGGGAGTCCAGGCCCAGGGCCTTGTTGATCATTGTCCAGCGGGGCAGCTCGTCCCAGTCCACCAGGGTGACCGCGACGCCCGTCTTGCCGGCGCGGCCGGTGCGGCCGATCCGGTGCACGTAGGCCTGTTCGTCCTCGGGGATCTGGTAATTGATGACGTGGGTGACGTCGTCGATGTCGATGCCGCGGGCGGCGACGTCGGTCGCGACGAGCACGTCGATGTCGCCGGTGCGGAATGCCTTCAGCGCCTTCTCGCGGGCGATCTGACCCAGATCGCCGTGGACGGCGCCCACCTTGAAGCCGCGCTCGGCCAACTCGTCGGCGACCTTCTGCGCGGTGCGTTTGGTGCGGGTGAAGACCATCGTCGCTCCCCGGTCGCGGGCCTGCAGCACCCGGCAGACCAGCTCCACCTTGTCCAGCGCGTGGGCCCGGTAGACGAACTGCTCGGTGGTGTCGTGGGTGGCGGCAGAGTGCGGCGCCTCGGCGCGAATGTGGGTGGGCTGGTTCATGAACGTGCGGGCCAGCGTGATGATCGGCCCGGGCATGGTCGCCGAGAACAGCATCGCTTGCCGGTCGGCGGGAATCTGGCGCAGGATGCGCTCGATATCGGGCAGGAAGCCAAGGTCGAGCATCTCGTCGGCCTCGTCGAGCACCAGTGCCGACAGCCCGCCCAGCTGCAGGTGCCCCTGCTGGCACAGGTCGAGCAGCCGGCCGGGGGTGCCCACCACGACGTCGGCGCCGGCGCGCAGCGCGTCGATCTGTGGTTCGTAGGCGCGGCCCCCGTAGATGGAGACCACGGACAGCCGGCGGTCGTCCTCTGCGATCAGGTGCTTGGCCGCCCACGCCAGGTCCTCGGTCACCTGCATGCAGAGCTCGCGGGTGGGCACTACGACCAACGCGCGGGGGGTGCCGTTGAGCGGTCTGACGCCGGCGCCGGCGGTGATGCGCTGCAGCAGTGGCACGCCGAACGCGAAGGTCTTGCCCATGCCCGTGCGGGCCTGGCCGATCACGTCGTCGCCGGCGAGCGCCAGCGGCAGGGTCAGTTCCTGGATGGCAAACGGGCTCTCGATGCCCTTTTCCGCGAGTGCGCGGACGATTTCGTCGCGAACGCCAAGTTTGGCAAAGGTTAGTTCAGTTGTGCTGGTAAGTGCGGTCATACGCTGGTGACAAGCCTTTCGGTGACGTTATCGGTCTTGTGTCGGTGTTTCTCTGTCGCGGTCACGCGCGCACGAGTTCCGACTCCGAATACGTCGCCGAGTCGCGGGCCTTCGTAGCGCCTGAGCGGGGCTCAGGCCGGGCGGGCCAGCTGTGCACGCACATTTCGCCGATACTGGCGGCTCCATAGCTTCTGAAATCAACCAATACCTGCGTCCATGATAGCTGGTCAAAAGCTGGCGCCCATTTTCGTCCCAATCCCGCCGACTAGAGTGTTGCCATGACCCCGCCCTTTTCCGGGCCCTCCCACACCGACCAGGTGGACGATTCGCCCGCCTCCCGGCCGTCGGCGGAACACCCGGGCGTCAACGAGTTGTTCGCGGTGCTGGCGTACGGCGAGGTCGCCGCGTTCTACCGGCTCACCGACGAGGCGCGGATGGCGCCCGACCTGCGCGGGCGCATCTCGATGGCGAGCATGGCCGCCGCCGAGATGCAGCACTATGAGCTGCTGCACGACGCCTTGGAAAGCCGCGGCGTCGACGTGGTGTCCGCGATGTCGAAGTACGTCTCGGCGCTGGAGAACTATCACCGGCTGACGATGCCGAGCACGTGGCTGGAAGCGTTGGTGAAGACCTATGTGGGCGACGCGCTGGCCGCCGACCTGTACTTGGAGATCGCCGACGGGCTTCCCGACGAGGTCGCCGACGTGATGCGGGCGGCGCTGTCGGAGACCGGGCACTCGCAGTTCGTCGTCGCCGAGGTGCGCGCCGCGGTGACCGCCAGCGGCAAACAGCGCAGCCGGCTGGCGTTGTGGTCTCGCCGGCTGTTCGGCGAGGCGATCACCCAGGCCCAGTACGTGCTGGCCGAGCACGACGAGCTGGTCGACCTGGTGGCATCCGGCCCCGGCGGCCTGAGCCAGCTCAGCGCGTTCTTCGACCGTCTGCAGCAGACCCACGACCGGCGGATGCGCGAGCTCGGTCTCAGCTGATCCGCGAGGCGGCTTAACGGGTGCAGGTCGCCATGACGCCGTTGCTGGCCGACGTCACCACGGCTTGGCCGGCGGCGTTGACGATCGCGCAATTGAGCCGGCCGTAGAAGCTGGTCGCGACGACCGACTCCGTCTGGACGCCCGGATTCAGGACCACCACCTTCGACCATGGCAGCGACACGTTGAACTCGGTCTGCGGGTAGCCCCGGGCATCGGTGTAGGCCACGTTCACCAGGTCCAGCAGCTGTTTGGTCCCGGTCACGCTGTAGATGACGGTGCGCGGATTCAGCGCGACCTGGGGCGGTGCGCCCGTCGGGGGCGGCGCGGCGGTCGGCATCTGCGTCGGCACCAGGTTGGGCGACGTGCTGGGCGGCGGGGTGACGGTGGTCACCGTCTCGGGCGGTAACGGGGTCTGAGAGGGACCGGCGGCGCTGGGCGACGGTGTTGTCCTGGGCGCTGCGGGCGCGGAGGTCAGCGTTCGGGGAGCCGGCGCCCCCACCGTCGCCTTCGTCGACGCGCTGTCGCCGCTGTTGACGATGACGGCGGTCGCGATGGCGCCGAGGGCCACCACGGCGCCGAGGATCGCCGCGGCCGGGCGCCAGCGGGTGTCGGCCGGCCACGCCAGGTCGCCGTAGCCGTCCAGAACGTCGGTGTCGGCTCCGTCGGTGTCGTCGTCGGGGCAGTCTTGAACTGGGCCAAGCCCGGGGCCGAGACGATCGGTGAGCATGTTTCTGATGGTGCCGATGTTACCGATGTGGATATGGGCAACCGGGCGGCGAGCGGCATGTTGGCCGAGCTGGGAGCGAATCGTTATCTTCGGTCGGGCCGCGTTTCGCTTATCGCGAACCAGGGCCCGGGGAGACGTGCGGCGTAGGGGCGTCCACTAGCCTGCTGCTGACACGTCTGACGACTTCAATACCTTCAACAGCACTGGAAGGGGCCACCGTGGAGGTCAAAATCGGTATCACGGACAGTCCGCGCGAGCTGGTCTTGTCCAGTACGCAGACGCCTGCGGAAGTCGAGGAACTCGTTGCGGCCGCGCTGCGCGACAGCTCGGGTCTGCTCAGCCTGAACGACGAGAGGGGCCGTCGTTTCCTGATTCAGGGAACCAAGATCGCCTACGTCGAAATCGGTGTCGCCGACGGCCGCCGGGTCGGCTTCGGAATCGGGGCCGAGTCGGGCGGCAAGCACGCGGGAAAGGCCGCTAAGGGCGGGTAAGCGGCACGTGTGACAGCCCGCCCCAGGCGAACTGCACGGTGCCGTCGACGGCGTCCGCCTTGGAAATCGGGCGGTCGGAGTCCAGCCAGTACCTGGCGCAGTCGACGCTGATGCCGACCAGTCCCACCGCGACCATGCGGGCGCGGTGGGGGTCGAGTCCGGAATCGGCGCTGATCAGATCGAACACCGCGTCGGTGCAGGATTCGGTGGCGACCCGTACCTGTGCGGCCACCTCGGGCTCGGTGACGTAGTCGTTCTCGAAGATCAGCCGGTAACCCTGGCTGTCGTGCTCGATGAAGTCGAAGAACGCCTGCACCGCCGCGTGCAACCGCCGCCGGTTGTCGGTGGTGGTGCGCAAGGCCTGCTGCACGCCGGAGACCAGGTTCTCGACGTGCCGGTGCAGCACCGCCAGGTAAAGCTCCAGCTTGCTCGAAAAGTGTTGGTACAGAACGGGCTTGCTGACCCCGGCCCGGTCGGCGATCTCGTCCATACCGGCCGCGTGATAGCCGCGGTTGACGAAGACGTCGCTGGCGACGATCAGCAGTTGCCCGCGCCGCTCGTCGCGGGGCAGGCGGTTGCCGCGCCGGTTGGCGGCCACCACGCCGTCTCCCGGCCGACCACGGTCGGCCGGTTTGACGGCACGCCGTGCCGCCTTGGCGAGATCGCTCATCGAGTCCTCATCTGATTGTTGGCGGCTGACCTCCGGGGCCGGCCGCGCACGCCTCGTCGCAACGACATTACTACCCGCGGCGCGTTCGCGATTGTCATCGCCGCCGTACCCGCTGGCAGAGGCGGTGTCACGCGCCGGATTCGGGCGCGCCAAGGGCGGTCACCCTGCCTGCTGTGCAATCCTGGGGCAATGACGTCCCAGCCGCCCGCGGGCGGCACCGGTCGGGTTCCGGTGCTGCGTGACGAGTGGCGAGAACCACTTCGCGCCCTGCGTGACCCGATCGCGCCCGGCGCCGGGCGCACCCGCGCCGGCCGCGAGCGGGCGCGCCAATGGCGCAAGCAAACATGGCTGGGACGGTTCATATCCACCTACGGCTGGCGCGCGTACGCGTTGCCCGTTCTGGTGGTGCTCACCGGACTGGTGATCTATCAGACCGTCTCCGGAACGGGCGCTCCGAAACCGACGGCGACGCAATCCATCCAGGGCCCGCCGGACATCGGCGCGGTGGGCACGTCGATCATCGACGCCCCACCCCGCGGGCTCGCCGCCTTCGACGCCAACCTGCCCGCCGGGACGCTGCCGGACGGCGGTCCCTTCACCGAGGCGGGCGACAAGACGTGGCACATCGTGCCCGGCGCGATGCCGCAGGTGGGTCAGGGCACCGCCAAGGTGTTCAAATACACTGTGGAGGTCGAAAACGGCATCGACCCAACGATGTTCGGCGGCGACGACGCCTTCGCCCAGATGGTCGACCAGACGCTGGCCAATCCCAAGGGCTGGACGCACAACCCGCAATTCGCGTTCGTGCGGATCGATAACGGCAAGCCCGACTTCCGTATCTCGCTGGTGTCCCCGGTGACGGTGCGCGGCGGGTGCGGCTACGAATTCCGGCTGGAGACGTCCTGCTACAACCCGGTTTACGGCGCCGATCGGCAGGCGCGGGTTTTCATCAACGAGGCGCGCTGGGTGCGGGGGGCCGTGCCCTTTGAAGGCGACGTCGGTTCGTATCGGCAGTACGTGATCAACCACGAGGTCGGCCACGCCATCGGCTACGTGCGTCACGCGCCCTGCGAACAGCAAGGCGGTCTGGCGCCGGTGATGATGCAGCAGACGTTCTCCACGTCGAACGAGGATGCCGCCAAGTTCGACCCCGACGTCGTCAAGGCCGACGGCAAGACCTGCCGGTTCAACCCCTGGCCGTTTCCGATCGCCTGACCCGCGCCTCGGTCAGCCCGTCGGCCAGCGCCCCGGCCCGCGCCCCGGCCCGCGCCGAGACTGCGGTCAGCGCGTGGATTGGCGAGTAAACCGCGATCTCTGCGCAGTCTCGACGCCGCTTGCGGCCCGGGACGCCACCCCGGTTGTTTGCCGTTGATTCGGGCAACTGCTGTGATGGATAGAGCTGACGAAAGCTACCGAGAAGAGGTTCGGTGTCGACATCCCAGACGCCACTGCCGCCGCTGGTCGAACCCGCACCACACCTGAGTCCCGACGAGGTGGCCCGCTACAGCCGCCATCTGATCATTCCCGACCTGGGTGTCGACGGTCAGAAGCGGCTGAAAAACGCTCGGGTGCTGGTGATCGGCGCCGGCGGACTCGGCGCCCCCGCGCTGCTCTACCTGGCCGCGGCGGGCGTCGGCACCATCGGCATCGTCGACTTCGACGTGGTCGACGAGTCGAACCTGCAACGCCAGATCATCCACGGAGTGGCCGACGTCGGACGGTCCAAGGCCCAGTCGGCGCGCGACTCGATCGCCGCCATCAACCCGCTGGTCGACGTGCGGTTGCACGAGTTCCGGCTGGAGCCCGGCAACGCGGTCGACCTGTTCAGGCAGTACGACCTGATCGTCGACGGCACCGACAACTTCGCCACCCGGTATCTGGTCAACGACGCCGCGGTGCTGGCCGGGAAGCCCTACGTGTGGGGGTCGATCTACCGCTTCGAGGGCCAGGTGTCGGTGTTCTGGGAGGACGCACCCGATGGGCGGGGCCTGAACTACCGCGACCTCTACCCGGAGCCGCCGCCACCCGGCATGGTTCCGTCCTGCGCCGAGGGCGGCGTACTGGGCATCATCTGCGCCTCCATCGCGTCGGTGATGGGCACCGAGGCGATCAAGCTCATCACCGGGATCGGCGAACCGCTGCTCGGCCGCCTGATGATCTACGACGCGCTGGAGATGAGCTACCGCACGATCAGGATCCGCAAGGACCCGTCCACGCCGAGGATCACCGAGCTGATCGACTACGAGGATTTCTGCGGCGTGGTGCCCTTGGAAGGCGCCGCCGAGGCCGCCAGCGGTTCCACCATCACCCCGCGCGAGCTGCGCGAGTTGCTGGATTCCGGTAAGAAGCTGGCCCTGATCGACGTCCGCGAGCAGGTGGAGTGGGACATCAATCACATCGACGGTGCCCGGCTGATCCCGAAGTCGTTGATCAGTTCCGGTGAGGGCCTGACACAGCTGCCCCACGACCGCAAGGTGGTGCTGTACTGCAAGACGGGCGCGCGCTCGGCGGAGGTGCTGGCCGCGGTGAAGAAGGCTGGTTTCGCCGATGCGGTCCACTTGCAGGGCGGGATCGTGGCGTGGGCCAAACAGGTGCAGCCCGACATGGTGATGTACTGACCCGATACCGCCGCTGGGCTCCATTACGCTACCGGTGTGACAGTCGAGCCACCGCCGGAGCATGTGCTGGCGGCGTTTGGTTTGACCGGCGTGAAGCCCCTGCCCCTGGGTGCCAGCTGGGAAGGTGGCTGGCGATGCGGCGAAGTCGTGTTGTCGATCGTCGCCGACCACGCCCGCGCGGCTTGGTCGGCGCGGGTGCGGGAGACGTTGTTCGTGGACGGCGTCCGGCTGGCCCGGCCGGTTCGCTCCACCGACGGCCGCTACGTGGTGTCCGGGTGGCGGGCGGACACCTTCGTCGCGGGCACGCCGGAGCCCAGGCATGACGAGGTCGTCTCGGCGGCGGTGCGCCTGCACGAGGCGACCGGCAAACTGGAGCGCCCCCGCTTCCTGACCCAGGGGCCGACCGCGCCCTGGGGGGACGTTGACGTCTTCATCGCCGCCGACCGGGCCGCGTGGGAAGAGCGGCCGATGGCGTCCGTGCCGCCGGGCGCGCGCACGGCACCACCGTCGGCGGACGCCGAGAAATCGGTCGAGCTGATCAACCAGCTCGCCACCCTGCGCAAGCCGACCAAGAGCCCGAACCAGCTGGTACACGGAGACCTTTACGGCACAGTGCTTTTCATCGGCACCGCGGCGCCGGGCATCACCGACATCACCCCCTACTGGCGGCCCGCGTCGTGGGCGGCGGGCGTCGTCGTCGTCGACGCGCTGTCCTGGGGCGAGGCCGACGACGGGCTCATCGAACGCTGGAACGCGCTGCCGGAGTGGCCGCAGATGTTGTTGCGGGCGTTGATGTTTCGCTTGGCGGTGCATGCGCTGCACCCGCGGTCGACCGCCGACGCGTTCCCGGGTCTGGCCCGCACCGCGGCCCTGGTCCGGCTGGTGCTCTAAATCCCCGGCGGGAAGTCGTAGCGGACCTCGTCCAGCGCCACCCTGCCGTCGACGGAAAGGACGCCCTCGGCGCGCAGCAGCTCCAGCTGCCGGCTGGTCAGGTGTCGCGCGGGCCGCCCGGACGCGGTGATCACCCGGTGCCAGGGCAGGTCCGAGGAGTCGGTCCGCATGACCCAGCCGACGATGCGAGGACTGGAAAGCCCTGCGACAGCGGCGATGTCGCCGTAGGTGACGACCCGGCCGGACGGAATCGCCGCCACCAGCGCACGCACCCGTTCGACCTGCTTGTCGGTCACCGGCGCCACGGTCAGCGGGCTTCCAATAGCTCGCGGATCAGCGCCGCGACCTCGGTGGGATTGGAGTGGGGCACCATGTGGTTGCAGTCGAAATCCAGCAGCCGGAAATCGGATCCCAAGCGCCCTTGAAGTCGCGCGATCAACTGGTCGCTGACGTATGGCGGCGACGTCTGCTTCGCCCGCACCAAAGTCGTCGCCGTTCCGGCCGGCGGTAGCACGACGTCGCGGGCCAGCTCGCTCCAGTACGACATCATGGCCGGCAGGCTGACGCGCCAGCCGAACCGTCCATTGGGCAGCCCGATCAGGTGCTCGTCGATCTCGGTGTCGAGCCACGCGGGGTCCACGTCCGCCCACGAGCCGGTGGCCTTTTCCATGCGGGCTTCCTCGGCGTTGGGGTAGTCGGGGGAGGAGAACATCGCCTCGGCGATGTCGCGCATCCAGCGTCCGTCCAGTCCGACCGCCGGGTCGAGCAGCAGCAGCGCCGCCACCAGGTCCGGGCGAGCCGCGGCCAGCTGCAGTGCCAGCGCGCCACCGAATGAGTGGCCGACCACCAGCGCCGGCGCGTCGGCGCCATCGTCGAGCAGGGCGGCCAACGCCGAGACGTTGGCGTCGATGGTCCACGGCGCCGCCCACGACGACCTGCCGTGGCCGAGCAAATCCGGTGCGGCGATGGCGATTTCGGGCAGGTAGCCGGCTAAATGTCGCCAACGCCCGCCGTAACCGGTCAGCCCGTGAATGGCAAGCATCCGCACCGGGCCGCCCGGGCCGTAGCGGTGCACGTGCAGGTCGGCAGTCACCCGTCGATGGTGCCAGTCGCGATCACGGGTGTTGCCGGGGTGGGCGGCTTAGTGATCGTCAGCCCACTCGTCGTCCGCGGCCGGGACGATGAACGCCTGCTCGATGACGTCTGCCTCGTTGGCATCGCGATCGATGGCGGCGTCCAGGTACGTGGTGTCCAAACCGGTGTCATCGTCTGAATCGGCAGCCTGCTGTTGTTCCGCCGCGTCTGCTTCGGGCACTTCGTCATCCGGGCCGCTAAAATCGAAGCCCATCCAATCCCTCCTTGCTTAGCGGGGCGTTTCGGCTTCCTGAGTCCAGTATCCGGATCTTGTCAGACCCTCGTGATTGCATGCAGCCATGTCATACACCTGGGACGACGAGGCCGGTGCCGTTCTGGTGCCCGGCCTGCGCGGGCGGGTGCGTGTCCTGGGCGGGCCGGGCACCGGCAAGAGCAGTCTGCTTGTCGACGCCGCGGTCACTCAGATCGGCGCGGGTGTCGATCCGGAATCGGTTCTGCTGCTTACCGGTTCCGGTCGGATGGGGCTGCGGGCGCGCAGCGCGTTGACGACGGCTCTGCTGCGATCTCCTTCCACCGGCCCGGCCCGGGCCGCAGTTCGCGAGCCGTTGGTCCGCACCGTGCACAGCTACGCGTA
>NZ_JAOPWB010000142.1 GCF_025965855.1 Mycobacterium sp. | reverse complement strand
TGGGTTCCACCGTGTGCATCGGCCTGCTGCTCGACACGCTGATCGTGCGTTCGTTCGTCGTGCCGTGCATCCTGCGAATCCTCGGGAAGTGGTTCTGGTGGCCAACGCTGGTACGTTCCCGTCCGCTTCCCCAGCGATAAGAGCGTCATCAACGAAGATGGTGGAGCTAAGGGGACTCGAACCCCTGCCTTGACCACGCAAATGCCGATTTACCTGCATGTTCGCTCCGTCTCGTTCCGATTCGGTCCCGCTAATTAGCTACGGGTTTGTTTTCGCGTCTTGACGGCGTCAAGAGCCGTCGTCACCCGTAATCTCTCAGGAGCGACCGCAGTACGACTGAGCACCAAGTCACCATCCAAGTGACCGATCATCAAACTATCTTCACCGCGGTCCCGGTCACGACCAGGAGATGCTCAATCTAGCCGCGCCCAATGCCGACTGGTTCAATCCCAGTATCGCGCACTACTTTTGAACTGCGGAATATCACTTTTGCGCAGTTTTCAAGACGTTTCCGAGACTTTCGTCATATCCAAGACGTCTGTGGTGGACACGTGTGGTCGTCGATACACTCGACTTTCCACTACTCGCCGCGGACGCGGCCCGGCCGGCCCTCCGCAATCCTGGTCAAAGCCATCCCGACACCACGGCGCGACAACCCGACAGCACGCCCGATCTTCCCGTGGTCCCACCCCTTGTCGGCCAGATGCACGATCAGGCGATCGCGATCTGCCGCGTTCATCTGCGCCGGCCCAGCAGGCCGCAGAAGGCGGGCCTGAAGTTGCGGGGATCCGGAGATCTCATCCGCGCCGCGTCGACTCATGCGTTAAGCGTAGATCGCCGAGCCCCGTTACGGCCGGCACGACAAGCGGGGAGCGGCTAGCATTGCCGTTCCGGCCTGACACCGCGCTCTCGTTGTAAGACTTGGCGTTTGGCGAAAGCTCAGTTCCGCATGGCCCACAAACCAAGCACGCGCGGTCATGGCATTGCCTCGGCCCAGGCGATATGCCCCTCGAAGCCAAGCGTTTTCGCCGTGTCGCGGTAGCGATCCCTGAACTGCGCGTAAGCCGCGGCATCGCCGTGAGCCCGCGCCAGCAGCGCGCGCAGCCGCAGCAGCCAGATGTCGCGCATCACCAGACCCTCATCGGCTGGCGCGGTCGCTAGCCGCTCGATCGCGGCCTCGGCTTCGGCCACGTCACCGTCGCCGCGCGGTCGAGCAGTGTCTGCACCAGAACCCCCGTCGCGGGAGTGCCCCAGACCAGCAGCGTTCCCTCGCGAAACAGATGGTCGAGGGCGGCGCGCATCAGCGGTATGGCGTCATCGCGGTCTCCCCGCCTGGCCATCTCACGCGCCAAGTACACGTTGACGATTGGTAACTCGGCCATGCATGGCATTGGCCAGCCAGTCTGGCGTGTAATACTCTCCCAGCGCCTTTCGCGTTGATGCGGAAATGACCGATTCGTACAGCACCTTTAGCACATCGTGCTCGACCGCTGACCAGTCGAATCTGGCCAGCCGACGGGCCAGCGTAGCTATGAATCCTTCTCCTCCAAGGACTTCCAGGACCCAATCGAAGAAGTCGTGATCCACAACACCGTGCAGCCCCGCTAGGGATTGGGATCACTTGAGTTCCCATTCAATTTCCCTCAATGCGGCGGCTGGAGTATGCGTCGATCCAGTCGGAGTATCGAGTAGTGAAGATGGTGGCGTTCTCGTCGGGTGCGAGGGTGTGATCGTCGATCACCGTACCGAAGTATGGCGCCTGGGCGTCAGTCACGACCCGACGTTGATCACCATTGGCGGCAAGGCCCGTGCGGACAAAGTCGTCCATCCCCATTGCTTCGGGTCCAGCGATCTCCGTTACTCCGTTGATAGGGCGCCCGACAGCCGCGCGGGCCACGGCGGTGGCGACATCGTCGGCGGCGATAGGACGGAACAACGCGTGTGGCAATCTGACAATGTCTCCGTCTGTCGCGGAATCGGCCAAGCCAACCGCGAATTCGTAGAACGGAGTTGCTCGCACGATCGAATAAGGCCGGCCCGAATCCTTGATCAGGTTTTCCTGAGCTGCTTTCGCGGTGTTGTAGCCGCTATCTGGCATGATCTGCGCGCCCACTACGGACAACGCGACATGGTGTTTGACTCCCGCTTCCTGTTCAGCAGAGAGAAGATTCGCAGTCGTGGTCGTGAAGAAGTGCATCACAGGCTCATCGTCGAACAATGGTGAATCGGCGACGTCCACCAGGACATCCGCACCGGCGACGGCGTCGGCGAGACCTTCACCGGTGAATGAATCGACACCTGATCGGCGTGAGGCGATGATCACGTCGTGTCCGTGCGCGCTGAGCTTGGTCGCTACTTTCGAGCCGATAAGCCCACGACCGCCAATGACCACGATCTTCATGATGAACCTTTCAGAGTTGCGTTTGACTGGTGTGTGGTGTCAGTGGTGTGCGGCGGCGATGTTGTGCCAAGTATCGCGTAGGCCGCGGCTGCGCTTGCTGCGGAGAAGACACTGTAGCTAAGCGGTGATTCCATACCGAGGGATACAGCCATCGCGGTTCCAAATATTATGAGCACCAAGCAAGTTGCCGCGCCAACGAGTTTTGGCCGCCAGCCGGTCAGGAGCAAGACTCCCAGGGTCGCTTCGGTGGCGGTGGCAGCCCACACAATGGCGGTCAATAACCATCCAGAAGCAAACGGAACAAGCTGGTGGGTATAGTCGGCGAAGGCACCCATGCTCCCCCAGCTACCCTGCCCAAACGGCTCCCACCAGCCGAATCGGTCGGCAACAGCGGACAGAAAGCCCGCCGCGAGCGACAAGCGTAGTGCTATCCGGACAACCCGGATAGCACTTGGCGTGTGCATGGGCTCCTCCTGCTGTGTCGTATTGCGAAAATAGATAATGTCTTCAAATTGTTGATGTCGAACGGTGCGAACGTTTTGCATTGCTAACGCGGCGGCTCCGCGTTGTCGTCCGTGGTGAGTGGGCCGTCTCCGGTATCGAGCAGGAAGACTGCGAGTAATTCAGCGGGTTCAGTGGCGCTGGCATTTTCACTGATCGTGTGGTGCGCGCCGGGGGCTTCACTCCACGTCTCGCCGGCGTGGTAGATACGTGCAGGTTCACCTTCGACTTGGCTGCGGATCGCTCCGGAGATCACGTAGGCCATGATGAACGCTGATTTCGCGTGGTGGTGAGCTGCGCTTTTTCCTCCGGGCGGATAGCTGACGGTCACTGTTTCCAGTGATTTGCCCGGAACGTTGGTAGGTTGATCGAAAACTGTGCGGATAATCGGGTTTTGATCCGAATTCTGTGGCGTCGGCTCGGCGTGGGCCGCAGGCGCGAGTATGGCAACAGCGATCAGTGTGGCGAATAGTGTCTTTAGGGCCATTTTTGGCTGCCTTCCCTTCGGATGTCTTGACGACTAGCTGATGTGATCGCACGATTTGGGATGACCCGCGTGCGTGCGAAGTCTCCTCACGACCAGGGTGACGCAGCTAGGTAGTGGGGAGTCGCCCACTGCCACTCACAGCGCCGGTTCCACACATTGATCGTCGGCCACTGCAATGAGCAGATGAGCGGTCGTGCCCGCCGCCGGCGTAGTGACCCCAGTCGGAGGCCGCGCGTCGCGGAGCAGCGCGAGACTCGGCCTCCGAGTCCTCCGGCGGATCGGCGCGCAGGTACATCGCCTCCCAGTAGCGCACGAGGAAACGAGTGGAGGCCCGCGCACACGCCGTCCGATCATGGGAGGTTCCTTTTCAGTCTTGTGCTACGCGTTCAGTCTTGTGCTACGCGCAGGATCGTCTTGCCAGGGATGCGTTTGTCGGGAGCGAATGCCGCGGCGGCTTCAGCGAGTGGCAACACGGCGCCCACCACCGGTTTGAGGCGTCCATCCCGTACTCGCGCGGCGAGGTCGGCGAGCCGGGCGCGATCGGGTTCGACAACGAAGAAAACAGCCCGCCCGTCGTGCGGCCGGGTCTCCGGCGGCTCGGCGATGGTGACGAGCGTTCCGCCGGCGCGCACCAGTGCGGCCGAGCGGGCGAGAATGTCTCCGCCGATCACGTCAAATACCACATCGACTTCCCCTGCGTCCTCCAGCTTTTCGGTATCCAGGTCGAGGAAGGTATGGACGCCGAGCGCGGCCGCCCGGTCTCGATCTGCGGTCCGGCCGGTGCCGATGACGCGCGCGCCGACCTCACGAGCGAGCTGCACCGCGATCGACCCGACCGCACCAGCGACACCGTGGATCAGGACCGTTTGTCCAGCGGTGAGGCGGCCGTGGTCGAACAGGCCCTGCCAGGCGGTCAATCCGGAGATCGGCAGCGCGGCGGCCACAGTGTGGTCGATGTCGATTGGCAGCGGTGCGAGGTTACGGGCTTCCACCGCGGTGTACTCCGCGAGCGAGCCGTTGCGGGCCCAGTCGTCGAGCCCGAACACCCGCTGCCCCACGCTCAATCCGGTTGTGCCGTAACCCAACTCAACCACGACCCCGGACAGATCGTGGCCGGGCACGCTCGGTGTGCGGTCACGGCCCGCGCGGTCGGTCCAGGTGTCCGGCCAGTCAAGCTCCGTGGGTATGAAACCCGCGGCGTGGACCCGCACGACGACATCGTTCGAGGCCGCCTCGGGGTGGGGCAGGTCTGTCAGCGACAGGCCAGCGACACCGGCCTCACGATCTGAAACAGTGATGGCTTGCATTACAGGTCCTTCCTGATGTGGGTTGTTGTTGAGCCTGACCGCCTCGTCGTCTCCATTCGCGGTAGCTCGAGGCTTTCGTGAGTTCGTTGGATGTCGCGCAACCGCTCCATATCCACGGCGGCCGCGATGTCCATCGAGCGCACCACATCGGCGAACAGCACCGTGACTTGCTTGTACTCGGCCGGTGTTGTGGCAATCGCAACCGGCGCACCGCACTCGTTACAGAACTTCGAGTTCGGCGGCAGCTCCGTACCGCACGACCCGCACACCACGGTCGCCGCCGTCATGTCACGCGGCCAGCCCACTGTCGTTCCACGTCTCTATCGTGTCACCGCTGGTGAGACAAACGTAGATCCATATCGCCGCTGCGATCCGGCCAACGGGTAGCGCGCCCCGGCGCGCCTCGGGGCCGGGGGTCTGGGTCGGATTCCGCCGATGTGTGAGGTGGGAGCGTGTCGGTTGTGAGATTCTGCTGGGGTGTCCGCTGATCCGGCGGCCGCTGCTCCTTCCGGGGTGGTGACGTTTTTGTTCACCGATGTCGAGGGTTCCACCCGTCGGTGGGAGGCCGACGCGCACGCGATGCGGGCGGCGCTGGCCGCCCATGACGAGGTGTTGCGCACTGCGATCGAGGCGTATGACGGGTTCTTGTTCAGCCACACGGGCGACGGTTTCGTGGCGGCTTTCGCGTCGCCGATGTCCGCCGTGAACGCCGCGATTGACGCGCAACGGGAGTTGCAGTTGCCGGTGCGAATGGGATTGGCAACCGGCGAGGCCGAGCTGCGCGACGGGGACCACTTCGGAACGGTGCTCAATCGAGCCGCACGAGTGATGGCCGCTGGACATGGTGGTCAGATCCTTATGGCCGAGTCAACGGCGGTGTTGATCAGCGGGGTTGATCTCATCGATCTGGGGCCGCGTCGGCTGCGCGATGTGCCGATGCCGATCGGCGTGTTTCAAGTTCGAGCCGAGGGACTACGCACGGAGTTCCCGGCCCTGCGGGCGCTGGATACGAGTCCGGGAAATCTGCGGCCTGCGACCACCAGCTTGATCGGACGCGAGTCCGAGGTCACCGAGATCGAAGCGGCGGTCAAGGCGCATCGGTTGGTGACGTTGACCGGCGTGGGCGGGGTCGGCAAGACCCGCCTCGGGCTGGAGGTAGCAGGCCAGCTCGCCGATGAATTTCCCGACGGCGTTTGGTTTTTCGAGCTGGCTGCGGTCACCGATCCGGCGGCGATACCACGATGCAGTGGCGGCGGTGCTGGGCATCACCCAGCAACCGGGCAAGACCGTCAGTGAGTCGGTGGCCGCTGCGTTGGAGGGCCGGGTCCGTCTGTTGCTGATCGACAACTGCGAGCACGTTCTCGACGCCGCCGCCGACCTGATCGAGGCCATCCTGGCGGCTTCGGCAACGACCAAGATTGTGGCCACCAGCCGCGAAGGACTCGGCATCGCCGAGGAGCGGCTCTGGCCGGTGCCCTCGCTGGATGTCGGCGCAGGTGTGGACTCGGCCGCGGTGGCCTTGTTTGTCGAACGGGCGCAGCACGTGTCGCCGCGCTTCACGGTGGGCGACGGCGGTGAAGCCGCCGCGGTCACTGAGATTTGTCAGCGCCTCGACGGGATTCCATTAGCCATCGAACTGGCCGCCTCGCGGATGGCGTCGATGACCGCCAGTGAAATGCGTGATCGTCTGGATCAGCGGTTTCGGCTGCTGGTCGGCTCGCGGCGCGGACTGGAACGCCACCACACGCTGCGCCACGCGGTGGCCTGGTCCTACGACCTGCTCGATGACACCGAAAAGACAGTGCTGGACCGCTGTTCGGTCTTCGCGGGCGGATTTGACCTGCACAGCGCCTGCGCGGTAGCCGGATCAGATGACCTCGACGAATACGCCATCCTCGAGGTACTCGACGCTCTTGTGCGCAAGTCGCTGCTGGTCGCCGACCGATCCTCGGGGCGGACCCGGTTTTCGATGCTGGAGACGATCCGCCAGTTCGCCGAGGAGCAACTCGTCGCCGGCGGTGCGGCAACCGACATTCGGGCCGCCCACTCGCGCTATTTCGCCGGGCGCGAAGCCGACATCCTGGCCCTGTGGGACAGCCCCCGCCAACGCGAGGCGTACACCTGGTTGACCGTCGAGCTGGCCAATCTGCGCACCGCGTTCCGGTGGGCCGCCGACCACGGCGACCTCGATGTGGCCGCCACCATCGCCACCTATGTGGGGTTGCTCGGCCTGTGGGTCCAAACCTTTGAGCCGATAGCCTGGGCTGAAGAGCTGATCGAGCCCGCCCGCGTCGCCGACCACCCCCGGCTGGCGTTTCTGTATCTGATTGCGTCGCTGTGCTACTTGACCGGACGGATCGAGGCGGCTGTCGGCTATGCCGATGCCGGCCAGATCGTTCTCGGCAGGAGCCGCGATGCGCCGCCGTACGGCCTCGAAGGCATGCTTGGAGTTGTATACGCAGTCATCGGGCAGCCGGAACGATGTGTCGAGTTGTGCCGCGCCAGCTCGCACGCCGCCGCGACACCCACGTCCTCATCCGGGCATGGCTGGTTATCGCCCTTGCAATGGCCGGTTGTGGTGGGGAGGCGATGGATTCCGTGGATGGCCTAATCGAGGCTGCGGAGGCCACAGGCAACCCGCACTTGCTTGCGTCGGCGCTCACTGCCTACGCTGCCGCTTTCCGTGACGCAGATCCCGTCCGGGCGCTTAACGCCAGCGGCCGGGGTCTGGTGATCGCTCAAGACAGCGGCAACCGCATCTATGAGTCACTACTGGCGGGCAGTCTGTCCCGTCTCGAGGCCGAATACGGCGACACGCTGGCCGCGTTCGATCACCTCACTCTGGCGATCCGCAATTACCACAATTGCGGCGACACCACCTCGATCCGCATTCCGCTGGCCGTCCTCGCCGTTGTTTTCGACCGGCTCGGACGTTACGAGCCGGCGGCCACTATTGCCGGCTTCGCGCTCAGTCCCATCGCCGCAGCGACGGTCCCCGAAATCACCACCGCGATCGCGCACCTCCGCGATGTCCTCGGCGACCAGACCTACGAATCGCTCGCCCGCAAGGGTGAGACGATGACCACCACCGCCACGGCCATGTACGCCTACGACCAAATCGACCAGGCCCGAACAGAACTCGAACACCCCGGCTGAATGCCCCTTCAGGAGCGGATGCGGCCGGCGAGGGGGTAGGCGTGCAAAAGTCTGTCCGGGTGTCGCATCCACGCTCACGGTCCTGCTTGCAGGTGTACTCGTACGGTCGGTCGCGACTATCACGGAGCCTGCGCTTCCGCCAAACGCAGCGTTGGCGCAATCGCCGCTCAAGCGGGGAGATTGGCAATTAGCCATCACAACAGAAACGCCCCGGCCTGGTCGGGGCGTTTTTCTTTGGCGCCCAATGCCAAATTGGAAGGGGAGGGAAAAGTCCCCAGCCGATAAGGAAGCCTTCACCGCCGATCCTGTCACTAAAGAACTCGTCGACGGCGAGGGCTACCTTAGGCTCGTGGCCGGTTTCTGTCGGTGGCCGACAGCCAGTTTGGTGCTCGGTCATGCGTCGGCCAGTTTGGACAACAGCGCGGCGATCTCGCGGTCGCGGCCCGCGGCGGCATGCTGGTAGCGCATCGCCGCGTGCGGCGTCGAATGACCAAGGCGGGCCATCAGTTCGGCCAACGATGCACCGGTCGCCGCGGCCAGCACCGCGCCGCTGTGGCGCAAATCGTGCCAGCGCAGATCGGGTCGGCCCGCGGCGTCCCGCGCTCGGTACCAGTGCCGGGCCAGCGTCGACGGCTGAAGGTGCCCGCCATTGTCAGCGGGGAACAGCAGCGCATCGCGGTCTTTGGCAACGTGTTTAGCTAGATGTTGCTCAATGGCGGGGATGATGTGCGGCGGGATCGCGACGTCGCGGATGCCCGCGTCACTCTTGGGCGACGTGATGGTGTAGCCACCCTTGACGCGCACCGCGCCGCGCCTCACCCGGATCACTTCGTCGCTCAAATCGACGTCGCCGCAGCGCAATTCGACGGTTTCACCGAATCTCAGCGCGCACCACGACGCCAACATGACCATGAGCTGCAGACGCTCGGGCATCGCCGCGGTCAGCTCGCCCAACTCCGACACCGACGCGGGCCTGATCTGGTGAACCCGCTTGGCCCGCCCGGCGCCCACGATGCGGGCCGGGTTCGCGTCGATCAGCTCATCATTAACGGCCGACGCGAAGATCGTGCGCAACAGCGAGTAGCAGTGCGAGCGCAGGGTGGGCCGGTCGGTCAGCGTCCGCTCGTACCAGTCCCGGACGTCCTTGGGCTTGATCGCGGACAGCTGCCGGTGCCCGAACTCCGGCAGCAGATGGGCGTCCAGGATGCTCTGGTAGTGCTCGACGGTGCGGGACTTGAGCGGTCTGCCGGATACCTGCCGGTTCGCCAGCCAGCGGGCCGCATAGACCCCGAACATGGTCGGTGCGGGAGCGTCACCGGACCAGCGGCCCCGGTCGATCTCGCGGCGCGTCACACCCACGAACGTCTCGGCGTCCTCCCGGCGGGCGAACGTGTGCGGGGCGTAGCGGCGCACACCATCCGGGCCGGTGTACTTCACTTGCCAGCGCCCCGACGCGATACGGGTGATGTTGGCGAAGCTGCGGCGGCGGGCCATGGTGGGCTCCTGTCTGGCGTCCTGGTGAGTCCAAGACGTATCCAAGACAAATGCTAGTCCAAACGTGTCCGAATGTGACCACATCAGTCGTGCACTCAGGGTACCTGTTATCGCTGGTCAGAACGCATATCCGCAGGCAGCCGCGTTACCGTGCAAACAACTTCAATCCCAGTATCGCGCACCAGGGTTATTGCACTTCAAAAGCAGTTTTATAGGCGACGAGCAGGCCGCGTGAACTGTATGTGAACTGACTGTCGGTAGCGCCGGGACTGGCTGAAAAGAATCAACGGCCATGACGACTTCAGAGCTGCCGAGCATTGACGGCGCTCGCTGAAATTCCCCACTGACGCTCATTGAAATTCCCCACCCGTGTGGCTCCGCCGAGAAGGGCGGGCCTCCCTCGATGCTGCTGGTGTCTGACGCCAACAGCTCCACTCGAAGGAGGCCCGCTTTCTCATGCTCACATGGGAGGACGATGTGGAAGTACATGCCCTACGCAAGCGTGGTTGGTCGATCTCGGCGATCGCCCGCCACACCGGGCATGACCGCAAGACGGTCCGCAAGTACTTGGCCGGAGAGCAGAGGCCGGGAGTGCGGGCACGGCCGTCACCGGATCCGTTTGACCCGTTCCGCGACTACGTGTCGGCACGGTTGGCCGAGGACCCGCACCTGTGGGCTCGCACCCTCTACGACGAGTTGGAGGGCCTCGGGTTCGGGCTGTCGTATCAGAGCCTGACCCGCAACATCCGCACCCGCGGATTACGGCCGGCGTGTGAAACGTGCCGGTCGGTCACCGAACGCCCCAACGCGGTCATCACCCACGAACCAGGTGACGAAACCCAATGGGACTGGCTGGAATTGCCGAATCCACCCGAATGGTGGGGCTGGGGCAAGACCGCGCACCTGCTGGTCGGGTCGCTGGCCTGTTCCGGGAAGTGGCGGGCCGCGTTGTCACCGTCGGAGGATCAGCCGCATCTGGTGGCCGGCCTGGATCGGGTGGTCCGCGGTCACGGCGGGGTGACCCGCTGCTGGCGGTTCGACCGGATGGCCACGGTCTGTGATCCGGGCTCGGGTCGGGTCACCGCAACGTTCGCCGGGGTTGCGAAGCATTACGGGGTGTCGGTGGCGATCTGCCCGCCGCGGCGCGGTAACCGCAAGGGTGTGGTGGAGAAGATCAATCACACTGCCGCGCAACGCTGGTGGCGCACCCAGGCCGATGAGATGACCGTGGAGCAGGCGCAAGCCGACGTGGATCGCTTCGCCCGGGTGCGGGGCGACACTAGTACTGCAGCCGTAGATCGTGGTCATTGGTTCTGACGTCGTCGGTAGTGGGATTGTCGGGCTCGGTATTGGTGTCGTCTTCGCCATCGCGACCAGGCGAGCAGTGTCGCGACGGTGTGGTCGGTGATCAGGAGCAAGGCGTCGAAGAGACGGCGAAATCCGTTGACGGTCAGGGTAATCAGCCCTGCCGGGGTGGCTGTCGTGTCGCGTTCGATGGCGGTGGCTACGGCCAGGAAGGCATGGGCGAGCATGGCCAGGGTGGTCCATCGGTGCCAGGAGTTCCAGCGTCGGACTTGGTGCTGGTCGAGCCCGACGAGTCCTTTGGCGGCTTGGAAGGATCCTCGATGCGCCAGCGCTGACCGGCCACGGCCACGAGGGTGCGGAGTGCGACGGGGCGCGGGCTGTAGCAGCTCAGGTAGGCGTGCTCGCCGGTGGCGTCGTTGCGCCGTATCAGCAAATGGTGAACGCCGGTGTCAGTGTCGTCTTCGGCCAGCAGCCGAAACCACGCCCAGGAGTGCAGGCGTGGGCCGTGCGCCTTCAGACGATCCTTAGTAGCCGCTAGCGTTCCTTCGCCGAGCAGAGTATGCTCCTGCAAATAGTGAACGTAACCGTTTATAATCTAGCAAGGACCCAACCCACCATGTACACCGCACCATCGCCCTTTGACGAGCTCACTACCCATCGGTTGGAAAGGCCGCTCGAGGAGTTGGTCCCGGCGCCGGTGGTGGCGCGGATGCGACGACTGCGCTTGGCGCTGATGGTAGGCGGGGCGATCGGGCTGATCCCGTGGATCGTGTTCTTGGTCATCACCCTGCCGGCGAACTACGTCGCGGTGGGATTCGATGTCTTGCTTGTCGCATTCATGGTCACGACCGCGGTGCTCGTTTTCCTTCGTCGGCAGTTGGTGCCGCTGACCGCCTTCACGACCGGTGTGTTGCTGATCTGCGATGCGTGGTTCGACGTGATGACGGCCGGCCCCCGCGACCTGTGGGTATCCGCGCTGACGGCGACGCTCGTCGAACTGCCGCTGGCGGTCATCCTGATCAACACCGCGCTGCGCATTTTGCGGATGACCGTGACGCGGTTGTGGCTGCTCGATCCCGGGATGCCACCGTGGCGGTTGCCTCTGCTGCCATAGGCCACGCCTGCCCGCTGGCCTATCCCGAGCTGCGCCTGACCGGCGATTTAATGGAAGCCGCCCGCGCGGGCGGGTGAATTGCACTTCGCCGAACGGGCGGCCACGCTGACCGGCTATGCGCGGCATCGAGACCATCGACTCTGAGCTGCGATTGGTTACGACTCTTCGCCGTGCGGCTCGGGAGCGGGGCGGGCCGTTGCCTTCGAATCGCCGTCGCGGATGCGCTGCCGGATGAACGCCGCGAGCTGACTGAGTGGGCTCACTCGTTGACCGACGGACAACCGTTTTGGGAAGTTCCCAGCCAGGGCGCGCGGGGGCGGTTAGCCGGTGGCCGCGATCTCCGATCAGCAAATGGCTCCCCAACCCGTCTCCGCTTCTTCAACGGGGTCCATGGCGTAGATATGACCTGACTGGTGGGTTCTGTACCCCGCCGGCAGCTTGAGCACCCGGTTGTTGCCGGCGTCGGTGACGTAGACGGTGCCGCTGCCGTCCACCGCCACCCCAATTGGGGTATTTTTAGCTGGTGGGTGCCTAGCATGTCCGACCAAGTGGGATGCGGGAAAGGCCAGTGAGCGAGATGGCGTTCGAGCGTTGCCGGCTGCCGACGCTGCTCGGCCAGGGCGGAATGGGCAAGGTTGTCGCGGTGGCGGCAGCCGCCGTAGCGCTCGCACCGTTCTCAGTGCTAGCCGCCACACCCGGTGTGGCACAGGCGGCTCCACGGGCCCCATATGCCAGCGTTGGCGCAGACTCGGTGGCCTTCCGGAATTGTCTGCTTCCGGTGGCGCAATACCGTATTTCGACGCCACGCGTGTGCTACGAAGCCGCGTCCCGCCCGGCACAGGCGCCCTCGAGCAGCGTGCCGGTGCAGACTCCGGAGGCTCCGCCGAAGCCCGCGCCTACCGCCGTGACGCAGGTGCAGACCCCACAGGTCGCTCTGCCAAGTCCCCCGCTCCCGAGGACGATTCCGGTGGCGGTCCCTCACGAGGAGCCCAACCAACCCGCCCCACCCTGGTGGCACTCGGCGCTGCACTACGGGGTGTTGGTGATAGCAGTGTGCTTCGTCGCCTGGATGATCCATCGTTCGAAAATGTGGAGCGCACCCCTGACGGCGAGCGCACTGTGGCCGCCCCGGCGAGGTTTCGGCCCGGGTGGGATCGAAGGTGTGCTAAGAGCCCGAAAAAGACTGGCGCTGGTCGAGGCGGGCCATAGATGCGCCATCCCCACCTGTCGGCACCCAACGACCGAGATAGCTCACATCGTGCCTGAGTCACAGAGCCATGATGACTCGCTCGCGAACCTCATCGCGTTGTGCCCGAAATGCCAAAACAAAGAAATCGATGCGCAGTCGATGAGCATGTACAAGCGCAATCTCGGGGTCTTGAACAGCCGCTACTCTGATTTCGAGCGCCGGCTGTTCGACCAGATTGCCGAGACCGACCGGAGATCCTTCATTGTCGAGGCGGGTTTGGAGATCCCTCTCCTCCGCGCAGTGAATGATGGGCTTTTGAAACGAGTTGAACTAGCACCCGTACCGGCCCAACGGGGTGAACCAACCCAATACAAGTACGAGGTCACCGATGAAGGCCTGGACTTCATTAACCGGTACATCTGTGGTGAAGACATATCGTGAGGTCCGCGCTGACACACAACGCATTTTGCGAATTCGCGCGTTTCTGAAATCTGTTGTCTCCCAACAAATTTGCTAGTCCTCAAAAATGTCAAACCCCGCGTGTGAAAAAGTCGTGACGTTCGCGGCGCTGCTCAACCACCCCTTGCTCCGAGTTTCGGGAGGGGTGGGTTGCCTTGCGCCCCAACGGTTTTCGGATGCCTACCTGTGGGGAAGTTGTTGTGTTGCAACGGATCTCGCCGTTCATCGTCGCACGACACGAATATGCTGCGCTGTGCAATTAGCGGTGAGTCGCTAGTTCAATCCCAGTATCGCGCGCCAGAGTTGTTGCAGGTCAAGGCACGTTTTCGAGCGCATCGATGGAGGTCATGGGACCAGACATTCGACGACCTGGTCAATGTGGGGCTCGACTTCGACCAGTCCCGCAGCGATGACTTCTTCTACATCCCCCACGAAGGTTTCGACAACGACGACGTCAAGACTGGTATGAAGCTGCTGATGTCGCCGGACGGCAAGGCC
>NZ_JAOPWB010000135.1 GCF_025965855.1 Mycobacterium sp. | reverse complement strand
CGCCGCCGGGATCTGCGGTTCCGACCTGCATTTCTACGAGGGTGACTACCCGCTCGCCGCACCGATGACGCTCGGCCACGAAGCGGTGGGCACCGTCGTCGAGGTCGGGACCGAGGTGCGCACGGTCAAGGTCGGCGATCGGGTCATGGTGTCGTCGGTGACCGGCTGCGGCGCCTGCCCGGGCTGCGCCACCCACGACCCGGTGATGTGCTTCTCTGGGTTTCAGATCTTCGGCGGCGGCGTGCTTCCCGGGGCGCAGGCCGATCTGCTCGCCGTGCCGGCCGCCGACTTCCAGCTGCTCAAGACGCCCGAAGGGATCAGCACCGAGCAGGCGCTGCTGCTCACCGACAACCTGGCGACCGGCTGGGCGGCGGCCCAGCGGGCCGACATTCCGTACGGCGGGACGGTGGCGGTGATCGGCCTGGGGGCGGTGGGCCTGTGCGCGCTACGCTGCGCGCTCTTCCAAGGCGCCGCAACGGTCTTCGCGATCGATCGCGTCGACGGCCGTTTGGAGCGTGCCGGCCAATGGGGAGCGACGCCGATCAAGGCGCCGGCGGTCGAGGCCGTCCTCGCGGCGACGGGAGGCCGCGGCGCCGACGCGGTGATCGACGCCGTCGCCACGGACGCATCCCTGACCGACGCGCTCAACGCGGTGCGGCCGGGAGGCACCGTCTCGGTGGTCGGTGTGCATGACATGAATCCGTTTCCACTCAACGCCCTGGGCTGCCTGATTCGCAGCATCACGCTGCGGATGACCACGGCTCCGGTACAGCGGACCTGGCCGGAGTTGATCCCGCTGCTGCAATCCGGCCGGCTCGACGTCGACGGCATCTTCACCACGACACTGCCGTTGGACGAGGCGGCCAAAGGCTACGCGACCGCGGAGTCGCGGTCCGGCGACGACGTGAAGGTCATGCTGACGCCTTAATCCCTGTCGCGGCGGACATGCTTCGCCACATAACGCAGAGTCCGCGCGGGCCCGCGGCGGCCCGAGGCGAGGCACATCACCGGCCAGCCGTGCGCCGCGGCCGCCGCGGCGAGTCCGGACCGGGGGTTCACCGGTCGGGGATAGCCGACGACTGACATCGACGCCGCATCCTCGTCGCCGTCGGCGTAGAAGTAACTGCTTTGCAATGCAATGTCATTGGCACTACAGAATTGTTGTACTGCGGCGGCCTTGGTCGCCCCCCACACGATCGGTTTGACGAGCCCGCCGGTGAGCCGCCCGTGGCCGTCGACTTCGAAACGGTTGCACTGCACGTTGGAAATGCCGAGGAATCGTGCGACGGGCAGCGCCTGGATGGAGAGCGCCGACGAACTCAGCACGACGGTGTGCCCGCGGTGCTGGTGGGCCTGCACGATTTCGTGCATGTGCGAATACAGCCGCGCGGCAACGCGTTCGACGAACAGGCGCTCGCCCAACTCGTCGAGCTCGGCGAGCGACTCACCGCGCAGGTAACCGGCGGCCCGCACAATGAGGTGCTCAAACTCCAAGTGACCGAATCGATATCGCAACGCGGCCTCGAACACCCCGAGAAGCTCGCCCATTCCGGCTTGCCGACGCCGGATCCGGTCGCCGACATGAACCGCTGCGGTGAAGCCGTCGACCAACGTGCCGTCGAGGTCGAAGAATGCGCCGATTCCGCGTCCGGGCGGGCTGGCACCGATCTCCGCAATGGCGTCCGCGGGGGAAAGTCTCGTGATCGTCACCATCTCGGCTCAGCCCGACCGCGTCGCCGTTATGTATTGCGAGTGCATGAACGCGTCGATCTTGACGTCCACCTCCGGCGGAGTCATCCCGTAGCCGGCCTGCAGATCCAGCGTGTTGCGGACCGGTTCGACGGCCCAGCCGTGCGCGGCAAGCGAGCCCGCTGGGTCGGACTGGGGCTCGTAGGTGAGGGCGGAGAAGTCCACGTGACCGGACATGTTGACCCCGGGGTGGTCGGCTTCCAGGCCGGCGAGTTGCTCGCGGTCCAACCGCGATCCCAGCGCGCCGATGGCGATTCGGCTGCCCGGCGCGCTGAGCCCGCTGATCCGCGTGAAGAGCGCGTTCTGGGCCTCATCGGTCAGATAGGGCAGCACGCCTTCCACCGACCAGGCGCTGGGAGTTTCCGTGTCGAAGCCGGCCGCTTCCAATCGCCGCGACCAGTCGGTGCGCAGATCGGCTGCGACCTCGGTCCTGCGGGCTTTGGGCGTGGCGCCCCGCTCGCCGAGCACGCGGGCCTTGAATTCCAGGACTTTCGGTAGGTCGACCTCGAAAACCGTTGTGCCATCCGGCCATTCGAGACGGTATGCCCGTGAATCCAATCCGGCGGCGACGATCACCGCTTGCCGTATGCCCGTGTCACCGGCGAAGCTGAAGAAGTCGTCGAAGAACCGGGTTTGCACGCCGTACAGGCGGGGAAAAGCCGTCTCGTCCGCGGAGGTTCCCGGATTGGCAAGCACGCCCGCCAGATACGGGTCCTGTGAAGCGGCGATGAAGACCTTCGCGTATTCGTCCCGGACCAGCGGTTGCGGGCTCACGGCGTGCAGCGCCCGCCACCCCGCCACCAGCAGCGCGGTGTAGCCGACGCCGCTGACGATGTCCCACTGGTCGTCGTCGGAACGAAGCGACCCAAATTCCGGCGTCGTGCTCATGGGCGCCCTCCCGTCCGAATCGGCCACAACGCGCCGAGACCACCAAAGTACTGCCGAGGCGCCGTCAAAGTTCCAAAATCACCGTGACCGGGCCGTCGTTGACCAATTCGACTTGCATGTTCGCGCCGAACACGCCGGTCTGCACCTCGGCGCCCAGCCCCTGCAACGCCTCCGCGAACGCCGCGACCAGCGGTTCGGCGACCGCTCCGGGGGCGGCCGCGTTCCATGACGGTCGGCGGCCCTTCGCGGTGTCGGCGTACAGGGTGAACTGGCTGACCACCAAGATGGGCGCGCTGATATCGGCCGCGGACCGTTCCTCGTCGAGAATGCGCAGATGCCAGAGCTTTTCGGCCAGCCGCCGCGCCTTGTCGGGATCGTCGCCGTGGGTGACACCGACGAACGCCAATAAGCCCTGGCCGTCCGGCCGGATCGCTCCCACCACCCGGCCGTCGACCGTCGCCGACGCCGACGAGACCCGTTGCACCAGAACCCGCATGGCTCTCGATGCTGCCAGGCCGGCCCCCGAAAAGGTTGGGTACGCTCGTCACGTGTCTGTACTCGTCGCGTTTTCGGTCACCCCGCTGGGCGTCGGTGAGGGCGTCGGCGAGATCGTTGCCGACGCGGTTCGCGTGGTCCGCGATTCCGGCCTGCCCAACAAGACGGATTCCATGTTCACCGTGATCGAGGGCGATACGTGGGAGGAGGTGATGGCCGTCGTGCAGCGCGCGGTCGAGGCCGTGGCGGCTCGTGCGCCCAGGGTCAGCACGGTGATCAAGGCGGACTTGCGGGCCGGGGCCCACGACGCGATGACGCAGAAGGTGGTAACCGTCGAGCGTTATCTGTCCGACGGTTAGCCCCGCACCGCATCCCGGAACGCCCGCTCGGCCGCGTCGCCGTGGACCGCGAACACCACCGTCTCCAGCGAGCTCGCCCGGTGTTGCCGGACGATGTCGACCATCAGCTGCGCCGCGTCTTCGAGCGGAAAGCCGCCGACACCGGTGCCGAATGCCACCAGGGCAAGCGAGCGGCAGCCGAGTTCGTCGGCTTTGCGCAAGGTGGAACCGGTTGCCCGCGTGATGATTTCGGCCGAGGTTGGGCCGCCGAGCTCCATCGTCGCCGCGTGGATCACGTAGCGCGCCGGCATGTCGCCCGCGGTGGTTTCGACCGCTTCCCCGAGCCCGATCGGCGCCTTCTCGGTGGACTCGCGCTGCACCGCGGGTCCGCCGGCGCGGGAAATCGCCGCTGCGACGCCGCCACCGTGCCGCAGTTGGGTGTTGGCCGCGTTGGTGATCGCGTCGAGTTCGAGCTTGGTGATGTCGGCCTGCAAAACCTCTACCTCGATCATCGGCTCATTGTCCCGCCACTTGGGATAGGTTGACGCGACGGGCGAGAAAGTTTGTGGCCCACAGGAGGCAGTCATGGCCGATGAGGTTGGCGGGGTTGGAGGCGCCGGAGGCGCCGGAGGCGCAGGGGGAGCCGGCGGCCAGGGCGGCGCCGGGGGTCGAGGCGGTGACGGCGGCCGAGGTGGCGATGGCGGCATGGGCGGGGCCCCCGGGCTCGGCGGTCAGCCCGGCGAGGGCGGCGAGGGTGGCGCCGGCGGCGCGTCCGGCGCCGGTGGAACCCCCGGCCAGCCCGGGCAACCCGGTCAGCCCGGCGCACCGGGCCACTAGGGCCTGACTGTCGTTTGGTCCCTTACCAGCGCGTAGACCCGCCAGTGACCCGGTACGCCCTTCAGTTGGTGCTCACCGCGCTCGGCGAACGTGCGCCGGGACCCGGTGACGATGTCGCGAACCGTCGAGGACACCAGCACTTCGCTGGGTCCGGCCAGCGCCGCCACGCGCGCACCGATGTGTACGGCCATGCCCGCGACGTCGGCGCCGCGCACCTCCACCTCGCCCGCGTGAATGCCCACCCGGACCTCGATGCCCAGCGCCCGCACCGCGTCTGCAATCGCATCCGCACATGCGATCGCCGCGCTGGGACTGGTGAACGTCGCGACGAATCCGTCTCCGGCAGTGTTGACTTCGCGACCGCCGAATCGGTCCAGCTCGTGGCGGACTTTGGCGTCGTGCTGATCGAGCAGATCTCGCCATCGTTGGTCGCCGAGCTCGGCGGCGCGCTGGGTAGAGCCGACGATGTCGGTGAACACGATCGTGGTCAGCACTCGTTCGGCATCGGAGCCACCGCGTACGCCGGTGATGAACTCCTCGATCTCGTCGAGTATCGGCGCGGTGTCGCCCACCCAGTACAGCGAATCTTCTCCCGGCAGTTCCACATAGCGTGACCCGGCGATGTGCTCGGCAAGGAAACGACCATTCCCCGGAGGGATGAATCGGACGCTATCGCGCTGCAGGATCAGCGTCGGCACGGCGATCCGCGCGAGGATGTCACGTACGTCGCTCTCTGTCACGACTTTGCTCACGGCACGGGCCATGCTCGGCGACGCAGCGCGATTGCCGGCGTGATCCCACCAGGCCCGGAACGCCTCGTTTCGGGCAACCGTCGGCGCGACGGCCTCCAGCACATCGAAGCCTTGCTCAACCGCATCCGTCTCCATTGCGACGGTCGTGAATGGGTCAGTGGCGCTCGGTCTCGCACCGACCGGGTAGTCGGGTGCCCACTGAACACGCGCCGTGCCGTTGATCACCACCAGGCTGCGCACCCGTTGGGGGTAGTCGGCGGCGAGAACGAGGCCACTCATCGCGTTGTAGCTCGTTGCGAGGATGGCCGCCTGCCCGCAGCCGACCGCATCCATCACTGCGATCGCGTCCTCGGCCCAGAACTTCGGCCCGATCATCTCGAGCGAGGGGACGCGCGACGACAGGCCCATTCCACGGAAATCGAACCGGATCACTCGGCTGAACGACGCCAGACGGCGGTAGAAGCGGTATAGCGAGGGCTCGGAGTCGATGGCGTCGATCGGTATCGACGGTCCCACCAGCAGGACCAGATCAACCGGACCTTCGCCTAAGACTTGATAGGCGATGTCCATGTCACCGCATTTGGCGTAGCGAATCCGCGGCGCCGCAGACTTCCCGGCCACGGCCTCAGGCTAGTTCATGCGTAGGCTCAATGGCCGTGAGCGCACGGGCAGGCATAGTGGTCACCGGAACTGAGGTCCTTACCGGACGTGTCCAGGACAGGAACGGCCCGTGGATCGCCGATCGCCTGCTGGAACTGGGTGTCGAGCTGGCGCACATCACGATCTGCGGCGACCGCCCGACCGACATCGAGGCGCAGCTGCGTTTCATGGCCGAGCAGGGCGTGGACCTGATCGTCACCAGCGGTGGCCTGGGCCCGACGGCCGACGACATGACCGTCGAGGTGGTGGCGCGCTTCTGCGGCCGCGAGCTCGTCCTCGACGCCGAGGTCGAGAACAAGATCGCCGAGATCCTCAAACGACTGATGGGCCGCAATCCCGCTTTTGACCCCGGCAATTTCGACTCCATCAGGGCCGCCAACCGCAAGCAGGCGATGATTCCGGAAGGCGCCCAGGTGCTCGACCCCGTGGGCACCGCGCCGGGTGTGGTCGTGCCGGGCAAACCGGCGGTGATCGTGCTTCCGGGACCGCCGCGCGAGCTTCAGCCCATGTGGCACACGGCAATTGAGACACCCACCGCGCAGGAGGCGATCGCCGGCCGGACGACCTACCGGCAGGAGACGATCCGGATGTTCGGGCTGCCCGAATCGGGGCTGGCCGAAACTCTGCGTGACGCCGAGAAATCCGTCCCCGGCTTTCAGCACTTGGAGATCACCACCTGCCTGCGGCGCGGTGAGATCGAAATGGTCACGCGCTACGAGCCGCACGCCGCGGACGCCTATGCGCGGCTGACCGAGGTGCTGCGCGAGCGGCACGGACAGCAGATCTACTCCGAAGACGGGTCAAAGGTGGACGATCTGGTGGCGCAGTTGCTCACCGGCCGCTGGATAGCGACGGCGGAATCCTGCACCGCGGGCCTGCTGGCAGCGCGGCTGACCGATCGGGCCGGTTCTTCGGACTATATGGCCGGCGGCGTGGTGTCGTATTCCAACGAGGCGAAAGCCCAGCTGCTCGGTGTCGACCCGGCGCTGATCGAGGCGCACGGCGCGGTGTCCGAGCCGGTGGCCGAGGCGATGGCGGCGGGCGCGCTGAAGCGCTTCGCCGCCGACACCGCCGTCGCGATCACCGGGATCGCCGGCCCGGGTGGGGGAACGCCGGAAAAACCCGTCGGCACAGTCTGTTTCACCGTCATGCTGGGCGCCTCCGGCGCCGCAGACAGCCAAGTCACCCGAACCCTGCTGCTACCCGGGAACCGCTCGGACGTCCGGGAGCGGTCGACGACGGTGGCGATGCACCTGCTGCGGCGCCGGCTCAGCGACGCCGAATAAGTTCAGGTCATTTCGGTTGGGAGGAAGGCGCTTTCGGAGGTGCCGAAGCGAATCCCCGTGGCGTCCTTGCCAATCAGCGTGAGGAATGCCACGGCGATCAGCACCGGCACGATCGTCGCCGCCAACGCAAAGGGATAGCCGTGCGACTCGGCCAGGCGTTCCTGGATGGGCAAGTTGAACGCGGCCAACAGGTTCCCGAGCTGGTAGGTCACGCCGGGGTAGAGGCCGCGGATCGCGTCCGGTGACAGCTCGGTCAAATGGGCTGGGATCACCCCCCACGCGCCCTGCACGCAGAGTTGCATCAGAAACGAGCCGAGGCACAACATCGCCGCGGTGCGCGAGTAGGCGAACAGCGGCACGATCGGCAGGCCCAACAACGCGCAGAACACCACGGTGTAGCGGCGGCTGAACCGCTGTGACATCGTGCCGAAGAACAGGCCGCCGATGATGGCACCGACGTTGTAGACGATGACGATCCATTTGACAGTCACGCTGGACAGGCCGGCACCGTGGTTGGTGGTCGCCGTCAGGAAGGTCGGGTAGACGTCCTGGGTGCCGTGGCTCATCCAGTTGAACGCGGTCATCAACAGCACCAGGTAAATGAACCGGCGCACAATCCCGGCGTCGCGCAGCACGTCACGGATCCTGGTGCTGGTGAGGCGCATCCGGTCCTGCGCGGCTTCCCAGACCTCGGACTCCTGCACCCGGTATCGGATGATCAGGCTGATCAGTGCCGGGATGATGCTCAACGCGAACAGCCAGCGCCACGACAAGCCCAGCCAGTTCATCACCACCAGGGATGCGACGCTCGCCAGCAGATAGCCCAATGCGTAACCCTCCTGCAGCAGCCCGGAGAAAAACCCACGGCGCTCGACGGGAACCTTCTCCATGGCCAGCGCGGCCCCCAACCCCCACTCACCGCCCATGCCAATGCCGTACAGCAGCCGCAGGATCACCAGGACGGTGAAATTGGGGGCGAACGCGCACAGGAACCCCACCACGGAGTAGAACATCACGTCGACCATCAGGGGGAGCCGCCGACCGACGCGGTCCGCCCACAGCCCGAACAGCAACGCGCCGACGGGCCGCATGATCAGGGTGGCGGTGGTGACGAACGCGACTTCGGCCTTGCTGTGGTGGAACGTCTTGGCGATGTCGGCGTAGACGAGCACGACGATGAAGTAGTCGAAGGCGTCCATCGTCCAGCCCAGCAAAGCCGCAACGAACGAATTCCGCTGATCGGCCGTCAACCGTTGTGTTGTCACTTGAGCATCGTGCAGTACCGGGCGGCGATGCGCGAGAGTAAGTTCCGGATACATGCGAATCATCGACGCCGATGGACACGTCGCCGAGAACTCCTCGCTGGCGATCGAAGCGATCAAGCGCTGGCCCGACCACGTCAGGCCCAGCAGTGACGGGCGGCTGCGGTTGACATTGGAAGGCCGCAATTACCCGGAGGACCAGGGTCCTGGCGCGGGTTGCCCGCCCGAACACGGGATCAGCAAGGCACCCGACATCAATTGCCGCTCAGCCGAGGGCGTGCTGGGCGACGCCGACCGCGACCACATCGACACGATGGTGCTGTATCCGAGCATGGGATTGTGCGCGCCCAGTCTCGAGGATCCGGAATTCGCCGCGGGATTCTCGCGGCTCTACAACCAGTGGATCGCGGATTACTGCGCCTCCTCGGGCGGCCGGTTGCGCGGCGTCGCCGTCACCCCGATCGAACACGGCCAAGCGGCCATCGACGTCATGACCGAAGCCAAAGAGCTCGGGCTGGTGGCGACCCTGGTCCCGCCCGCGCTCAAGACCCGCAACCTCGACCACCCGGACCTCGATCCGTTCTACGCCGCCGCCGTCGAGCTCGGGATGCCGCTGGGCATTCACGGCGCCCCCGGCATTCACCTGCCGAAGATCGGCGTGGACCGCTTCACCAATTACATTCAGGTGCACTGCATCAGCTTTCCGTTCGACCAGGTGACGGCGATGACCGCGATGGTCTCCGGCGGCGTCTTCGAGCGGCATTCCCAGTTGCGGGTCGCCTTCCTCGAGGCGGGCGCGGGGTGGGTCCCGTTCTTCATCGATCGCCTGCACGAGCATTACGAGAAGCGGGGGGACTGGGTCGAGCGCGGCTGGCGCCGCGATCCGCACGAGTACCTGGCCGCGGGCAACATCTTCGTGACGTGTGAGCCGGAGGAACCGATCCTGCCCGGCGTGATCGATGTGCTCGGCGCCGACTTCATCATGTTCGCCAGCGATTACCCGCATTGGGACGGCGAATGGCCGGAGAGCACGAAGCACCTGCGAACCCGCGCGGACATCAGCGAGGAGGCCCGCGAAAAGATCGGCGGGCTTAACGCGCAGCGCTTCTACAACTTGAACTGAGGCTGACGTCCGGAGCGTGCGGTGGCAGGATCTCCCGAATGGGCCCTTTTCTGCTTCGCGCCGCTTTGAGCGGACTTGCAATGTGGATCGTCACCCTCTTCGTGCACGGGATGAGATTCGTCGGCGGCAACACCACCGCTCAGACCGTCGGCATCATCTTCGTCGTCGCCGTGATCTTTGGTCTGGTCAACGCGTTCATCAAGCCGATCGTTCAGATCTTGTCGATCCCGCTGTACATCGTGACCCTCGGCCTGTTCCATATCGTGATCAACGCCTTGATGTTGTGGATCACCGCGTGGATCACCGTGCATACCACCCACTGGGGACTCGAGATCGACCATTTCTGGTGGACGGCGATCTGGGCCGCCATCATGCTGTCCATCGTGAGCTGGGTGCTGTCGCTGGTCATTCGCGACGTCACTCGCGCCTGAGGGCTCAACGGGCCCGCCACCGCGGCGGTCGCTTCTCGGCGAACGCGCGCGGCCCTTCCTTGGCGTCCTCGGTCTCGAAAACGCGGTCGCTGTGCCGGGTTTCGTTGTCGTAGGCCGAGTTGAGGTCGAGCGCCAAACCTTCCACGGCTGACTGCTTCGTCGCGAAGACCGCGAGCGGCGCGTTCGCCGCAACGCGCTCGGCGAAGTCGTAGGCGGTGTCCATCAGTCGGTCCGCCGGGACCACCCGGTTGATCAGTCCCATGGCCACGGCTCGTTCCGCGTCCACCATGTCGGCCGTCAGCAGCAGCTCCATCGCCAACGGGTAGGGCATCTGACGCGGCAACCGCACTGTGCTCCCGCCGCCGGCGAAGAGACCGCGCTTGGGCTCCATCACCGCGAAGCGCGCCTCGGGGACGGCGACTCGAATGTCGGTGGAGGTCAGCATCTCGAAGCCGCCGGCGACGCACGTCCCGTTTACGGCGGCGACGATCGGCTTGTACACCGGGAACCGATGCAGGACGGCGTGGATGGCGTCGTCCTTGTTCCACCCCTCGGGCTTGGGCAGGTCACCGGTGAGTTCCGGGATGAATTTCTTGAGGTCGGCTCCCGTGCAGAAGTCCCGGCCCACGCCGGTGATCACCGCGACCCAGGCCCGATCGTCGTCGCGGAACGCCGCCCACGCCTGGGCCAAGTCACGAAAATGGGCCATGTCCAGCGAGTTTCGCGTCTCGGGACGGTTGATCGTGATGGTGGCGATGTGGGCGTCCAGCCGGTAGTCGATGCTCAACCCGCAACCCCATCGACCAGCCGCACCACGTCGCGCGCGCAACCCCACGACAGCGTCACGCCGTTGCCGCCGTGGCCGTAGTTGTGGACACACCGCGCCCGCCCGAGCGGCTCGGCCTCCACTCGCACCGACGGGCGGTCCGGCCGCAGCGCGGTGATCGTCTCGATCACCTCGGCGTCGCCGAGCCGTGGCTCGATCTCGCGGCACCGTTGCAGGATGCGGTCGGTCACCTCGGGATCCGGGGTGGTGTCCCAGCGATCCGGGATGCTGATGCCCCCGCAGACCACGCGCCGCGGATGCGGGAAGAAGCAGGTCCATTCCGGGCCCTGGTTCAGCTCGATAAACAGTTGCCGCAGACCTGGATTAGCCAGGACGACGTGCTGCCCGAACAGCGGCCGCACCGAGTCGTCGTCCGTCAGCGCCCCCGCGCCGAGCCCGGCACAGTTGACGACGATCGGTGCGGTGTCGGCGGCCTCGGCCAGCGACCGGACCGGGCGCGCCTCGATTTCGCAGCCGGCCGCGGCCAGCCGCCGGGTCAGGTAGTCGAGATATTGCGGCATGTCGATCATCGGCATGGTGGCGCGGAACCCGGTGCCGAAGCCCGGTGGGACGTCGGCCGGGTCGGCGGGCCGCAGGTCGGGGATCAGCTTGGCAGCGGGCGAGGCCGCCTCGGCCCCCATGAATTCCCCGACGGCCAGCGCCGGCGCCATGCGGACTCCGGTGCCCGGGTCGTCGGCCAAGTCGCGGAACACCCGCAGGGAGTGTTCGGTCCAACCCAGGGTCTGGGCGGCGCGTTCGGCCGGCCGCGGGGGTGCCCATACCGCGCCGGCCACCGCCGAGGTCGTCTGTTGTGGCATCGCGGCCGCCCACACCCGCACCGGCCGGCCCGCTTCGGCCAGGCACACGGCCGACGTCAATCCGCTGACGCCGGCGCCAACAACGACGATCGGTTGCGGGTCACCCACGTCACTTGTCAATGGCAGCAGGCTCCCGTCAGGAATGGGGCGGTTGCTGGCCATTCTGGCCGCCGAGCAGCCCGTTGAGGATGCCCAGAGTGCCCTGCACGCCTGCAGGCGGTGTACTAGCGGGCGGAGCGGCGTCGGGAGTCAGCTGCCAGGGCTGGCAGCCCGTTGTCTTGAACGATTTGTCGCCCGGATCGATCTGCACTACCTGCGGCTTTTTACTCAGCGCGTTATCGATGAGGTTGCCGTCGGGGTTACCCAGCCGCTTCCAGTAGCACGTCCCGTTGCCGACGGGTCCCGCTGAGCTGTAAATCCCCGGCGGGATGTCACTCCCCACCGCGAACGTGCCGTCGTGGTCGATCGTCGTCTTCGGCCCGGGCGGCGGCGTCGGCTCCGGATCGGCGCCGGCGACCGCCACGGACGCGGTCGCCGCCCAGCCCGCAACCAGCAGTCCGGCGGCGACGTATCGTGCCGCGACCGGTGCGCCTGCTTTAAACCTCATAGAACAGCAGCGTACCGGGCTGAGCAGCCCATTTCACATCTGTGTTGTCGCGCGCACACCGAGGACCGGTTGGATGGCTCGACCGCTGTTGAAGCTCGGCGACCACGGCCAGTGGCCACGCCAGTCGGACCACACCAGTTGGAGGCCCCTTACCTCGCTCCCGTAGATGGCGATCGCGGCGTTCAGGTGCGCGTCGGGGTGTTCGACCTCAACGACTTCGACAAGAGTCGGGCCAGGAAGCGTGAGTCGGGCGCCGGGTTTGGGCACATCGACATCCCAGGCCGCCTCCGCTGCTGCTTCGGCAATGCCGCCCAGCAACTCGAGCGCCCGCTCCGGGGAGATGCCGGTCATCAAGAACTCGGGCAACCCGTGGCGGGTCATGCCGATCGTGTATGCGTACGGAATTCGATCGTCCTCGACGTACTGCACCGTCCAGCCTCGGCCGCGAATCTTCCCGCGGATCACGTCGAGGTAGTCGTCTACGGCGCTGCCCGGGTGGTCGCACATCCAGCACATCGCAAGTCCCCTTTCATCGTGCTTGCCGCCACGATGCACCCAGGGTCTGACATGTTTGGTGTCGCTCGCTGAGCGTGCGTGTCTGTACGACGACACGCCGCATCGGCTGTACAAATGCGCACGCTCGCAATGCACCAGAGGCTTGCTTACGTCAGCCGACGCACCTTGCCGGCGTAACCCAGCGCATGCTCGTACGTCTCGAGGTTGTCGCGAGAAATCTTCGCGTGCACGGGACGCTCGAGGAAGAAGCGCAGCACCGGGTTGTAGGCGTGGTAGGTCTCGTGGAAGGTCAGCACGGTGGTGCCGTCGGGCTGCTCCTCGAGTTGGTGATAACCCTCCGCGCGGGACCACAGTGGCGCACCGACCGCCACGTAGCGCGACAGCTTGTTCGTCTCCGCCTCGGTCACCGTCTCCCACGACCGCGCCCTGCCACCGGTAAGCAGGTACTTGGGCACTTCGAAGATGCAGGTGCGGACCAGGCCCTCGCCGGCCTCGTTGCCTTCGTTGAGGATTTCCATGCTGCCGGAGGGCCACTCGAGGACCCGCGGCCGCGGCGCGTTCGGCGGCGCCGGCGGATGAAGCACCCGCCATACCTTCCTCGGCGGCGCATCGACGTGGAATCGCACGGTGTAGGACTGCATCAGCTTGCTCCCCAGCTATTCCAGAAGGTGACGGTCTCCGCGGGCGGCCGCGAGGCCGGCCGGAAGTCAGTGCCGATGGTGTAGGCGACCGGGAACAGCGCGGCCTGGGTGGCCGTGGGCGGAATGCCGAGCAACTCGGCCACCTCCTGCTCCTTGGCCAGGTGCATCGTCGTCCAGACCGATCCCAGCCCGCGGGACCGCAGGGCCAGCAGGAAGCTCCAGCCGGCCGGGATGATCGATGCCCACGACGACGCCGCCGTCAGCAGATTGGTGTTATCGATGCGGTTATCCAGGCAGGGGATGACGTGCACGGGCACCCGCGCCAGCGTGTCGGTCAGGGCCAGTGCGCCGGCGTACACGCGCTGGGTCTGCGGATCCGAGGCCTCCTTGGCCGCGGAAGCCAGATATTCGGCACCGACGCTTCGATAGATGTCGCCGATCGCGGCGCGCTTGTCGGGGTCGGTGATCACCAGCCATCGCCAGTCCTGCGCGTTGCTTGCCGTGGGCGCCTGCGTCGCGAGCCGTATGCACTCGAGGATCACCTCGCGACCGACCGGCCGGTTCAGGTCGAGGCGTCTGCGCACTGCCCGCGTGGTGGTCAGCAACTCGTCGACCGAGGCGATGTCCATTGGATCCTTCGCATTGCTGGTTGAAGGCTGGTTAGAGCTCGATCGCGCAGGACTGGTCGACACCCAGGACGGTCAGCGAACGCCCCAGCCCGAGAAACACCGCGACGCACAGAGTGAGATCGAGAATCTCCTCATCGGAGAACGCCTCCCGCAGCCGCTCGAAGAACGCGTCGTCCATCGACGCGTGGTCGTTGGCGAAGCGCTCCGCGTACTCGATGGCCAGGCGCTGGCGCGGGGTGTAGCCGGGGTAGCTGGCGTACGCGGCGACGTTGTCGTAGAGCTCGGCGGCCACGCCGGCGTCCAGCACCGATTGGGCGCGGAAGTCCGAGCAGGCGACGCAGTCGTTGATCTGAGCGATTCGCATCCGGGCCAGCTCGCGCTCCTCGGCCGGCAGAATGCTCTGCTGGTATGCACCCCGAATCATCCGCTCGACCATGGAGCCCAGCTGCGGTCGAAGCGACCAAATCATGGCGGCTTCGCCACCGGGGCCATCCGGGACGTTTACTCGGGCCATCCGTGAACTCCTGCCCCGTGAAGATCGTTACCTAGTCGAGCAAACCAGATTCTCAACTCGGCTGTCTAGGTCGGCGCTGGCATGCAATTGTGCATACGCATACCCGGCGCGGACCCGAAGATTTGGTCGGCTACGGTCCGTTGATTGAGGGCGTTCATCGGGCGAGCGTCCCATGTTGGGAGGTCTGTGCGTGCTGTTCATGCACGAGGTGCACAAGGTCCGCGGCCGCCTCGAGGATGACTTCGAGGCCACGTTTCGAGAGGGCTGGATGCCCATGCTCGCCGCCGGGAACGACGCGCGGTTGCTGTGGTACACGAACCAGGCGCATGGCAGTGGTCCCGCCTACACAGTGATCACGGTGACCGGCGTTCGCGACGGAGCGGCATGGGAACGGCTGACCGAGCGGGTGCAGAAGGGCGATCTCCAGGAGTGGATGCGCAACCTCGACGAGCTCCGCCATGAGGTCGACGCCAAGCTGCTGGTACCGCTCCCGTGGTCGCCGCTGAAGGAGGTGCGCCTCGACGAGGTGCCGGTCGATGGGCGAGAGCACGAGATGAGCCTCTACATGGAAGACACCATGTGGCCCTACGAGGACAAGTTCGAGGAGTACATCGTCAGATGCGGTGAGGTCTACGCCAAGGGGCTCGACGAACCCTCATCCATGCTGAACATGCACGCCGCATTCCAGCCCGCCCTCGGCAGCCATGTGCGCCGTGAGGTGATCCTGATGCAGCGCATCAGTAGGCCGGAGGCGCTGCTCGATCTGCTCCGGACCCATATCCCCGCCGAGTACCGCGCCCCCGGGACCTGGATGTACGACGCCCTGGACCTGCGCGACCAGTGGACCAGCCGGCTGCTGCGCACCTCCACGTGGTCGCCCCTGTATTAGGACCGCGGATGAACACCGGGACGATCCTCGACGCCGCCGCGACCGGCGATCCCACCCGGGCTGCCCTGATCATCGACGGGCGCACCATCAATTACCGCGAGCTGGCGGCGACGGTGCGGCGGAGCGCCGCCGCCCTGGCGGCCCGGGGCGTGGTTGCCGGCCAGCGCGTCGCGGTCGTCGACAACGGCAGCCTGCTGTCGATCGCGACTTTGCTCGGGGCGGCGCGCATCGGCGCCGCCGCCACGCTGATGAATCCCGCGCTGACGCCGCCGGAGCTACAGGGACTCCTGAAAAGCGCCGGCTGCGCCGATGTGGCGGTCGCGGGGGAGCCGTACGTCGACCGGCTGCGCGACGCGGGTGCACCGACGGTGTTAACGGGGCCCGACCTAACCGGTGACGGACCCGAGCCCGCGCTGCCCGCCGATGACGGGGAAGCCCTGGTGCTGTTTACCAGCGGCACGACCGGACTTCCCAAGGCCGTCGGCATCACCGGCCGGCAGCTCACCGCGCGGATCAGGGGAATGGCGGCGCCGTTCCGGGCGGGCGCCGCACCCGCGGTGGGCATGATGTGTGTCCCGTTCTTCCACGTCGGCGGCGCGCTGGGCACGCTCGGCAGTCTGTACTCGGGCAACACGTCGGTGGTGCAGCCGCGCTTCGACGCCGGCGAGTGGCTGCGGCTGGTGTCGCAGCATCGGGTCACGACCACCTTCATGGTGCCGACGATGCTGCAGCGCATCCTGGATCACCCCGACTTCGCGACCAGCGACCTGACGTCTCTGGTCGCCATCGCGTACGGGGCCGCGGCCGCGCCAATTGCCTTGGTGCGCAGGGCAATGGCCGCGCTTCCGCACGTGGCGTTCGCCAACGTTTTCGGCCAGACCGAGACGCTGGGCGCGTACACGACCCTGCTACCGCAGGATCACCGCGATCCGGCCCGGGCCGGTTCGGTCGGCCGGCCGCTACCCGGGGTCGACGTGCGAGTGGTGGACCCCGCCACCGGCGACGACGTCGCGCCGGGAACGGTCGGCGAGCTGTGGGTGCACACCACCCAGAACGTCACCGAAGGCTGGCTGCACACCGGTGATCTCGCCCGCCAGGATGCAGACGGCTACATCTTCCCGTGCGGCCGGCGCAGTGACACGATCAACCGTGGGGGAGAGAAGTTCGGACCGGTCGAAGTCGAGGAGGCATTGCGTTCGCATCCGGCGGTGAGCGACGTGGCGGTCGCCGGCGTCGCCGACGACGAGCTCGGCCAGCGGGTCGGGGCCGCCGTAGTGGCTTGCGCCCCAGTGACACTCGAGCAGTTGCGATCGCATTGCCGCGAGCTGATCGCCTACTTCAAGCTGCCCGAGCGGCTGGCGATCGTCGACGATATCCCCTACAACGCGACCGGCAAGGTCAGCCGGCGTCAGATCGCCGCGATTATCTTGGATAGTGCCTGAGACCAGGGAGTGCCAGTGCTGTTTCTTCACGAGACCCATAGGGTGGTCGGCGCACGGCAGGAGGAATTCGAAGCCGCCTACCGCGACGGCTGGATGCCCACGCTGGCCAACGAAGACAGTGCCCGGCTGCTGTGGTACACCAACCACGCCCACGGCTCCGGGGTCTCTTACAACGTGGTCACCATTACCGCAATCAGCGACGGCGCGGCGTGGGAAAGCCTGGTCCACCGCGCCCAGACCGGCGACCTTCGGCCATGGATGCGCGAGCTGGACAACCTGCGCCACGAAGTGACGGGCAAGCTACTGCTGCCCGTCTCATGGTCACCGCTGCAGACGGTCGACCTGGCCGGGGTGCCCACCAACGGTGAGACCCACCCGCTGAGCCTGTTCATGGAGGACACCGGGTGGCCCCACGCGCCGCTGGACGACTACATCCGGTCCTGGGACGAGATCTACTATCGGCCGCTGTCCAAGGCGCCGGCCGGTATGCGGATCCTCGACATCCAGGCGTGCTTCCAGGTGGCTCATGGGAGCTACCGCCGGCGAGAAGCCATGCTGTGGCAGAAGATTGACGACTCCAACAACTACGCGGCCCTCGTCCATCTGCTCACCAAGGAGGTCCCGCCCGAGCAACGGGTGCCGGGCAGCTACATGTTCGAGGCGCTGAAGTTTCGCGATCAGTGGGAGAGCCGGCTGCTGCGCACGTCGGACTGGTCACCCCTGTACTGAGCGAACTGCGTGTGCGCTCAGGGCTTTCGGTGTGAGCTCCCCGCGGGGTTCCTCGGCGTGTCGTCGCCATCGGCGCACACACGACGGCTGACCGATTCCAGGAACGGCTCGGTGACGGCGAGAAAGCCGTCGGGATCCGACGAGAAAACCACATGCCCGGTGTCGAGGATCTCCAGCCGGGAACCGGCGATGGCGTCGCGGGTCGCGCGGCCCGCACGCAGCGGTATGGCGATGTCCTTCTTGCCCCACACGACGAGGGTGGGCACGGACAGCTCACCGGCGCGGTCGCGCAGGTCGTGCTCGGGCGTGGCGAAGCTTCGCCACAGTGCCGCTCCAGTGCGGATGCCCTCGGGCGTTTTCGCCACCGCGGTCGCACGCTCGGCGATCCGCCGGTCGTGGTCGGTCCGGGCCTTCATGTAGCCGCGGACGAACAGGGGAGCGGCCCGGCGGAACACCGCCGGCGTGCCGAGCACCCGGCAAAAGCTCCGAACCGATGGAGTCAACGGCACGAACCCGCCCGTGTTGACGAGGACTAGACCCGCGACGCGCTCGGGGCGATTGACCGCCAGCCGCGCGGCCGCAAACCCGCCGACGGAATTCCCGATCAACACCGCCCCCGACAGGCCCAGCCCCTCGACGACGTCTTCGAGTACGTCCGCGAAGAGCGGCGCGCTGGCCTCCAAGGGGGAGTCGACGGGATCGGATTCGCCGTGGCCGGGCCAGTCCACCGCGATGGTGCGATAGTTTCTGGCGAGCGTCTCGACGACAGGGTCGAAGTCATGCCGGTCATGCAGCGCGGCATGCAGCAACAAAACGGTTGGGCCGCTACCGGATTCGTGGTAGGCAACGCGCCCGGCGCGGGTTTGAACAGTCGCCACGGGATTTCCTCTCGTGAGCTTTGACCGACTGGTCGGTCATGGGTTACGCTACATCGATGGGAACGGCCTGACAAGAAGGGACCTGGAATGCAAGCCCCGCCACCCGAAGCGCCCTTTGCGGACAAGATGGCCTACTACCGAACGCAACACACCTCCAAGGGGGTACGGGCCACGCATCTCGTCGGCACGCCGATCATCGCGGCCGGCATGCCGCTGGTTTTCGCCAAGCCAAGGCTCGGTGCGGTTATGTTCGTCGCCGGATGGGCCGTACAGATCCTCGGCCATCGGCTGTTCGAGAAGAACCTCCCGTCGACCCACAAGGGATGGATCACCTATCAACTGACCGGCGTGATCCACGTCTGCGAGCAGTACGGCGAAATGTTGGCCCGCCGCAGCCAGCGCAAAGTCGAGGGCCCGCGGAGGGTCCCGTGAGATCGCCCGAACCGGGACGCAATGCGCTGCTGGACGCGGGACAGCGGCTGCTGGGCTCGGCCGACCTGGCCAGGATCTCCGTCAACGCGATCGTCGCCGAGGCCGGCATGGCGAAAGGCAGCTTCTATCAGCATTGGCCCAGCCGGTCCGAGTATGTGCGGGCATTGCACGCCCGGTTCCATGACGATCTGCAGGACTCGATTGCCGCCGCCATGGGCGACCTGCCGCCCGGCCGCGAGCGGCTCGAGGCGGGGATGGACGCCTACCTCGACGGCTGCCTGGCCGAGCCGGCCACCAAGGCGTTGCTCGTCCAGTCACGCACCGAGGCGGGGCTGAGCGATTTGGTCGCCGCCCGCAACGACAACGCGGCCACACAGATTGCGCCCGATCTGGTCGCACTTGGATGGGCGCCGCCGGAACCGGTTGCCGCGCTGCTGGTCGCGGCGGTCGCCGAGATCGCCCTGATCGAGCTCGCCGCCGGTAAGCGTGACAAGCAGCTACGCCGCGGATTGCTTCGGCTCGCCACCCGCACGCCCACGGATTAGGCGAGCGACGCCAATCCCGAGCGCAGCAGATCCAGGCTCGCGGCCACGAGTTCACCGAGGTCGCCTACGCAGCCGTTGCGGCCCCAATTCTCCACTGCGACAACGAGAGCCGCGGCCAGCGCGGAGCCCGCGACCTCGGCGCCGAGGTCGACGTTCGCCGTCCCCGGGTTGCGGTTGCGGACGAACTCGGTCAGCACCCGGGCAAACGACGATTGCACCACCCGCAGGTGCCCGGCGATGCGTTCCGCACCGATCAGCTCCGCGCGGGCCGTCGCGGCCTGGCGCACCACTTCGAGGTCGTAGGGGAAGGCGGCGACGCTCGCCAGCACCGCGTCGAACAGGGATTCCGAGGCCGGGCGCCGCGCGAGCGCCTCGGCCAGCCATTCCAGTTGTGTCTCGTAGTCCTGGAAGAGCACGGCCTCCTTTGTCGGGAAATGCCGGAAGAACGTGCGCTCGGTGACGCCGGCCTCCCGGGCCAGCTCGGTCACCGTCACGTTGGCAAATCCCTTGCGCGCGAAGCTCTTCAACGCGGCCTGGCGAAGCGCCTCATGCGTCGATCGTCGGCGTTGCTCATGGCGGTTGGTCGGCGCGGTCATGTCACCGCGATGGTATCCCAGCCCGCCGGAATCCGTCATTACTGACATCTTCCAATTATGTCAGTACTGACATATTCTTGTCACGCGCCAACCGAGGGAGGACAAGCGATGACTGACTACGACGCAATCGTCGTTGGGGCCGGACACAACGGGCTGACCGCGGCCGCGATCTTGCAGCGTGCGGGCTTGCGCACGCTGTGCCTGGAAGGCAACACGTATGCGGGCGGCATGGCGGCGACCGTCGAATTGATCGACGGCTTCCGCTACGAGATCGCCGGTTCGGTGCAGTTCCCGACGGCAAGCCAGATCACCAAGGACCTCGGACTGGACACCTTGCCCACGGTGGAACCCGACGTGATGTCCACCAACATCGGCGACCACGGCGAGGAGCCGATGGTCTTCTACCGCGACCCGATGCAACTGATGACGCACCTCGGCGAGAAGCACGGCATCGAAGCGGTGACCGGCATGGCCGAACTGATCGGGTGGAGCCAGGGGCCCGCAAAGGCCCTGGGCCGCTTCGACGTTCGCCAGCCGCCCAAGACCCTCGACGAGATGTATGCCTGCGCGGCCAACGACGCCGAACGGCGGGCGATCCACGAAATGCTGTTCGGGTCGGCGATGGACGTGATCGACCGCTACCTGCCCGACAAGGACAAGCACGCGGTCATGCGGGGGATGCTGGCGTTTCTCGCCATCAATTCCACCTACCGCGGCCCCTACACACCGGGCAGCGCCACCTGCCTGGCGTTCGCTCTGGCAGTCCCCCAGGACGACACAGGCAGCACCGCGATGATGACCAAGCTCAAGGGCGGCATCGGTGCGCTCACCGACCACCTGCGCGAGCTGTTTGTCTCCCACGGCGGCGAGATCCGATTCCGCACCAAGGTGGAGGAGATCCTCGTCGACCACGGTGCGGTGACCGGGGTGCGGTTGCGTGACGGATCGACGATGACCGCACCGATCGTGGTGTCCAACCTCTCGCCCGACACGACCCTGACGGAGCTCATCGCGTCCGAACACGTTCCCGCGGAGCTGGTCTCACGCCTGTCCGGGCGCGATCACCGCGCGTCTTTCGTGCAGATCCACTTCGCCCTTGACGGGCTGCCCGAGTTCGCCCCGCCCTATGAGTTTTTGAACGAGGAGGGCATGCAGCAGTCGGTCGGCATCTTCGGCGCCCCGGAAGAGCAACAGCTGCACTGGGAAAATTGCCGGCGGGGCATCGTCCCGGACAACCCGTCGATGGGCATGCAGATCCCCTCCGTGCACGACCCGAGCATGGCGCCGTCCGGTAAGCACGCGGCGAGCGCGTTCGCCTACGCCTTCCCGGTCGAAGTCGACCGCGACCAGCACGGGCATCTGAAAAACGAGATGGCACAACGGGTCATCGACAAGATCACCAGGCTGGCCCCGAACTTCAAGGACATCGTGATTCGCCAAATCACGTTTGCGCCGTACCACATGAACACCATGTTCGGCGCACCCTCAGGCGACTTCTGCCATGGGCTGCTGCATCCGGACCTGATGGGACCCAACCGCCCCGGCCCCAAGGGATTCCTCGACTTTCCGATTCCGATCGGCGGCCTCTACCTCGGCGGCGCGGGATGCCATGGAGGGCCGGGCATCACGTTCACGCCCGGATACAACGCGGGCTATCAGGCGCTCGACGACATGGCCTGAGGCGTTTCAGGGTGTGCAGGCGGGTTCCAGGGGAAGCGCCGGGCCGCCGGATTGCAGGGACAGCAGGTACAGGTAGGTCGCGAGCGAATGTTCGCATGACAGTGTGTATTTGACCAGGGCCTTCGGCGGAAGCGGCACCAACCGAACCGGGTTCAGCCAGTACGGATTTAGTACGTGCTCATAGTCCAAGGGGGGCGGCAGCGCGGTGGCGATGTCCAGGCGGTTTGCGATGCGGGACGAGTTCTTGACCACCTGGTCGTAGGTGCTCGCGAACAGCGAATCCCCGGTGCGCGGACTGCCATAGGTGTAAACGGCCGGACCGGTAAATGCCGTGTTCGCCGCCACGTCGAGGGCGAGCAGCGTTGCCAGGGCTCCTCCCAGGCTGTGCCCGCAGATCGTCACGGAGCCGACGGCCTGCGGGAACGGAAGCTTCGGCAGCGCGTTGACCACCGTCGGCGAATCCGGCTTGGCCCCGGTCCGCAGGGACTCGTACATGTCGGTGAAGCCGTCTTCCGTGTGGCCGGCGCCGGCCAGGAACGGACATGGCACCTGGAAAAACTCGGCGTCGTGAATCCATTCCAGCGTTCCCTCGGTGCCGCGGATCGCGATCGCCACGTCACCGGTTTTGTCTTCTTGGCAGATCAGTCCGATGGACACTTCATTCTCGGCCCGGCTCGGATTCATGTCGGTTGCCAGATCGTTGGCGTAGATCGTCTTGACCACGGTGTAGTCGACGCCGCCGGCGCTCACGGCCTGACCGGCCTTGTCCGTCAAATCGCCGGGCGACGTCGCGTAGGTCGCGTTGACGAGCTGGCCGAATTGGATTGCCTTCGTTACGTCCAATGCCGGTAGCGTCGGCATGGCGCCCGCTTGGGTCATCAGCCTTGGAACGTTCCGGTGGACTGCGCCTGCCCCGCCGCGGCCCGCGTTATCGCCTGTGCCGCCGGCACCCCGACGAGCCCCGCGGGGAGCTGGTAGGTGGCGGGAAGCTGATAGAGGGTGAACCGGTAGTGGTGCACCCCGGTGCCCGCCGGGGGGCAGGGCCCGCTGTAGCCGGCCTCCCCGGCCGAGTTCGGCAGGCTGCTGCCTCCGGCGGGAGTCTGGCCATCCGCGGTGCTTCCGGGACCGGGTGGGATTCCAGCGACGATCCAGTGCACGTAGGGCCCGCGCGGCGCGTCCGCGTCGTCGACGACCAGCGCCCCTCCCAACGGCGCCGACCACACCAACGGTGGCGCGACGTTGGCCCCCTTGCAGGTGTACTGCGCGGGGATCGGCGCACCGTCGGGGAACGCCGGGCTGCTGATCGTCAGCGGCCCGTCGGCGGGCGCCTGCGCGATGGTCCGGCCGAGGGTCGTCACCTTCGGTGTCAGCGGGCCCGTGGTCCGGCTGCCACCCTGACCGCCGCAGGCGACCAGCGCGACGAGGAGCGCCAGCCCGGCCGTGACCGACGCGATGCGGTGAAACGTGCTCGCCAGTGTCGATTTCATACAGGACAGTGTCGCTCGCCGGCGGTCGGTCCGAAAGGGCCGTTCGGAGCCTAGTTGCCGCCCTTGACTTCGAGGACGCGCTTACGCAAGCCGTCGGTTGCCGTCTCCATCAGCCCCTTGGCACCCCTTTTGACCAGGAATCCCGGGACCGGCGCGGAGAGATCCACGGTCAGGTCGAAACGCACCCGGGTGGCATCGCCGTCGGGCGTCAGGGTGTAGCGGCCCTCCTGCGCGCGCTGCTGTTTGGAGCTCTCGAGCGTCCAGCCCACGCCGTCGTCGTGGACGGAATAGTCGAGCACCTGCTCGTCGCTGACGCCCACGATTTTCACCGTTTGCCGCGATTTGCTCGGATGGCCCTCCCCGTCGCGCTCCAGGATTTCGACCTTCTTGTGAAACGAGGACCATTCGGTTAACGACTCGAGGTCGAGCAGCACGTCCATGATTTCCTCCGGCGTCGCGTCGATGACGACTTCGCGGGAATCGGTGATAGCCATGGGGGATAAATAGCCACTGTCACTGCGCTAAAAACGCTAGAACTCAGGGCACCAGCACGACCTTGCCGACGTTCTCCCGGGCCGCCAGGATCCGGTGCGCTTCCGGCGCCTCGGCGAAGGGGACCGCCGCATGGACGACGGGGGCGATCGTGCCGTCGTCGAGCGCCTTGGCCAGCGGAGTGATCCAGGGCTCGAGCGTGCCGCGGTCGTCCCACAGCCGCAGCATGTTGATGCCGATCACGGCCTTCGACTCCGAGAGCTGGTCGAGCAGGTTGAACCCGCGCAGCATCGACAACGCGTGCGGCGCGGCCGCGCGCAGCGAACGCTTCTCGCCGTGCTGCATGTTCGAAACGCCATAGCCCACAAGCCTTCCGCCCGGGCGCAGCAGCGCATAGGACCGCCGCAGCGACGTGCCGCCCAGCGCGTCGAGCACCAGATCGTAGGGGTCGAGGCCCTTCCACCAGCCGTCGCGGCGGTAGTCGATGGCCCGGTCGACGCCCAGCTCGGCCAACTTTTGGTGCTTTCCGGGCGACGCGGTGCCGTGCACCTCGGCCCCGGCGGCCTTGGCGAATTGGACGGCGGCGATGCCGACCCCGCCGGCGGCGGCGTGCACCAGCACCCGCTCGCCGGCGCGCAGCGACCCATAACCGTGCAGCGCCGCCCAGGCGGTCGCGTAGTTCACCGGGACGGCGGCGCCCTGTTCGAAGCTCAACGCATCGGGGAGCGTCACGGAATCGTTCGCCGCCACGTTGACGATCTCGGCGTAGCCACCGAATCGCGTGCCGGCCAGCACGCGTTCGCCCACGCGGTCGGGGTCGACACCATCGCCGACGGCCTCGACGGTCCCGGCGACTTCGTAGCCAACCACCGCCGGGAGTTTCGGCGCGTCGGGATACATGCCGACGCGGGCGAGGTGGTCGGCGAAGTTGACCCCCGCCGCCCGTACGGCGACCCGCAGCTGTCCCGGGCCCGGGGGTGGCGGGTCCGGCCGCTCCTGCACCCGCAGGACCGACGGGTCGCCGTGCTTGGTGATGACGACTGCGCGCATCGTGTTCCCTCGTGTTCTTTTCAAACCCGCGAGCGGATCTACCCGCTGATCGTCGCACACGCCGCCAAGCGGCTCATCCCCGCGCGGCGGCCTCGGCGAGGCGGGGGAGAACGACGTCGCGCCAGCCGTGGCCCATGCGGTCGAAGGCCTCGGCCATCCTCTTGTCGCTCAGGTCAAAACCACTGTGCTCCAAGAACACCCGAGTGCCGCTACCTTCCGGCTCGAGCCGCCAGCTCAGCGTCCAGGCCTCGGTGAACGTGTAGACGAAGCGGTGCGGGGGATCCACCTCGAGCACCTTGCAGGGTTGCTTGCCGTAGCCCGGCATCTCCAGGGTGAACTGGTGGCCAACCACCGCGGCCACTTCACCCTCGGCCCACCACAGTCGCATCAGCGCCGGTTCGGTCAGCAGCCGCCAGACCTTCTCCGGTGGCGCCGCGACGAATTGGTCCACGCGGATCGTCACGGGCGTTTTGCCCGCCCGGTGTGTCTCGGTCATTCCAGCTCCTCTGCTGCCTCGGCGAGCCCGGCCAGTCGAGCACGCCAGAACTTCTCGAACGGATGCAGCCACTGACCCAGCTCTGCCAGCGGTTGCGCGGTCAGGCGGTAGATGCGCCGGCGGCCTTGCGGCTCGTCGGCCACCAGCCCGGCGTCACGCAGCACCTTGAGGTGCTCGGCGACGGCCGGGCGGCTGAGCTCGAACCGGTCGCTGAGTTCCCCCGCGGACAACGGTCGTCCGGCCAGGATCTCCAGCAGCTCCCGCCGCACCGGGTTGGCCACGGCAAGAAAGACGCGATCGGCGGCGGCCACGCCGGCAATATATGTCGGAAATTCCCGACATGTCAACTTTTTCCGACGCGTTCTGCTGCCGTGCCGCGGGCGCGGCTACCGTCCTTGTTGTGCATTTCGCTTGGGAGCAGCTCACCGCCGGCGTGCATCGCTGTCGCCTCCCGTTCTGCGACGTCACGATCGGGCTGGTGCTCGGCCGGACCGGGACGCTGCTCGTCGACACCGGCACCACGCTCGTCGAAGCCGCCGCGATCGACGCCGACGTCCGCCGCATTGCGGGGCGCCCGGTTACGCATGTTGTGTTGACGCACAAGCACTTCGATCACGTCCTGGGCTCGTCGGCGTTCGCAGACGCCTCCGGAACAAACGTGTATTGCGCACCCGAGGTCGTCGAGTGCCTATCGACGGCGACCGACCAGCTTCGCGCCGACGCGCTGGGCAACGGCGCGGACGCCTTCGAGATCGACCGCGCGATCGCGGCCCTGCGCCCTCCGCAACACGCGATCAATGACGCCGTCATCGACCTCGGGGACCGCACCGCAACGGTCGCGCACCCGGGCCGTGGCCACACCGCGTCGGATTTGGTGGTCGTGGCGTCGGACGATGGCGACGGCCGGGTCGTGGTGTTCACCGGCGACCTCGTCGAGGAATCCGCCGACCCCGCGATCGACGCCGATTCCGATTTGGCGGCCTGGCCGGCGACGCTTGATCGGGTGCTCGCGATCGGCGGGCCCCAAGCCATCTATGTCCCGGGCCACGGGACGACCGTCGACGCCGAGTTCATCCGTCGGCAGCGGGATTGGTTGAAGGCACGTGGCAGGCGGCGATGAGGGCGTCCGGGTCGTTGACGCTGATCCATAACGAGCGCAGCGGCATCGACATCTTCCAGAATTTCGCCCGCGCCGGTGGCTCGATCGTCAACGCTTTGCTGGTTCGCGGTGTTCCGTCCACGAAAAGTATTGCAGCGCAGGGTCTCGGATGACCGCGCCTCGCAGCGACCCGGAATGTCGGAGTACGCCAAGGCAACGGTTTTGGCTCGGGACCATCGACCCCTGATTGAACCGCCATGTCCGGGGATAAACTCACGAACAGCGGAATCTGCTGAAGAGGAGCGTAACCCCATGGCCATCATCGAAACGGACACACCTGTCCGCACGCCGTTCGAGCAGGACGTCGAGGCTACGCAGCGATACTTCGAGGGTTCGCGCTTTGCCGGGATCACCCGCTTGTACACGGCCCGCCAGGTCGCCGAGCAGCGCGGCATCATTCCGACCGACTACACCGTGGCGCGAGAAGCGGCGGCGGCGTTTTATGACCGGCTGCGCGAACTCTTCGCGGCGAAGAAGAGCATCACGACGTTCGGCCCGTATTCGCCCGGTCAGGCGGTGAGCATGAAGCGGATGGGGATCGAGGGGATCTACCTCGGCGGATGGGCGACCTCGGCCAAGGGCTCAACGACCGAAGACCCCGGACCCGACCTCGCGAGCTATCCGTTGAGCCAGGTGCCCGACGACGCGGCGGTGCTCGTGCGCGCGCTCCTCACCGCCGACCGGAATCAGCAATACCAGCGTCGACAGATGAGCGAGCGGCAGCGCGCCACCGCCAAGCAATACGACTTCCGGCCGTTCATCATCGCCGACGCTGACACTGGCCACGGCGGCGACCCGCACGTGCGCAACCTCATCCGACGTTTCGTCGAGGTCGGCGTTCCCGGATATCACATCGAGGACCAGCGTCCGGGTACCAAGAAGTGCGGTCATCAGGGCGGCAAGGTGCTGGTGCCGTCGGACGAACAGATCAAGCGCCTCAACGCCGCCCGCTTCCAGCTCGACGTCATGCGGGTGCCCGGCATCATCGTCGCGCGCACCGACGCCGAGGCGGCCAACCTGATCGACAGCAACTCCGACGAGCGCGATCAGGCGTTCCTGCTGGGAGCGACCAACCTGGACATTCCTTCCTACAAGGGCTGTTTCCTGGCGCTGGTGCGGCGCTTCTACGAGCTGGGCGTCAAGGAGCTCAACGGTCACCTCCTATATGCCCTTGCCGAGGGCGAGTACGGCATCGCCCACGCGTGGCTGGAGCGGCAGGGCATCCTGGGCCTGGCCTCCGACGCCGTCAACACCTGGCGGGAGAACGGTAAGGACACGATCGACGACCTCTTCGACCAGGTCGAGTCGCGGTTCGTGGCCGCCTGGGAGGACGACGCCGGGCTGATGACCTACCACGATGCCGTAGCGGAATTCCTCGCATTCGGCGAACGCGAAGGCGAGCCGGCGAGCATGAGTCCCGAGGAGTGGCGGAAGTTCGCCGCGCGGACATCCCACTACGCAGCCCGCGAGAAGGCGAGGGAGCTGGGCGTCGACCCGCCGTGGAGCCCCGAGCTGGCAAGGACCCCCGAAGGGTACTACCAGGTCCGCGGCGGCATTCCGTACGCGATCGCCAAGTCGCTCGCGGCCGCGCCGTTCGCCGACATCCTCTGGATGGAAACGAAGACAGCGGATCTCGCCGACGCCCGGGAGTTCGCCGAGGCCATCCACGCCCAGTTCCCCGAGCAGATGCTGGCCTACAACCTTTCGCCGTCGTTCAACTGGGACACCACCGGCATGACCGACGAGGAGATGAAGCAGTTCCCCGAAGAGCTCGGGAAGATGGGCTTCGTCTTCAACTTCATCACCTATGGCGGCCATCAGATCGACGGCCTCGCCGGCGAGGAGTTCGCGCGCGCGCTCCGCGAGGAGGGCATGCTCGCCCTCGCGCGCTTGCAGCGTAAATTCCGGCTCCTCGAGTCGCCGTACCGCACGCCGCAGACGCTCGTTGGCGGCCCGCGCGCCGACGCCGGCCTGATGGCGCTCGCCGGGCGGACCGCCACGACGAAGGCGATGGGCAAGGGCTCGACGCAGTTCCAGCACATCGTGCTCACCGAGGTCCCGCCGAAGCTGCTCGAGGAGTGGCTCGACCTGTGGCGCGCGAAGCATGGCCTGAGCGGGAAGCTGAAGGTCTCGCTCAAGCCGCACACCTCGGGCTCGGAGCTCCTGGAGCTCGCCATCCTTGGCGCGAGCGGCGAGAAGGCAGCGAACGTGATCTTCGACAAGATCCAGGATCGACGGGGCCGTAATATCCTATCGATCCGCGACCAGAACACCTTCGATACCCAACTGCGCAGGAAGCGTCTCATGACGCTGGCGCAGCTGTTCCTCATCCATCGTTACAAGATCGGCTCGGTGCACTACCTCACGCCCACCGACGACA
>NZ_JAOPWB010000085.1 GCF_025965855.1 Mycobacterium sp. | reverse complement strand
AAGCTTGCGTCGGCGTCGGTTCGGCACGGAAGTCTCCTCAATCTGGACTGTTCGTTGTCGGCGCTTCCTGCCCGTCCTAATCCGGCATGAAGCACACACAGTCGATGGTACGAGTGGGATTGTTGTGACTAGAGTGCTGATATTGAATCGTGAGGTAATTGTGGCCCCGACTGTGACCGCGGATTCGAGCCGACCCAAAGCCATCGTTACCTGGACCAACCTCGACTTCGTGGCCTCGCCAACTGGGTTAGGCCCGCGCGGTCGGATACCCTAAGCAACCGATGACAGCTAGTTTCGACCTCCTCGTCGTCGGCTCCGGATTCTTCGGCCTGACCATTGCCGAGCGCGCGGCTACCCAACTCGGGAAGCGCGTGCTCGTCCTCGATCGGCGCCCGCATATCGGCGGCAACGCCTACTCCGAGGCCGAACCCCAGACCGGCATCGAGGTGCACAAGTACGGCGCCCACCTGTTTCACACCTCTAATAAGAGGGTCTGGGACTACGTGCGCCAGTTCACCGAGTTCACCGACTACCGCCACCGGGTGTTCGCGATGCACAACGGGCAGGCCTACCAGTTCCCGATGGGGCTGGGCCTGGTGTCGCAGTTCTTCGGCAGGTACTTCACCCCGGACGAAGCGCGCCGGCTGATCGCCGAGCAGGCCGCCGAGATCAACACCGCGGACGCGCAAAACCTCGAGGAGACGGCGATCTCGCTGATCGGCCGGCCGCTCTACGAGGCGTTCGTCAAGGGCTACACCGCCAAGCAGTGGCAGACCGACCCCGCCACGCTGCCCGCCGCCGTCATTAATCGGCTTCCGGTGCGCTACACCTTCGACAACCGATACTTCAGCGACACCTACGAGGGCCTGCCGGTCGACGGCTACACGGCGTGGCTGGAGCGAATGGCCGCCGACGACCGCGTCGAGGTCAGGCTGAACACCGACTGGTTCGACGTCCGCGACCAACTGCGCGCGGAGTCCCCGGACGCCCCGGTCGTGTACACGGGCCCGCTGGACCGCTACTTCGCCTACGCCGAAGGCCGCCTTGGCTGGCGCACACTGGACTTCGAGGTGGAAGTGCTGCCGATCGGGGATTTCCAGGGGACGCCGGTGATGAACTACAACGATCCCGACGTGCCCTTCACCCGCATCCACGAGTTCCGACACTTCCACACCGAGCGCGACTATCCGACCGACAAGACGGTGATCATGCGCGAGTACTCCCGCTTCGCCGAAGACGACGACGAGCCCTACTACCCGATCAACACCGAGGCCGACCGCGCCGTGTTGGCCGCCTATCGCGAACGGGCGAAGTCCGAGACCGCGTCATCGAAGGTCCTGTTCGGTGGCCGGTTGGGCACCTACCAATATCTGGATATGCACATGGCCATTGCCAGCGCGCTGAACATGTACGACAACACCCTCGCGCCGCACCTGCGTGACGGCGCCCCACTGGTCGAAGAGGAGGGCGCACGGGCATGACCGCAGTGAGCCTGCTTTCCCGAATCATCCTGCCGCGTCCGGGCGAACCCCTCGACGTGCGCAAGCTCTACGTCGCGGAGTCGACCACCAACGCGCGTCGGGCGCATGCGACGACGCGCACCTCGCTGCAGATCGGCGCCGAGTCCGAGGTGTCGTTCGCGACGTACTTCAACGCGTTCCCGGCTAGCTACTGGCGCCGCTGGTCGATCTGCAAGTCGGTGGTGTTGCGGGTCGAGATGACCGGCGCCGGCCGCGTCGACGTTTACCGGAGCAAGGCCACCGGCGCGCGCATCTTCGTTGAGGGGCACCAGTTCGCCGGCGCCGAGGACCAGCCGCAGGTGCTCGAAATCGAAGTGGCGCTAAAGCCGTTCGAGGACGGCGGCTGGATCTGGTTCGACGTCACGACCGACAGCAACGTCACCCTGCTCAGCGGCGGCTGGTATGCAACCGAGCCCGCACCGGGCACCGCCAACGTCGCCGTCGGCATCCCGACGTTCAACCGCCCCGCTGACTGCGCCAACGCGCTGGCCGACCTCACCGCGGATCCGTTGGTGGACGAGGTGATTGGGGCGGTGATCGTGCCCGACCAGGGCGTCCGCAAGGTGCGCGACCACCCCGACTTCCCCGCCGCGGCCGCCCGGCTGGGCAACCGGCTGTCCGTCCACGATCAGCCAAACCTCGGCGGTTCCGGCGGTTACAGCCGAGTGATGTACGAGGCGCTGAAAAACAGCGATTGCCAACAGATCCTGTTCATGGACGACGACATTCGCATCGAGCCGGACTCGATCCTGCGGGTGCTGGCGATGCACCGCTTCGCCAGGACTCCGATGCTGGTGGGCGGCCAGATGCTCAACCTGCAGGAGCCGTCACACCTGCACATCATGGGCGAGGTGGTGAACCCGTCGAACTTCATGTGGACCGCCGCGCCGCACGCCGAGTACGACCACGACTTCGCCGAATATCCGTTGAGCGACGACAACGCTCGAAGCAAGCTGCTGCACCGCCGCATCGACGTCGACTACAACGGCTGGTGGACGTGCATGATCCCGCGGCAGGTCGCCGAGGAGCTCGGACAGCCGTTGCCGCTGTTCATCAAATGGGACGACGCCGACTACGGCCTGCGGGCCGCCGAGCGAGGCTATCCGACGGTCACCCTGCCCGGCGCGGCGATTTGGCACATGGCGTGGAGCGACAAGGACGACGCCATCGACTGGCAGGCCTACTTCCATCTGCGCAACCGGCTGGTGGTCGCGGCGATGCACTGGGACGGTGACGTGACCGGGTTGGTCCGCAGCCACCTGAAGGCGACGCTGAAACACCTTGCCTGCCTTGAATACTCGACGGTCGCGATTCAGAATAAGGCCATCGACGACTTCCTGGCCGGCCCCGAGCACATTTTCTCGATCCTGGAATCAGCGCTGCCGGAAGTGCACCGCATCCGCAAGCAGTACCCGGACGCGGTCGTGCTGCCGGCGGCGAGCGAGCTGCCGGCGCCGCAGAACAAGACCAAGGCCATGAAGCCGCCGGTGAACCCCGTTTCCATCAGCTACCGGCTGGCGCGCGGGATAGTGCACAACATGACCGTGGCCGACCCGGAAGCCCACGCGCGCCCGCAGTACAACGTGCCGACCCAGGATGCTCGCTGGTTCCGGCTGTGCACGGTTGACGGCGTGACGGTTACGACCGCCGACGGATGCGGCGTGGTCTACCGGCAGCGGGACCGGCGAAAGATGATCTCGCTGTTGCTCAAATCGCTGCGCCGTCAGCGTCGGTTGGTGAGCCGCTTCGACGAGATGCGCCGGGTATACCGGGAGGCGCTGCCCGTACTGTCCTGCAAGCAGAAATGGGAGACCGCGTTGTTGCCGGCGGGCGAGCCGAAGCATGGTTGAATCGGCCGCGCCGCGCGGTGAGGTGGCCGCGTTGGTGGCCGTTCAGTCGGCGCTGGCCGATCGGCCCGGCGTGCTGACCGCGGCGCGAGGGCTGTCCCACTTCGGCGAGCACAGCATCGGCTGGCTGGCCGTGGCGCTGCTGGGTGCGGTGCTGATGCCGAGGCGTCGCCGGGATTGGCTGGTGGCCGGGGCCGGCGCCTTCGTCGCGCACGCCGCCGCCGTGTTGGTCAAGCGGATGGTGGGGCGCACGCGGCCGCACCATCCGGCCGTCGCGGTGAATGTCGGAACGCCTAGCCGGCTGAGCTTCCCGTCGGCGCACGCCGCGTCCACCACGGCCGCAGCGATCCTGATCGGCCGCGCGACCGGGCTGCCGCTGCCCGTGTTGCTCGTCCCGCCGATGGCGATGTCGCGGATACTGCTGGGAGTGCACTATCCCAGCGACGTGGCCTTCGGCGTCGCCCTCGGCGCTGCCGTCGCGGGGATTGCACGCAAGAGCGCGAGAGGTGTGGCCGAATGAGTGAAGACGTGGTGACCCGACCGCCGGCGAACCTGGTCGTCGGTGTTATCAAGGCGATGCGGCCGCGGCAATGGGTGAAGAACGTCATCGTGCTGGCCGCGCCGCTGGCCGCGTTGGGCGGCCCGGTCCGCTACGACTACGCCGAGGTGCTGACCAAGGTGTCCGTGGCGTTCGTGGCGTTCAGCCTGGCGGCCTCGTCGATATACCTGATCAACGACGTGCGCGACGTCGAAGCCGACCGGGAGCACCCCACGAAGAGGTACCGCCCGATCGCGGTCGGGGTGGTGCCCGAGTGGCTGGCCTACAGCCTGGCGGCGGTGCTGGGGGTGGCCTCGCTTGCGATCTCCTGGTGGCTGACGCCGGACCTGGCGGTGGTGATGGCCGTCTACATCGGCATGCAGCTGGGGTATTGCTTTGGCCTCAAACACCAAGCGGTGATGGACATCTGCATCGTGTCGTCGGCCTATCTGCTCCGAGCCATCGCCGGCGCCGCTGCCACCAAAATCCCGTTGTCACAGTGGTTTCTGTTGTTCGTCGCCTTCGGGTCCCTGTTCATGGTTGCCGGCAAGCGCTACGCCGAGTTGCAGGTCGCCGAACGCACCGGTGCGGCGATCCGCAAGGCGCTGGAGAGCTACACCAGCACCTACTTGCGGTTCGTCTGGACGATGTCGGCCACCGCGGTGGTGGTGTGCTACGGGCTGTGGGCATTCGAGCGTGACGGCCATTCGGGGTCCTGGTTCGCGGTGTCGATGGTTCCGTTCACCATCGCGATCCTGCGCTACGCGGTCGACGTCGACGGCGGGCTGGCCGGGGAGCCCGAGGACATCGCGCTGCGTGACCGGGTGCTGCAGTTCTTGGCGCTGGCCTGGATTGTGACGGTCGGGGCCGCCGTTGCCTTCGGCTAGCCCGCAGCTGGAGGCCCTTAGAGCGGGGATGTTTCGTCGCCGTCCGGTGGTCAGGCGGGCCGGTCGGGCGCTGTTTCCGTACGACACCGCGGTGCGGGTGAGCCTGTGGATCAGTGTCGCGGTGGTCGCCGTCCTGTTCGGGTGGGGCGCGTGGCAAAGACGCTGGATCGCCGACGACGGGCTCATCGTGCTGCGCACGGTGCGCAATTTGCTGGCCGGCAACGGGCCGGTCTTCAACCAGGGCGAGCGGGTCGAGGCGAACACGTCGACCGCCTGGACGTACCTGATGTACGCCGGAAGCTGGGTCGGCGGGCCGCTGCGCATGGAATACGTGGCGTTGGCGCTGGCCATGGTCCTTTCGGTGCTCGGGGTGGCGCTGTTGATGTTGGGCGCCGGCCGGTTGTACGCGCCCAGCCTGCGCGGCCGCAGGGCGATCATGTTGCCCGCCGGGGCGCTGGTCTACATCGCGTTGCCGCCGGCACGTGACTTTGCTACTTCCGGCCTGGAGAGCGGCCTGACGCTGGCCTATCTCGGCTTGCTGTGGTGGATGATGGTTTGCTGGGCCCAGCCGGTGCGTGGACGTGCGGGTGGCCCGTTTTTCATCGGCGCGCTGGCGTTCGTCGCCGGCTTCAGTGTTCTCGTCCGGCCGGAGCTGGCGTTGATGGGCGGGCTGGCGCTGATCATGATGCTTATCGCCGCCGGCAGCTGGCGGCGCCGCGTGCTGGTCGTGGTGGTCGGCGGGTTCCTGCCAGTCGCCTACGAAATCTTCCGGATGGGCTACTACAGCCTGCTGGTGCCCGGGACGGCTCTGGCTAAGGACGCGGCCGGCGACAAGTGGTCGCAGGGGATGATCTATCTCGCGAATTTCAACGCGCCCTACGCCGTGTGGGTGCCGGTGGTGCTGCTGGTGCCTCTGGGCGTGATCTTGGTGGTCGCCCGGCGACGCCGGGCGTTCCTTCGCCCCGTGTTGTCGCCCGATTACGGGCGCCTGGCCCGGGCGGTGCAGAGCCCCCCTGCGGTGGTCGCTTTCGTCGTCGTGAGCGGTCTGCTGCAGGGGCTCTATTGGATCCGGCAGGGCGGCGATTTCATGCACGCGCGGGTGTTGCTGACGCCGCTATTTTGTTTGCTGGCACCGGTGGCCGTCATCCCGGTTGCCCTTCCCGACGGGCAGGACTATTCGCGTGAGACAGGCTACTGGGCGGCCGGTGCCGCCGGCGTGCTGTGGCTGGGGATTGCGGGCTGGTCGGTGTGGGCAGCAAACTCACCCGGAATGGGCGACGACGCCACCCACGTCACCTACTCGGGAATCGTCGACGAGCGCCGCTTCTACTCGCAGGCCACCGGGCACGCGCATCCGCTGACGGCCGCCGACTACCTGGACTACCCGAGGATGGCCGCCGTCCTGAAGGCGCTCGACAACACTCCGGAGGGGGCGTTGTTGCTGCCGTCCGGCAACTACATCCAGTGGGACCTGGTGCCGATGGCGCAGCCGTCGCGGGGAAGCACCCCGAACGACAAGGCACCGCAGAAGCCGCAGCACACCGTGTTTTTCACCAACCTGGGCATGGTGGGTATGAACGTCGGGCTCGATGTCAGGGTGATCGACCAGATCGGTTTGGCAAATCCGGTCGCCCAGCACACGGAACGGCTGCAACACGGCCGCATCGGGCACGACAAGAACCTCTTCCCCGACTGGGTGATCGCCGATGGCCCGTGGGTGAAGCTACATCCGGGGATTCCGGGCTACCTGGACGAGAATTGGGTCGCCCAGGCGGTGGCGGCCTTGCAATGCCCCGAGACCAAAGCGGTGCTGAGCTCGGTGCGAGCCCCAATGACCTTGCATCGCTTCATCTCCAACGTCGTGCACGCCTTCGAGTTCACCAAGTACCGCATCGATCGTGTTCCGCTCTACGAGCTCGCCAGGTGTGGGCTACCGGTTCCGGAGGCGATCCCGCCGCCTCCCCGCGAATGAGGCGCTCGAGCCGGATTTTTTTCGGCAGATCTTGAATCTGGCTCCGCCGGTGGGACTCCCTTACATTGCCAGCAACTTCACATCTGTGCTCTCACCACTGATCCGCGGAGGTCAAGCACATGCGGAAACGCGATTTTCCGCGTTCGTGTCCGGCCCGAAGATCGTTGGAAAAAAGGGCGGAATGACGGTTTGCCTGACCCGCTCGACGAGAGGGGATGACCGAAGGTGTGGTTGACTACACGGGCACTGCTGCGCCGACGCGCATGCAGTCCGACCCAATTCGAGGATGCGTCTGGATGAAGGGCGCGCCGAAAGGATGAGGAAGCAAGGATGACGCTTGTCGACAGGTTTCGCGGCGCGGTGGCTCGCATGCCACGGCGGCTCGTGGTGGGGGCCGTTGGCGCGGCCCTGTTCTCGGGTCTGATTGGCGCCGTGGGGGGCTCCGCGACCGCCGGGGCGTTCTCGCGCCCGGGGCTGCCGGTGGAGTACCTGCAGGTTCCCTCGGCCGCCATGGGCCGTGACATCAAGATTCAGTTCCAAAGCGGTGGCGCCAACGCGCCCGCGCTTTACCTGCTCGACGGCATGCGCGCGCAGGATGACTTCAACGGCTGGGACATCAACACCCCGGCGTTCGAGTGGTACAACCAGTCGGGCATCGCCGTGGTCATGCCGGTCGGTGGGCAGTCCAGCTTCTACTCCGACTGGTACAAGCCCGCCTGCGGTAAGGCCGGCTGCACCACCTACAAGTGGGAAACCTTCCTGACCAGCGAGCTGCCGGCGTACCTGTCGGCCAACAAGCAGGTCCGGTCGACCAACAACGCGGCGGTCGGTCTGTCGATGGCCGGGTCGTCGGCGCTGATCCTGGC
>NZ_JAOPWB010000066.1 GCF_025965855.1 Mycobacterium sp. | reverse complement strand
CAACCACTCCTTGCCCAGCAGCACCGGCGGCGACAGCGTCAGGATGTGCGGGTTCTCCCGGCCCTTCAGATGGGGGATGCAAGCTTGCGAGACCGCATACGTGCCGCGCACCTGGATCCCGTTCATCAGGTCGAAGCGTTTGAGCGGCACCTCGGTGATCGAGCCGAGGTTGATCGCCGAGGCGTTGTTGACGCAGATGTCGATGCCGCCGAACTGCTCGACGGTCTTGGCCACCGCGGCCTCGACCGAATCCGGGTCGCGGACGTCCCCGACGATCGGCAGCGCCTGCCCGCCGGCTTCCTCGAGCTCCTTCGCGGCCGTGAACACCGTCCCCGGCAGCTTGGGGTGCGGCTCGGCGGTCTTGGCGATCAGCGCGACGTTGGCGCCGTCCTGCGCGGCGCGTTTGGCGATCGCGAGGCCGATACCGCGACTGGCGCCCGAGATGAACATGGTCTTGCCGTTGAGGGACATGGCGTCACACTAACGCCAGGCTCGAACCGGGCCGGATTCCGCCCGGGAAATAGCTGGCGGCCTAATGCTGTTAAAGAAGTCGGTTTCTGATGCAGATGCGGCAGGCACCGGCAGACTAGGACAGACACTGTCGGGGGCAGCCTCTAGATTGGAAGGAGCAGTCTGGTGCCAACGGCGACGTGCCTCTTGGAGGACGAGCAGTTGACCCGGTCGCTTGCGAGTTCGGCGGCGTTTTTGGTGCCGACCGGCGACACCGCTGCAGAAGGGACCGTGTTAGTCAAGATGGCCGATATCGACGGCGCAAGGGGTTTAGAGGGGCTAGAGGCACCCGAACCGGCACCGCCACAGGAAACCGACGAGGAACTCACGGCGCGTTTCGAACGCGACGCGATTCCCCTGCTGGACCAGCTTTACGGTGGTGCGCTGCGCATGACTCGTAACCCCGCCGACGCGGAGGACCTGCTGCAGGAAACGATGGTGAAGGCCTACGCGGGATTCCGCTCGTTCCGGGCCGGCACCAACCTCAAGGCGTGGCTGTACCGGATCTTGACCAACACCTACATCAACAGCTACCGCAAGCGACAGCGCCAACCGGCGGAGTATCCGACCGAGGAGATCACCGACTGGCAGTTGGCGGCCAACGCCGAGCACTCCTCGACCGGCCTGCGTTCGGCGGAGGTCGAAGCGCTGGAGGCGCTGCCCGACAACGAGATCAAAGAAGCGCTGCAGGCGTTGCCGGAGGAGTTCCGGATGGCCGTCTACTACGCCGACGTCGAGGGTTTCCCGTACAAGGAAATCGCCGAGATCATGGAAACGCCGATCGGGACGGTAATGTCTCGGCTGCACCGCGGCAGACGTCAGCTGCGCGGTCTTCTGGCCGACGTGGCCAAGGAGCGCGGCTTCACCCGCGGCCAACAGGCGCACGAGGAGGTGCCGTCATGAGCGAGTTCGCGGGCCCCGCCGACCCCCGCGCCGAGGACAGCCATTCCCACGGCCTGGGCTGCGCCGAAGTGATCGCCGAGGTATGGACCCTGCTCGACGGCGAGTGCACACCGGAGGCTAAAGAGAGGCTGCGCCAGCACCTCGAGGCGTGCCCCGGATGCTTCCAGCACTACGGGATCGAGGAGCGGCTCAAGGCCCTGATCGCGACCAAGTGCACAGGTGAGAAGGCCCCCGAGGGCCTCAGGGAACGCCTCCGGCTGCAGATCCGCCGGACCACCATCATCCGCGGAATGGAGTAGCTTTTCCGTCAGGAATTGGGCCGCTTGCCGTGGTTGGCCTTGCTGTACTTGCGGTCGCGCTTCTTCCGCCCACGCTTGGCCATCTCTTCGAACCTCCGTTGATTGTTCATCGATCGGGTGCCGCGCACCCGTTAGCTTGTCTCACATTGTCTCACGCCCCGCGTGCCGCGGTCCCGACCGGTCCTATGGTTCGATATACATGAGCTTGCTAGACCAGCAGCCAGCTTGCATCAATGGCCAGGATGAGTGGGGTGAAGATGGCGGAGGATGTTCGCGCCGAGATCGTGGCCAGCGTGCTCGAGGTCGTTGTCCACGAGGGTGACTCGATCGGTAAGGGCGACATCGTGGTGCTGCTGGAGTCGATGAAGATGGAGATCCCCGTGCTGGCCGAGGTCGACGGCACCGTCAGCAAGGTGAGCGTGTCGGTGGGCGACGTGATTCAGGCGGGCGACCTTATCGCCGTGATCAGCTAGCCGTTGAACCCCCTCAAACCCCCGTATCCGCCGCCGGGAATCGACGCGAGAGTCATGCATGTCCACCCTCGGTGATCTGCTTGCCGAACACACGATGCTGCCGGGCAACGCAGTGGACCACCTGCACGCGGTGGTGGGGGAGTGGCAGCTGCTGGCCGATCTGTCGTTCGCCGACTACCTGATGTGGGTTTGCCGCGACGACGGCGTGCTGGTGTGCGTGGCGCAGTGCCGTCCTAATACCGCGCCGACGGTGCTCCTCACCGACGCCGTGGGTAGCGCCGTTGCCGCCGACCGGCTGTCGCTCGTCGCCGAGACTTTCGACTCCGGCGCCGTCATATCCGAAAGCGATGCGGGCCAACAACATTCGCGGGAGCTGCCCGGCCCGCACGTTGCGGCGTCCCCGGTGCGGTATGGCGGGAACGTGGTGGCGGTGCTGACGCGGCATCAAACCGCGGAAGCCGCCGGCCGCGCGTCGGGCCAGCTGGAGACCGCATACCGGGAATGCGCCACGGACCTGGTGCACATGCTCGCGGAGGGCACCTTTCCCGACGTGGGCGACGTGGTCATGTCGCGCTCGACCCCGCGCGCGGGCGACGGCTTCATCCGCCTCGATGTCGACGGTGTCGTCGCCTACGCCAGCCCCAACGCGCTGTCGGCCTACCACCGGATGGGCCTGACGTCGGAGTTGGAGGGCCACAATCTCGTGGATGTGACGCGGCCTCTGATCTCCGACCCGTTCGAGGCGCAGGAAGTGGCCGAGCATGTGCGGGACCTGATCGCCGGCGGGAGAAGCATGCGGATGGAGGTCGACGCCGGCGGCGCCACGGTGCTGCTGCGGACCCTGCCGCTGGTGGTTCATGGCGCCAGCGCCGGCGCCGCGGTGCTGATCCGCGACATCACGGAGGTCAAGCGCCGCGACCGGGCCCTGATATCCAAGGACGCCACCATCCGCGAGATCCACCACCGGGTGAAGAACAACCTGCAAACGGTGGCGGCGCTGCTGCGGCTGCAGGCCCGGCGGACCGCCAACGCCGAGGGGCGGGAGGCGCTGATCGAGTCGGTGCGCCGGGTGTCGTCGATCGCCCTGGTCCACGACGCGTTGTCGATGTCGGTGGACGAGCAGGTGAACCTCGACGAGGTCATCGACCGGATCCTGCCGATCATGAACGACGTGGCTTCGGTGGACCGGCCGATCCGGATCAACCGGGTCGGCGACCTCGGCGTGCTGGACTCGGACCGCGCGACGGCCCTGATCATGGTGATCACTGAACTCGTCCAGAACGCGATCGAGCACGCATTCGATCCGACGGCCCCGGAAGGGTCTGTGACCATTCGCGCCGAGCGCTCGGCGCGCTGGCTCGACGTCGTCGTGCACGACGACGGGCGTGGACTGCCCGACGGATTCAGCCTGGAGAAGTCGGACAGCCTGGGTCTGCAGATCGTGCGGACGCTGGTGTCGGCGGAACTGGACGGCACGCTGGGGATGCGTCAAGCGCCCGCCCGCGGCACCGACGTGGTGCTGCGGGTGCCGATCGGCCGTCGGGCCCGACTGTTGCTCTAGACCCCTACGCAGCCGTGCGGCCCGACGACTGTCGCGGCCGCGCCATACACGACAGTGCGGCCCCGACAACCGTCGGGGCCGCACTGTCGGCAAACTGGGTCAGACTCCGCTACGGGCCTTCGTCCGGGCATTGCGACGCTTGAGTGCGCGTCGCTCATCTTCACTCATGCCCCCCCAGACGCCCGAGTCCTGGCCGGTGTTCAGGGCCCAGGAGAGGCACTCCGTGGTCACCTGGCATCGATTGCAGACCAGTTTCGCGTCAGCAATCTGCGCGAGCGCCGGGCCGCTGTTCCCTACCGGGAAGAACAGTTCCGGATCCTCGTCGCGGCAGACCGCCTTGTGGCGCCAATCCATACGTCGTTACTCCTCACTGAGTGCGCAGCAAGGTGCGCGGCCTTTTTTCTTCGCTTTTATCTCGTGCACAAGAAAAGGGTCCGCACCCCTACATGAATTTCTGCATG
>NZ_JAOPWB010000120.1 GCF_025965855.1 Mycobacterium sp. | reverse complement strand
GTCGATGTGGCCGGACTGTGCCGCGGCGCGCAGCCGGGCCGGCAGGTCGTCACCATAGTTGACGGGGACCGCGCCGTGGTCGGCGAGCCAGCGATCGTTGGACGGCCCGGCGATGCCGAGCACCGTGGCCCCGGCGCGTCGGGCGAGTTGAACCGCGATCGAACCGACACCGCCGGCCGCACCCGCGATCGCTACCGTATCCCCCGGTACGAGGCGCACCGCCCGCACCGCGGCGTAGGCGGTGACTCCTGCGACGAACAGCGAACCGGCCACCTCCCACGGCACCGCGGCCGGCCGCGGTGTCACCTGATTCGCCGGCACGGTCACGTACTCGGCGTGGCTGGACCGCCGCATCGAGAACCCGATCACCTCGTCGCCGACAGCGAGACCGCTGACGCCGGAACCGAGCTCGGCCACCACCCCCGCCAGGTCGCTGCCCTGACCGGACGGAAACGTCGCCGGCCATAAATCGTGCAGCGCGCCACTCCGGATCACCGCCTCACTCGGATTGATGCCGGCTGCCCTGACCTCGACCAGAACCTCACCGGCTTCCGGAACAGGGCGGGGCACGTCGCGGACCTCGAGGACGTCGATGCCGCCGTACGAATCGAACTGCACTGCTTTGGGCATAAGCGTCACCGTAATGAATTTAGGTGATCTGTCAATCAGTAGAGGTGCTAAAGCCAATGCGTGGTGGTTGTACCGCACGGCTGAGCACCCCGATGACTGGCGGTGGTCCCGGGCTGACTGCCGGTAGTTTTTCGGTCACCAATGCGTGGGAGGTACCGAGCCCGCAGCAGGGCGTGTCCGGGCCGCTGTCCGTCCCCACTCCCGTGTGGTCACATTTCGCCGAATCCCTCGAACCCTCCGATTGATTGACATATCATGTAAATTTACTACGGTGGCGCTTATGACCGGGACAGACTCAAGTTCCTCCCAAGGATCCTCCGGATCGCCGCACCTTGATTACGAAGCGCTTTACCGTGGCGAAAGCCCGGGCGAAGGCATTGCGCCGATGACGACACCACCATGGGATAACAAGGCGCCCAGCGAAAGCGTCATCACGTGGCAGACCGGCGGCTGGGTCCACGGCGACGTCCTCGACATCGGTTGCGGGCTCGGCGACAACGCCGTCTACCTGGCCAAGAACGGTCACACGGTGACCGGGTTGGACATCTCACCCACCGCCCTGAAAACCGCTGAGCTGCGGGCCAAGGACGCCGGAGTAGACGTGAAGTTCGCGGTGGCCGACTCAACCAAGCTCGACGGCTACACCGACGCGTTCGACACCGTGATCGACAGCGGCCTGTTCCACAGCCTCGATGACGACGGCAGACGTAGTTACACCGCCGCGGTGCACCGGGCGACCCGGCCGGGCGCCACCCTGTTGCTCAGCTGCTTCTCCGACGCCAACCCGGTAGGCAAGGAACCGCGACCGGCCGTGTCCGAAGAGACGCTGCGCGACGTCCTCGGCGGCGCCGGTTGGGACATCACGTCGCTGGAGCCAGCCATCCCGCCCGGCGAACTGGACGGCGCGCCAGTCGACATGGCGTTCTGGTACCTGCGCGCGCGACGGCGCTCAATGGAATAGGAAGTCTCGCGATGCGCGCCACGATCACTGAATTGATGCACGCCAACCTTCTCGAGGTCTTCAACGAGCGCGACTCTGCGCGCCGGCGTGCCACGATCGAGCACATCTATGCCAAGGACATCCGATGGACCGACGACGGCGGCGTGACCACGGGTCGCGAGGCGTTGGACGCCAAAGCTGCCGAGCTGCAAGCCAAGCTCGGCGATCTTCAGTTCATTGCCGCGGGTCCCGCCTATCAGACATTGGGTCTGGGCTACTTAGCGTTTCAGTTGGTCAAACCCGGAACCTCGGCGCCGGAGAGCTCGGGATTCGATGTCGCAATCGTGCGAGACGGCTGCATCGTCGAGTTGTACACCGTGCTGACAGATCATGCGCCCTGAACCCGCGGGTATGCCCGAACCGGCCGCGCCGAGCTGGAATGATCTGACCGAAACCCAACGAGGAGGCATCATGACAGAGGTCGACGAGTTCAACCGCCGCAACATCGAAGAGTTTCGCAGCAATCATGGCCGCCTCGGTGGCCCGTTTGAGGGCGCACCGGTTTTGCTACTACACACGACCGGCGCACGAAGTGGCGAAGAGCGGGTACACCCACTGATGTATCTGGCCGACGACGGTCGCTACCTGCTGTTCGCCTCGGCCGCCGGTGTTGACCGCAGCCCCGCGTGGTACTGGAACCTCATCGCCAACCCCGACGCCAGCATCGAAGTCGGCGACGAGCGCCTCGACGTGCATGCCGTTGAACTAAGCGGCGCAGAGCGCGATGCGAAGTACGCCGAGCAGGCCCAACGGTATCCGCAATACGCCGAATACCAGCGCACGACGACACGCACCATCCCCGTCGTCGCCCTCATCCCGAGGCCAGCCATGTCTTGAAGGCGTGCAACGGTTTACGTGCATTCGGTCGATAACATCCCGATCGATGCTTCGTCGGTTGGAGAGCCAGACGGGCTTAGGGCGGGTGGGCTGTCACCGAACGCTAAACGTTGAGGTCGATGCGGTGCGCGCCTTGGACGCCGTTGTAGCGGTCGGGGCTGCACGTCAGCACGATCACCTGCCCGTGGGCGCCGACGGTGTCGAACACCTGCCCCATCCTGGCCAGCCGGTCGGGATCGGTGAAACCCAGCGCGTCGTCGACCACCACCGGGACGCTGTCCTCCTTGGCCACCAAGGCCGCGCCGGCCAGCCTCGCCAGGATGCCGAGCTGCTCCTTGGCGCCGCCGGACAGGGATTCGTAAGGCACCGTGACGCCGTCCTGGGTGCGGCTCCGGATGCACAAGTCGCTGTCGACGTCGACCTCGAAGGTGGGGCCGAAGACCGGGCGGCCGAGCCGCTGCAGTTCCGTGCGATAGGGCTCGACGTAGCGCTGCCTCGTGGTGTCGCGGTGGCGTGTCATCACCGAGCGCAACAGCTGGGCGGCCCGCGCCCGGCTACCGATCCGCGAGTGCTGACTGGCGGCGTGCTCGCGTGCCGTCTGCGCGGCGTCCAGCTTGCCCTGGCGACCCTCGCTGCCGAAAACCGTGAGCTCGATGCCGATTTCGCGCAACGCGCGCGCGGCGTCTTCGTAGCGATCGCGCAGCGAATCCGCCGCCTCGGTGGCGGCGGTCAATTCGGCGGCCACGGCGTCCGGCGCGGCTGCCGCCAGCTCGTCGGCCAGCTCGGTGACGCGCCGCTCGGCGCCTGCTGTCGCTTTGAGCCCGGCTTCGGCCGCCGACGCGAGGTCCTCGTCGCTCACCTCCGCCCGCTCCTGGGCCAGCCGGTCGGTGGCGGCATTCAGCTCGGCGCGTTGGGCGTCGAGCCCATTCTGTAAAACCGTTGCGCGCGTTGACGACTCGGCGAGCACGGCGTCGGCGGCCGCCGCGGTCCGGCGGCGGGCCTCGCATTCGGTGGCCGCGGCGGCGCGGGCGGAGTCGGCGGAGTCCAGTTCGGCGCGGGCGGCGGCGCTGTCGGTCGCGAAGAGGCCGGATTCGACCGGGCGATCGGCACGCAACTGCGCCAGCCGCGACCGCAGTTCATCGACCTCTTCGTCGCCGCACACACCGGCCACGGTGGCGTCCAATTGGTCGCGACAGCCCTGCAGTTCGCGGCGGCGCTGGTCGGCGGATCGTGCCGACACGAGGTCTGTCACGTCGGCGGCTTTCAGCGCCACGGTGAATTCCTCTTGTGCCGCGGCGTATTTGGCTTGGACATCGAGTGTGGTCGCGCCTGGAGTGACCCGCGCGCTCAACACGCCGGCAACCTCGACCGTGGTAGGGCCGGTCGCGGTGATCGACCAGCTTTGGCCCGCCGGCAGCGACACGCGTTGGTCGCCGGTGGCGAGTTCGATGCCGGCGATCGCGGTGAATTCCACCGCGGCGGACGTCAACGCCAACTGCCCGCCGATGCGATCGACGGCGGCGGCGGCGTTTTCGATTCGACGCAGGGACTCCTCGGTGATGGCAACGCTGGAAAGCTCCGCGCAGACCCGGTCGCGGTCAAGCTGGATGGCGGCGATCTTGGCCAATCGGCCGCTCAGCCGGTCGGCCTCCTCGCGGGCGGCGAGTTGGTCGACGGCGCTCCGGGCGGATTCGGCGCGGCGTTGCAGCTCGGCGAGGAGCAGGACGGCTTCCTCGACGGCGCCGGCCGCGGCCTCCGCGGCTGCAACCGACGTGGCCCGCGCATCGGCGGCCTCTTGCGCTTGGGCCTCGGCGGCGGCGACGCTCGCGGTGCGACTCTCGATTTCGGTCAGCAGCCGTAAGCGCCCGTTGTGCGCGGCGGTCGCCGCGGCGCTGGTCGCGGCCGCGGCGTCGGCGATCAGCTTGGCCTCGCGCGCCTGGTTGGTCAGTTGGAAGATCCTCTCGGCGTCGGCCCGCGCGGCGGCCAGCCGGGGGCCGGCGGCGGCCCGCTGTTGTGACAACTCGGCCACCTGCTCGGTCAGATCCGCGTGGCGACGCACTCGGTCGTCGACCTCGGCCACCTCCGCCACGCATTCCGCGACCGCGGCCTCCGTGTCGGTCAGCCGGGTGATCGCGGTGGCCCACTCCCCGGTGGGACGTCCGGTCGGGGTGAAGTAACGGCCGTATTCGGCGTCGATCCGCTCGATGAGCAGCGGCTCGGTGCCGCAGCGCGCTGCGGCGTCACCGGCCGCCACATCGAGCGCACGCGACAGCGCATCGCAACCGGACAGGTCCACCGCGGCGGTCGACGTGGCCTGCAGCACCCGTTGGGCGCGCCAGAGGTCGTTGTCCACCGTTTCGGCCAGCATCGCCCGGACCCGTTCGTGGGCTTCGTCGCCGGTCAGCTGTTCGCGGCGCGGCGTCAGCACCGTCAGCTCCGTCTCGCACTTCTTGTGGAACCGCTTGCGGTAGACGAAACGGTAAGGGCCGCAGCTGATTTCGGCACCTACCTCGGAACCGACGTCGCTGTTGGTCGGCTTGACCTGCTTGACTTCCTTCTTCGTGGAGCGGTCCCGGGATTCCAGCAGCAGGTCGAGCGCCTCGATCATCGACGACTTGCCGATCTCGTTGGCTCCGCAGACCACCACCACGCCGTGATCGGGGAACTCGATCTCGCGGTGCGCGATGCCGCGGTAGTTCGTCAGGACGAGCCGGTGCAGCTTCATGCGGCGCCCCGATCGGCGAGGCGCAGCAACAGTGCCAGCGCGGCCTGCGCGTCAGCGGCGGTCTCGCAGTCTCCTTCGCGCGCCGTGACCACCAGTTCCTCGACGGCCGCGGCGGCGAATCCGCCGATACCGAGATCGTTGAACTCGCCGTCGGCGGGCACCACCGCCAGTTCGGTGTGGCGTTCCCACTGCCCCAGCCAGGCGAACAGCCGTGCGTACCTGTCCAGGCACGCATCGAGTGCGGCGCGGTCGGTGACCGTCAACGAACCGGTCAGTGCCAGCCGCACCACCGTCCGGTCCTTCTCTGTCATCAGGTCCAGGTTCATGTCGAGGTCGGCGATGTCGCGGCTGGTGTCGACCTGGCGGTGCATGGTGACGAACCGCCAGTGGCCGACGTCCCGGGGTTCCACGTGGACACCGTTTTCGTCGACGTCGACGACAAGCACGTGACCGGGGTCCGATTCGACGTCGTCGAAGTTGGTGACTTCCGGGGTGCCGGAGTACCAGACTCGGCCGCTGTCGCCGACCTGCGTGAGCGAATGCTTGTCCCCCAGCGCGACATAGTGGATTGCGCCACGGGCCAGGGCTTTGTCGAGCCCGGCGAGCCTGATCAGCGAGGGTTTGTCGCGGTCGGGGTCCAGGACGTCCACGCCGCCGTGGGCGACGAGGATGCGGGTGACGGGGCCCGGGTTCAGGCCGTCGAGGACTTCGGCGACCAGGTCGGTGGTCGGGGCCTTGGACCGCCATGGCGCGGCGAGGATTTCGAGTCCCGACCTCACCTGGTGCACACCCGCCCGATCGAGCACGATGACGTTGTCGGGACGCTCGGCGGTGAACAGCGCGCCGGTGTACACCGATGACGCGTCGAGCGGGTCGTGGTTGCCCGGGAGCAGGTACACCGGAATCCCGATGGCGCGCATGGCTTCCAGGGACTGCCCGATTACCTGCGGGGCGAGCTGGTTGTGTTCGAAGACGTCACCGGCCACCACTACGAACTCGGCGCCCACCTCCGCCGCCAGCGCACCCAGACCGGCCACCGCGTCGCGGCGCGCCGCCGAATACCGTGGCTGGGCGTCGCCGGCGAGGAAGTGCCGGGTCATGCCCAGCTGCCAGTCGGCGGTGTGCAGGAATCGCATCCCGGCGGCCCCCTTTCGAGTTGCGTGGCTATCAGGGCACCGCGAGTCTAGGTCCGGACGCCGACAACGCCGGGGACCTTGCGCGGCAGGTCTCCATAGGAGCGACGCCGCCGCGCTTTTGATGCCAGAGATGGAGCGCTTGGTAATCGCCTGTAGCGCTGTTCCCCGATACACCGCAGCACGTATGGCGCGAGAACGCGGATTGGCTGGATCCTGCGTTCTATGTGCCCGACGACAACGCCTATCGCTGCGCGATCCAAACCTGGGTGGTGCGCTGCGAGGGTATTACCGTCATTGTTGACACCGGGGTCGGTAACGGCCGTGATCGGCCACAGGTTCCCTTGCTCGCCGACCTGCACACCGATTTCGCAGACCGGCTCGACGCGGCAGGAATCGACCGGCTCGGCGTCGACTATGTCGTCAACACCCACATCCACTACGACCACGTCGGCTGGAACACCACGCTCGCCGACGGCGACTGGGTCCCGACCTTCCCGAATGCCAGATACCTGGTGCCCCAAGGTGACCGGGACTATTTCCGCTCCGACAACGCATCCCGAATGCGACCGCCCAACAACGACGACGAAGCGGCGCGCTTCGCCGGCATCCGACTTGTTTACGCCGACAGCATCACGCCGATCGAGCAATCCGGCCAATCGGTCACCTGGGAGGGCGAACACGTCATCAACGATCGTCTGCGCGTGGAACTGACACCTGGCCATACTCCCGATTCATCGGTGCTGTGGCTCAACGACGGCGGCGGGGCGGTGTTCGCCGGTGATTTGCTCCACAGTCCGCTGCAAGTGAGCCGTCCCGACGCCGTGTGCAGCTTTGACCTCGATGCCGAAACGGCCAGGGCATCGCGATGACACATCCTGGACCGCGCGGCGCACACCGGCAGGACCATCTTTCCCGCGCATTATCCGGGCCCTGGAGCCCTGAGGGTGGCCGCCGACGATGAACACAACTACGTCATCGACGGTTGGGCCTCGTTCCCGCCTATCTGACCTCCGCAAGAACCGGAGGACGTCAGCGACGATGCCGGTGACGCGTCTAGCGGGGTGGGGCGTTTGGGCGGCGGAGATTTGTCGTACCCGGCTGCGATGATGACGTTATGTCCTTGACCGCAGCGCCTGTCGCGGCGGTGAGCCCTGCCCAGCGTCTTGAGGTGTTGTTCGAGGAGTTGGCGGAGTTGGCCGGTCAGCGCAACGCGATTGATGGGCGCATTGTGGAGATCGTCGCCGAGTTGGATCGCGACGAGCTCTGCGGCGCTACGGGCGCACGGTCGGTGGCGGCGTTGGTGGCCTGGAAGATCGGCTCGTCATCAGCAAACGCCCACACGATCACCACCGTCGCGCGCCGGCTGGAGGCGTTTCCCCGCTGTGCGCGGGGCATGCGGGAGGGCCGGCTGTCGCTGGATCAGGTCGGGGTGATCGCGGCGC
>NZ_JAOPWB010000048.1 GCF_025965855.1 Mycobacterium sp. | reverse complement strand
GCGTCGTCGCCGGTGAGTTCTGCGGCCTCCCGACTCTTGGCCAGCTCGATCGCCCGTTCCGGACGGCCAAGTCCGCGTTCGCAATCGGCGATCAGCGCAAGCAACGCGGACTTGCTGCCCATCCTGCGCGCGGCGCGCAATTCGGCCAGCGCCTGGGCCCAATCGCCGCAGTGGTAGGCGGCGATTCCGACGGCCTCGCGGACCGCGGCGATCCGGCTGGACCGGGCCCGCGCCGCGCGGGCGTGGCTCAGCGCGGCCTCCGGGTCCTCGTCGATCAGCTCGCCGGCGGCGACCAGGTGGCGCGCCACCGCGTCGGCCGTGGCGCGGTCCAGGGTGCTCAGCTCGCGGCGGATTTCGGGCGCCAGCTGCCGGGCCTCCACGCCGGGCGGTATCGGCGGTCCGTCCTGCGGGGCGGACGGACCGCCCCGGCCATCCTGGTCGGCTGCGCTGCGTGGCTGCACCGGGCGGGCGCGGCCCGGACCCGACCAGGAACCGAAGCTCTCCTTGCGCGGCCCGCGCCGCACCGGGCCGCCGGATGCCGAACGTCGCCCACCGCCGTGCCCCTGCCTGTCGTCGACCACGCTGCAAAGGATACGGGCGTGATGCGGCTTAGCCGTTGAGTGTGCGGTGACGGCTTTGAGTTTGCGTCCAGGGCGGCAGAACCGCCCAAATTCCGCCCTGAGCACACATCGAACGCCGTCAGCTCACACTCGGCGGGGCAAGAGCCCGACCTAGGCCTGGGGCCGGTCGGCCAGCAGCGGCGCCAGCACCGCGGGGCAGTAGGTTGCGATCGCGACGATGGTGAACACGCCCGCCGCATCGTGGGACATTCCGTGGCCGTCGGCCACCGCGGCGATCACCGAGTCGAACGACCCGCCGGGCGTCACGAGCATCGGGCAGACCGACTGCCCCAGCGCCATCGCGCTGTCCGGTTGCGAAACCGCGACGCCGGCATTCGTCAGGGCCCTCAGGAACGCGTTGCCCCTCAGGTCGGCGTGCACGGGCGCCGCCAGCGCCGCGGTCAACCCGGCCACGCCAGCGCTCACCCCGACCACCCGCAGTACCCGTGTCGCGTTAGTCACCGTGACCACCCTGGTCATCGCCGGTCACGTCCGGAGCACGGAACGATAAAGGTTTGGCCCGCAAGCGCGGCGTAGCCAGGCGCAGCGGGTCGCCACCATGGGGCTAGTGGCTACCCGGCGATTCGTTCGATCCCGGCGACGTTGCGTTTGCCGCGCCGCAGCACCAGCCAGCGGCCGTGCAGGAAATCCGTGGGCTGCGGCGCCCATTCCTCGCTGTCGACGCGGATGTTGTTCACCGACACGCCCCCCTCGCCGATGGTGCGGCGCGCGGCCCCCTTGCTGGCCGACAGGCCGCTGGCCACCAGGAGGTCGACGATGCCGTCGGGACTGCCGGGTTTGAGCTCGGCGACCGACGTCTCGCGCAGCGCCGATGCCAGCGTCGCCTCGTCCAACCGGTCGAGTTCGCCCTGCCCGAACAGCGCCCGGCTGGCATGCTCGACCGCCTCGGTGGCCGCCTCGCCGTGCACCAGCACGGTCAGTTCGCGGGCCAGCCGGCGCTGGGCGGCGCGCTGTTGCGGGCGCTCTTGGGTGGCCTCTTCCAGCTCGGCCAGCTCGTCGGCCGACAGGAAGGTGAACCAGCGCAGGTAGCGGACCACGTCGGCGTCGGCGGTGTTGATGAAGTACTGGTACCAGGCGTACGGGCTGGTCATCTGGGGGTCCAGCCAGAGGCTGCCGCCCCCGGTGGACTTGCCGAACTTGGTGCCGTCGGCGGCGGTCACCAGCGGGACCGTCAGCGCGTGCACCGTCGCGCCGAGCTTCTGGCGGACCAGGCGCACGCCGGCGATGATGTTGCCCCACTGGTCGGAGCCGCCGATCTGCAGCGTGCAGCCGTGCCGCTGGTACAGCTCGACGTAGTCGTTGGCCTGCAGCAGCATGTAGCTGAACTCCGTGTAGGAGATGCCCTCCCCCTCCAGGCGCCGCCGGATGGTGTCGCGGTCCAGCATCACGTTGACCGAAAAGTGCTTGCCGATGTCGCGCAGGAACTCGATGGCCGACAGGGGGCCCGTCCAGTCCAGGTTGTCGACGACGATGGCGCCGGTCGGTGAGGCGTCAAAGTCGACGAAGCGTTCCAGCTGTCCCCGGATGCGCTCGGTCCACGCGGCAACGGTGTCCGCCTCGTTGAGGCCGCGCTCGCCGACGTCGCGCGGGTCGCCGATCATGCCGGTGGCGCCGCCGGCGAGCACGATCGGCCGGTGCCCGGCGCGCTGAAACCGGCCCAAGGCCAGCAGCGGCACCAGGTGCCCGGCGTGCAGGCTCGCCGCGGTCGGGTCGAAGCCCGCGTAGACCGTCATCGGCCCGCGCCGCGCCTCGGCGGCCAGCGCGTCGAGGTCGGTGGACTGGGCGATCAGGCCGCGCCAGCCCAACTCGTCGAGGATCATGGTGTACGAGTCTCCCAGGATGGTGCGGTGCGGTCGCTGGCGCCCGGCGGCGCGGGCCAGCGAAGGGGGCCGACGCCGGGGGCCGACGAGCGTCGACTTGTTGTGCGGTTCCGGGCATTTTCGCCCAACGACTCGACGTTCGGCGCGGGGCGGGCTAGTCGCTCTCGCCCGGCGCCGGGGCGCGGGGGCTGCGGCGGTACGCGGAGACCTCGGGTCGGCCCGCCAGCCACAGTCGCCAGGGCCGGTCGGCGGCCTGGCTGACGCCGACGCGGGGGCCGGACGTGGCGGTCAGCGGATCGTTGAGCTCCAGGGTCACCGGCCCGTCGGGATCGAATAGGTCAATCCCGTTGTCGTCCATGGTGATTCCCAACGCCGAACACAGATTGCCGGGGCCACGCGCCAGCGCCGTGGCGCGGACCAACTCGCCGCGGCGGGCGCGCGCGACGTCGGCGCCGTCCTCGAG
>NZ_JAOPWB010000047.1 GCF_025965855.1 Mycobacterium sp. | reverse complement strand
GTCGATCGCCAGGCGGGCAATCAAGTAGCCGGGTATGCGGGAATAGCCGCCGGCCATGGATCCTGAGAGGCCGTCGTCGTTGCGTACTACTTCGGTGGGGCAGATGGCGAAATAGGCACTGACTTTCTGTTCGCCGAGCGGGGTCCACACGTAGACGTGCGCGACCCCGCTGCTGTCGGCGCGACGGGCATGGCCGATGAGCCAGGTATTCAGCGACTCCTTACCGCAGTCGAATCCGTCCAGCGTGTGGGCGTCAGTGAGTCGCGTGGACTCGAACATTGTTCAATGCCTTGTGAAGACAGCTGGTTTGCGTGCGGCTGCCGCCAGCCGCGGCGCGTCGTCAGCAGCGTCGAGCGAGGACATCAGTTTGTCGAACTGTTCGGGCTCCATTGCCGTTACCAGCTCCTGGCGCAGGATGTCTTCGGCCCGTTGCATCGCAGCTTTCCGCACGAACTCTGAGGTCTGCTCATGGACAAGGTTGGCGGCGCGCTGGATGCGGTCCAAGGTCGCTTGCTCCGCGCGAAGCTCGATGCGCTTCGTTTTAATTGCCACAGCGACACCTCCATTCTTTCCTCAGTCATCTCTGACGGCTATTGATCGCTTCATTGTACGGTGAATGTACGTACACGGCTAGTGAGGGTTGCGGCCAGCACGGGGGACCACCCGGGGACCACACGTCATGCGCGATGCCGACCGACCTGCACGTCCGTGAACGTCACACACCACGCCCTGGCCGCGAAAACCTCCGGCGACTTGGGAAACGCGCTACCGCTACTTCCTGGGGGTCAAGTGGTCGCAGGATCAAATCCTGTCAGCCAGACACTGTCAGCCCGACCACTGTCAGCCCGACCATTGCCGGGGTCACCGTTTGCCGGGGTCACGTTTGTCAGCCCGACAAAGGTCATTAAGCGTTGATGTTGACCTTTAATTCGCGTGGGTAGACCCGCCATACCGTATGCGGGTGGCTGTCCATCTGTGCCTGTAGCGCGGCAAGATCGGCGTGGAACTGCAAAATCGCCGCTTGGGCGCGGGAGTCAAGCCCGAACTGGCTGAAGTTGTGCATCAGTGCGCGTCGGCGCACGTTCAGGTTGTAATTGGAGTTGACGAGCCGCTGGTAGACGTCCAAGGGCTCAGGCTGGAAATCGGTGTATATGCGTGCCGGCTGGCTGTGCGTCCACAGCTGATAGTTCCACATGAAACTGCCGAGGATCTCGTGCTGCACGGTCACCAAATACAATTGACCCGCCAGCATCCGCGCCAACTCATCCCACGTGAAATTGTTGGGATCCACGCCAACTCCATTGGGAAGCAACGTGTTGAGTTCCTTGAGCCAGGCCAGCGTCTCGGGGTCTCGCTGCACGGCCTTGGCGCCTACGGCACTCCGCGGGTAGTAGATTTCCAGATACCTGCCCACGAAGCAGTGCATGACGCAGAACAGCGCCTCCAGGTTCTGCTGCGTTGGTGTGTCGAACCCGGCGCCGCGCACACCACGCGAATCACCGTCCGTCTCAGGGTCGTTGACGACGTGCCGATAATCCACATAGGTGTCGTCGAATAACCGGCACATCTCGTCGAAGGTAAGGCTGAAGGTGGTCTCGAAGTCGCCACCGCGTGCCATCTGCCCGCGGGTGACCATGTCGTTGCTCTGCTGGGTGCCGTAGATGTACGGCCACAGCAGCCGGCACAGCGGGTGGTCGCGCGAGAGGGTGTTGCGGGTCGCGATGGCCAACTGTGCGCCGCCCGCCAGGTGCACCCAGTTGAAATGGCGCACGAGGGACAGGTGCGTCGATGCGGCGCACAAGGCGATCTTGCAGGCCTGGTCCCATCGTGCGTCGGCTGGCTTGATCGAGCCCAGCGCGCAGTCGATTTGATAGGCCTGCAACGAACGGCGCCATAGGTCCTTGCGGAACAACACGCGCGATCCGATCTTCACCAGCCCGGGGTGGTGCTCGTAGTTGTTGAGCATCGTGAGATCCCACTCCCAGGCGGCGTGAGTTTTCGAGCGCGTCGTGTAGCAGGCAAACGGACCGCGCACCGCCAGCGAGCCGAGGTCGGGACTGCCCAGATACTCAGCCGGCCGTTGGGGCGGCTGGAAGAGAGTGCGACGCAGACCATTGAAGGCGTGCTTCAACGCCCGCTCCGGGTCGGCGTCTATTCGCGGTAAACCTGGCTGCATGGGTGAAATGACTTTGTAGAACCAAACCTGGAAATCGTAGAACTTCGTATGCACCCACTTGCGCTCATCGCACGGGACGTCGGCGCGCGAGCACACCATCACTTTGCGCAGCGGCAGCCAGTGAATCGCCTCGAACATAGGCTTCGGTGTGATGCGGCGCTGGTTGTTCGGTGGCAACGGGATGTTAAGCGGCTTACTTACGAAAAATTTCCCCCAGGCTATGAAGTCCCAAATCCCGCGCCGCACGAACCATCTCAGCATGTGTTCTCCCGAAGGTGTTCAGGCACGAGGGTATGCGTCGCCGCGCCAGGGGGCGTCCTTCAATTCACAGTCCCACTCGCGCAATGGATGGCGCTCGGGATCCAGATTGGGCCCTTCGTCCCAGGGCTCGAAGGCGTTTTTGATGTTGGCCAGGCCAGTGTCGGCGAGTTCGGGATAGTGCCGCAGGAGCACGGTTTTCAGGTCGGTCCGGTCGATCCACTCCAGGCCTTCCGCGGTGTAGACCTCCTCGTTGTAGCAGTCGGTGAAAAAGCGGTCAGCCTGCAGTCGGCGGCTCGCGCTTACGATAAAGATCTGAAATACCGTCTCGCCGAAGCCGAAGCCGGTGGGCCGGTGGCCTTCGGCCAGGGTGCCGATCAGCAGGTCGAGTTGTTCGACGTCCGCGTACAGGGACTTCAGCTCTTTCCGGAGATGTGTGCAGTCGGTCAGATCGTCAAAGCTCCGGATCTCTTTCAGCCCTAATTGGCGACGGAATTCGTTATAGCGCGGCACGCCGCGTTCTCGCGCGCGCACGATGTCCACGGTGCCCATGTCGAGAAACGGATTGCCCGGGACGCTGAGCTCCTGCATGAAGCGCGGAAAGTTGTTGAGCACCAAGGCGCCGGGATGTTGGTTGCCGAACGAATAGAACAGGTCAGACATCGCGTATGTGCTCGTGAGCCGGATCGAGCCATGCTGGCGGGTTTCGGGAAGGGGAACCTCGTTGATCGTGTCTTGGCCGCGGCGGCGCAGCTGCAGCGTCTCGGGCAATAGCGAATGCAGACGGTAGACCTCGACGAATTCCTCGGTCAGCCCATACGCGCAGTCGTGCCTGTTGATTGGGTTGCCGACGATTCCGCCAAGCTCGGGGTTGCGGATGTTGACCTCGGCAAGTGTCTTGCGGTCCTTGCCCTTAGGCCGTAGGTAGGTCAGCAAGCCGTACCAGTTCGAGTTCAGTCCCGTCTCAAGCGTCTTGTTGGGTAAAATCGCCGGGGTCCATTCAACGGAATGGATCTTTGCCAGCAGGGCAGCGTTGATGAGTCGCGCGACGTTGAAGAGGCGGTTGTCATCCCAGGGGGGGTTGGCCGCGTACAGCATGTCGCAGATGGCATTGTGTTCGCGCACGAAAAGGGTGTGCAGCATCGTCAGGCCCACCCACCAGTTGCGCCTGAAGCCGGTGTCTTCGACACGAGTGCTCCAGTCAATGGGCAGCCTGCCGCGGATGCTCAACTTCATCTTGCCGAATCGGCCGCTTCGCAAGCGATCTTGGGTGTCCTGGTCGCTGCCGTAGATTTGCGATCCGTCCCACCAGTGGGTGACCTCATTGATGAAGCTCGTGGCGGCAGGATCCGGGGTACTGCCTGCATTGCGCGTCGAGTCAACCTGGGTCGTGTTGATCTTTAAAGCGTTTTGCTGGTAGCGCGTGATAGACGGGTCGCCGGGCAGCAGCGGCACCGTGATGAAGGCGTTGGGCGCGACCTCGCCGTGGCTGACCCAGTCATGGGTCATGAATTGAATCCACGATGCTGCCAACAGATTGAGGAATGAGACAGGCTCCATGTGTGGTCGGCCATCATCACCGTCCGGGCGGGTGAGCAGGCGACGGCTGACTTCGCGCGGGTTCGGAATGAGCAGTTTCGGGATGGTCTCGGGGCAGATGGCTGAGAGTTCGACGTTGCTCAGGAAGCGCGTGCGGGCAGCACCTTCCTTGGGGTCGGCGAGGTTGTTCCAGCTTCCGTCGGCGGTACGGAAATGGGTGACGCCCACGGGAGGTCGCTGTCCTCGGGGCTGAAAGCCGATCAATTCCCCCGGCGGATAGGTGTTTTTCAGATTGTTTGCGTTCAGCAGCTCTCGCACGTGGGCCAGCAGCAGGACTCCCACGACCGAGGGACGGCGGTACCAGTTGGTCCAAACCCTGGCGCGGTAGCCGAACACCCGGCCCACCAGATTGATGATGTGATCCATCAACACCGTCAATACTGCGCCGAGCTGGTCGCCCAGCCATAACCGCAGTCGCTTGAGGCGGCGGCGGTCCGCTCGGGGCCGTGGCGGCCTGGGCAGATGGCCGTCGCGTACCAGAGGTTTAGCCAGCAGGTCCTTTGTGTCGAAGTACTGCAGCTTGGGCACATAGACGTTGATCTCGGCGGTGGCATTGGCCTTCGCGAGGTCGCGCATCTTCTGCCACTCGCGACGCTCGCTAGCTGAGCCGCCGGCTTGAATCGCCGCGTCGTATTCCTGTGCCGCCGCGTCGTAGAGCTCTTGCTTGAAGAAAGCCAGGCCTGGGAGCGCGTGCTTTTTGCCGTCGGGCGGAACAGTCACGCGAAGCTCCTTGCATGGCAAAACCGGGAACTAAAACTTACTCGACGTCGGTGATAAACGGGGCATAAAACCCGCAATTCACCAGCGGGAAGCCTAATTAACGTCGATTCGCCTTTGATTCGGTGGAAAGCACGAGACAGCCACCCGGAAGTAGCTGACCAAAAGCGTTACCCACGTGTGTCGCGTGTTCCAGATGGCTTCCTGGGCAGCGCCGGCGGTCGATAATCTCCTCTGTTGCGGCTGGGAGCCTTAAGGTTGGTGTATTGGGCGGTCCGCACCACTGATTAGCGGCGGGAGCGGCGGATGAAGCCAGCAGGCGCGGTGTGCCGAGCGTGCGGCACTGAGTTGCGCCACGGCGCCCGGTTCTGCGACGTATGCGGGGCGCCTGCGCCAGAAGCAGGACAGCAGCCGGAGTTCAAGCAGGTGACTGTGTTGTTTGCCGATGTGGTGAATTCCTTGGCGATCGCCTCGGCGGTGGGGGCGGAGCGGTTGCGCGAGATCATGGCCGACGTCTTCAGCCGCGCGGCAACGATTACCCGACGCTATGGCGGCACAGTCGATAAGTTCACCGGCGACGGGATCATGGCGCTGTTCGGGGCGCCAGTCGCGTTGGAGGACCACGCTTTTCGGGCCTGTTTGGCGGCCTTGGACATCCAAGCGCAAATCGCGCAGCTGGCCAACGAAGTGCAGCGCCGTGACGCCGTCGTACTGCGGCTGCGGGTCGGGCTGAACTCGGGCCGGGTGATCGCCGGGGAAATCAGCTCTGACGCAAGGGCGTACACCGCCGTTGGCGAGCAGGTCGGGTTAGCGCAACGGATGGAATCGGTTGCCCCGCCCGGCGGGGTGATGCTCAGTGAGTCCACCGCGCGGCTGGTCGAATACGCCACGGTGCTGGGCACGCCCGAGTGGGTGGATGTCAAAGGTGCCGAGGAGCCGTTGCTCGCGCGCCGGCTACTGGGTGCCGCAGCTGAGCGCGCAGTGATCGGCCGGCGCGAGCCGACCCTGGTCGGGCGCACCTGGGAGATGAACACCGTCGCCGGCATCCTCGAACAGGCGATCAGCGGTGCCGGGTGTGTGGTCGGCGTGGTCGGGCCACCCGGTATCGGCAAGAGCCGCATCATGCGCGAGGCCACGACGCTAGCTGCCGGCCGCGGGCTCGAAGTGTTCACCGTCGCCTGCGAATCCCATACCCACGAGGTCCCGTTCCATCTGGTGGCACGAATGCTGCGCACGGTGTTCGGGGTCAGCAACCTCGACGAGCACGCGGGCCGGGCGCAGGTGCGGGCCCGCATCCCCGACGCCAACTCCGAGGACCTGCTGCTGCTGGACGACCTGCTCGGAATCGGCGACCCCGACGCTATGCCGCCCGCAATCACCGCCGATGCCCGTCGGCGCCGGTTGGCGGCCTTGTTGAACGCCGTCGCCCTCACCCGAACCACACCGGCGCTATACGTCATCGAGGACGTGCACTGGATCGACGAGGTCAGCGAGGCCATGCTCGCCGAGTTCGTCACTGTTGTGCCGCAGATCCCCTCGCTGATGCTGATCACTTACCGCCCCGAATACCGCGGCGCGCTGTCGCGGACCCCGGGCGCGCAGACGATCTCCCTGGCGCCGCTGAACTCAGCGCAGTCCGCGGCGTTGACGACCGAGCTGCTGGGTGGTGACCCTTCGGTGCGCGCTCTGGCCGCTCGGATCGCCGAGCGGGCCGCCGGGAACCCGTTCTTCGCCGAAGAAA
>NZ_JAOPWB010000338.1 GCF_025965855.1 Mycobacterium sp. | reverse complement strand
TGGCATGCTGCGCTGAGCGACCGCGCCACCCATGTCAATAACCACCGGATGCCTGTCAGAGAACAGTGACGGCAGCTCACGCCTGCGGGCCAAGTCGTGGCCCGATTGGTGGGTCAGGGTGTTTTTTTGTCGGCCTGGAACCGTGCCTGTCAGAAGTTCCCGAGATCCAGCTTTTTCGCCTCGTCGGCGGCGCGCTGGGTCGCGGTTGCTTTGGTGTAGCGGTCGATCATTTCGCGCCGTGACCATCCGGCGACCGACATGAGGCCGCCTTCGGTTCCGCCGGCCCGCAGCCATCGGGTTGCGTATGTGTGGCGAAAGCGGTGTGGGTGGCAGTCGGTGATTCCGGCGAGGCGCGCGCGGTAGGCGATGGCACGGTAAAGCGCGGTGTAGCCGAACGTCGTGTCTTTGCGGCCGCCCAGCCACAGCGCCGGTCTATCGGCCAGGGTGTGTTCGCGGCGTGCACGTAGGTATCGGTCGAGGGCTGCGGCGGTTTGTTTCCCGAACGGTACTTCGCGGCCTTTGGCACCTTTGCCACGGCGGACGATGGCCTTGCCGTGTATCAGGTCCACGTCTTGGGTTGTGAGGGCGGCGCATTCACCGGCGCGCATGCCGGTCTCGGCCATGAGCCTGATGATGGCTTGGTCTCGGCGGTCCCGAAAAGTGTTGCCGTCGCACACTTTGATCAGGTCGTGCAGCTCGGCGTCGGTGAGTGGGTTGGTGATCTTCACGTCGAGTTTGGGCGGTGTCATGTCCTTGAAGATGTCGGCGGGTAGCTCGCCCTGTTTGTGCAGCCAAGCCGAGAACCGCCGCAGCGCAGCATATCTGGCCCGCGCCGTACCGGGTTGCGCACCATTGGCCAGCAGCTCGGCCATCCATGTTTGGATGTTTAGCTTGGTCAATTCCGGTGTGACGCCGTTGGTTTCACACCAGCGGATGAACATTCTGCTGCCTTCGACGTAGTGCTTGATGGTTTTGGGTGATTTGTTTTGGGCGTCGAGGTCGAGCTGCCAGGAGGTGAGGAGGGCGGCAAGGTCAGGGGCCTTTCCCTTTACCTTCGTTTTGGTGGTCATGGTGTCCGGTCCTCTCACGTTGGGGAATTTTCCCCAACGTTCAGCTAACTTGGCCGGGTAACTCGCGCCACCGAGAAGTTTACGCTTTTGCATCGCACTCGGCGCGGAGCTGGTATTATCGCAGGTGATCGGGCTAAATGGCCTGGTCAGCTAGGGAAGATAATGTCCGAGAAGCTGCCGCAGACAGCATGGGGACCCTGATCGCCGACAGGTCGGGAGCCAGCGAGCGCCAGAAGTCGTCGCGCAGTGGATGCTCGTCTTGCATCGGCCCGAGGGTGTAGCTCTGGCGGGTGTCGCGACCGATGTTCCTCGACCACAGCCGGGTGAAGCCGGTCTCCCGGATTCCGCCCGGAAAGGTGAGGTCGCGATACGCGTCGGTGAACCCTTCCCACGGGCAGATCGCGCGTAGCGCCGGCGGCTGCAGGGCGGCGACGGCGTACTGGCTGATGGCAAGGTACGACACCCCGAGCATGACCACGTTGCCGTCGCACCATGGCTGGCCGGCGATCCACTGCACGAGGTCGTAGGTGTCCTCGGCCTCCTGGCGCGACAGCAGTTTTCCGGTGCCCTCGGAATGACCGCAGCCGCGCGCGTCGGCATTCACCACGGTGAAGCCCTGCGCCGTCCACCACACCGGATCCGGTGCCTCCCACCCGGTCAGGGCCGAGAAGGTCACCGCGTGCGGCTGACGCAGGAGGCGGTATTGCACCGAGAACGTCCACTTCTTGCCGCGCCGCACCGGCAGCTTGTCCTTGCCGTAGGGATGGATGCTCAGGATGACCGGCCGCGCGGCGCCCCGGTCCTTCTGGAAGACGTTGATGCGCAACACCGTTCCGTCGCGGGTGGCGACGCTGACATCGCGATCGACGACGATGCCGGCCGGCGGATCGGTGACGGTTACCGGCGGTTTGGCGATGGCGCGAATCCGTTTCTAGCGCGTATCGAACAGCGCCGGGACGTCGCCACGGCCGGTCCAGGGCAGGTGCCGGATCGCTGGCCACGCCGATACCCTAAGCCGTGTCGGCTCGCTGTCACCACACGTAGGGCATCAACCGGTAGCGCACCCGCTGGCCGTACGCGGAGTACCCGGCCAATTCCTCGGCGAGCAGCTTCTCCTCGTCGAGGATGCGGAAGACGAGCACCAGGATGCCCGGGATGAGACCCAGTAGCCCCCAGTAGGAACCCAGTGCCAGGGGTATGCCCACCATCAAGATCACGTCCCCGGAGTACATCGGGTGTCGCACCAGCTTGTACAAACCGCGGGAGGCCAGTTTCTGACCTTCCTCGACCCTGACGGTGGCGGCCGCATAGCTATTCTGGATGACCACCAGCATGGCGGTGCTCAGCCCGGCCACCACCAGGACGTCGCCGATCACGCACACCACCGCGGGAACCGACGACCAGCCGAACCGATGGTCGAGCACGCTCAAGACCATCATCCCGAAGATCCCCAGAAAGGCCCCGATGATGATGAACTTTTGCGCGGTTCTGCCTTCAGCCAGCGGCCCGCTGCGCATGCGCCGCCGCAGAGCGGCCGGATTCGTCCGGGCCAGATAGAGACTCGGGACGATCGTCGCGACCGTGAAGCTCGCGATGAAAACCCATGCCTGCCAATAATTGAACGTGCCGGCTGGATAGAACAGGATGAAGCCGAGGAAGCCAAGCCCAATAATGCTCGATGCCACCAACTTAACGGCGGTTTTCATCATCGTGCCCTGCCTAGCAACGTAGATCACGCCGTCGAAAAGCCATGGCTCCCACAATGATCAGCGCCGCGTCGATGGCCAGCAGCCACAGCAGCGGCGTGGCGGTGAAGTCGGTGCCGACGCGGGGAATGTGCGCGAACGGTTCCAGGTCTTGCACCCACTGCGGGAACCGGGCCAGCGAACCGATCAGATATACGGCGACAAACCCGACCAGCACGCCCCAAGCCACGGGGGAAAACCGCGGGGCCAGACCGAACACCGCGACGGTGACGGCGGCGAGCAGCCAGACGGCGGGGAGCTGGACGGCCGCGGTGCCGACGACGACGGCCAGCTTGCCGCGGACGTCACCGGCCGCGATGCCGTAGACGAGGCCGCCGGCCGCGCCGCTGGCCAGCATCGCGACCGCGGACCCGACGAGTGCGGCCGCCAAATGGCTTGCCAGCCAGTGTGTTCGGGAGACCGCGCCGGCCAGCGTCGTCTCGGCGCGTTGGCCGGATTCCTCCTGATGCAGGCGCAGGGTGAGCGAGATGGCGAACGCGCCGGCCACCATGCCCATCATGGCGAACGCGACCGCGATGAACGCCTCCTCCAGAGCGCTGGTGCCGCCCATCCGCGCGACGATGTCGCGCGCGACCGTGCTGTCGCCGAGCTCGTCGCCGATGCCGTGCACCACGCTGCCCATCAGCAGGCCGTACAGACACAGGCCCACGGTCCACAGCAGCAGCGCGCCACGGTCGAGCCGCCACGTGAGGCCGTCGACGCCGCCCAGCCGCGGACCGGCCCGGCCGGGACCGGGGCGTTCGGCGATCAGTCCGGCGCCCACGTCGCGGCCGGCGAGCAGTCGGTAGGCCACCAGGGTGAGCGCGGCCGTCGTCGCCAGATGCAGCAGCAGCACCCACCAGCGATCGCCCGCGTACGGCCGGACCTGCAGCGACCACCCCAGCGGCGAGAGCCACGACAGCGTGCCGTCACCGGCGTCACCGATGGCGCGCAGCGTAAACGCGGTCCCCAACACGGCGAACGCGGTGCCGCGGGCGAACCTGGCGCTCGGCGACAGCTGCGCGGCCACCGCGGCAACCGCGGTGAAGACCAGGCCGGAGCATGCCAGCGCCGCCCCGAAGGCGAGCGACCCGCCGGGCGGGATGTCGGTGGTGAGCAATCCCGCCGCGCCGATCGCGCCGGTGGCGATCGACGCCCCGAACGACAACAGCAGCGCCGCGCTCAGGCTCGCGTACCGGCCGACCGCGGTCGAGTCCACCAATTCGGTCCGGCCGGCCTCCTCCTCGGCGCGGGTGTGCCGGATCACCGTGAGGATGACGGCCACCGCGATCAGCAAATGGAACATCCCGGCCTTCCAAATGCCGACGGCGCCAACGCTGTGGTTGTAGACCTGCCCGTAGAGCGCACGCTGGGCCGGGCTGGCCATGATGGAGGCCGCGAGCCCGGCGCGGGCGGCCTCGGTGGGGTAGACCTTCAGGACGCTGCCGACGTAGACACTGGCCAGCGGCACCGACAGCAGCAGTACCCACAGCGGCAACGAGACCCGGTCTCGGCGCAGGTAGAGCCGCAGCATCCCAAGCGTCCCGGAGAAATTCGAACCGGCCCGAGGCGCCGGGTGCGCCGGGTGGCGGGGCCGATCCAGGGTCGCGGTGCTCATCACGCCGAAACCTTCCTCTTACCGTCCGTGGTGTCGTAGTGGCGCAGGAAGAGTTCCTCAAGGGTCGGGGGCTGGCTGACGAGGCTGCGCACGCCGGCGTCGCCGAGGGCCCGGATGAATTCTCCCAGGCTTTCGCTGTCGACCTGGGCGCGCAGCGTGTTGCCGTCGATGCTGACGTCCTCGACACCCTTGATTCGCCTGAGATCGCCCGGATCGCCGATCATTTCGGCCTTGATCGAGGTGCGGCTGAGATGCCGCATCGACTCCAGCGAGCCGCTCTCGATGGTCTGGCCGGCGCGGATGATGGTCACCCTTTCACACAGCGCTTCCGTTTCGGCCAGGATGTGGCTGGACAGCAGGACGGTCGTACCGCGGTCGCGCGCCTCGCGGACACACTGCTGAAACACGTGCTCCATCAACGGGTCCAGGCCGCTGCTCGGCTCGTCCAACAGGAGCAGCGTGGCGCGCGACGAGAAGGCGGAGATCAGGGAGACCTTCTGCCGGTTGCCCTTCGAGTAGGTACGCGCCTTCTTGTGCGGGTCGAGATCGAAGCGCTCGATCAGCTCGGCGCGACGGCCTTCGTCGATGCCCCCTCGCATGCGGGCCAGCAGGTCGATGGTCTCGCCGCCGGTCAGTGAGGGCCACAGCGTCACGTCGCCCGGCACGTAGGCAATTTGGCGGTGCAGCTCGACCGCGTCGGTCCACGGGTCGCCGCCCAGCAACCGGACGCTTCCGCTGTCGGCCTTCGCCAGGCCCAGCAGGACGCGGATGGTCGTTGACTTCCCGGCCCCGTTCGGCCCGAGGAACCCGTGCACCTCTCCCTCACACACCGTCAGGTCGAGGCCGTCAAGCGCGCGCACCGCGCCGAAGTTCTTGGTCAGGCCGCGGATTTCGATGGGTGCGACATTGTCAGCCGGCATGGGATTCTCCTTGATCTTCTGCTGCCAGGAATGCGTCGTACATCGTGCGGTCCGCCATCAGGCCCTCGGTGTAGATCTCGAGGGCGGGCAGAACCATGTCCCGGGCGTAATCGCGCAGGACGGCACGCAGATCGGTTGGCGTGTCATGCATTTGCAGGTACAGCAGGAAGCCCCCGCCGCCGGTGATGCCGAGATATTTGGCCCTGGCCTGCGGATCGCGGCTGGGCTTTATCGTCCCGGCCCGCACGCCTTCTTCCATGTACTCCGCGGCGTTGTCAATCATCCTCTGCCACAACATCTTCGCCAGGTCGCCGCCGGCCTGCATGCTGCGCACCAGGTAGGCCATCAGCGGTGCGTATTCCTCGATCTCGGCCATCTGCGCGAACCAGGTGGCGGGGTCGTTGGACTTCAGCGCCTCCGACTTGCTGCTGCGGATCTCTTCGGCGATGTTGTCGTCGCAGGCCTTGCGCAGGCCGTCCTTGGATCCGAAATGGTGGATGACCAGCGCGGCGCTCACCCCCGCCGCCTCGGCGATCGCTCGCAGCCCGACGTCAAAGCCGTGTTCACCGAATTGCTCGATGGCCGCGTCACGGATCCGGGCGGCGGCGGTCAGGTCGGCTGAACGCATGTTCAGTACACTAAACGCGCGTTCAGCCGGGCGTCAAGGAGGCTCCCCGTCAGGAATACGTAAAGGTTTTGTCCCGGTCCCGAACTAGTCCCGGACCGCGGCCAGCAGCCCGTCGCCGAGCGGCACCAGCGCGGGGGTGAGCCGCTCGTCCTCGGCGATGAGCCGGGCCGCCTCGCGCACCGCGGTCACCTCGGCGTCCCGGGCCGCGGGATCGCCCGCCCGGCCGCCCAGTGCGGCGCGGTGCACCACGATGACGCCACCGGACCGCAGCAGCCGCACACCCTCGACGACGTAGTCCGGCTGGTCGATCGGGTCGGCGTCGATGAACACCAGGTCATAGGACTCGTCGGCCAGCCGGGTCAGCACCTCCTGGGCACGGCCGCCGATCAGCCTGGTGCGCGACGGTCCGACGCCGGCGTCGGAGAACGCCTGCTTGGCGATCCGCAGGTATTCGGGTTCGATATCGATCGTCGTCAACACGCCGTCGTCGCTCATGCCCGACAACAACCAGAGGCCGCTCACCCCTGCGCCGGTGCCCACCTCCGCGACGGCCTTGCCGCCGCTGAGCTTTGCCAGCAGGCTCAACAGCGCCCCCACCGCGGGCGTCACCGCCCCGGCGCCGATCTCCACGGAGCGTTCGCGGGCGGCCGCCAGAAGCGCATCCTCCGATATCGACCCCTCGGCGTGCGCGCACAGCGATTCGGCTCGACTGGGGGCCGCCTGGGCGGGGGTTGCCGGGGTTTTGGTGTCGCTGGCTTCCATGCCCCGCAGCGTATTCCAATTTGCGGCGCGGTCGGGCAGGCGCGCCTTAGCCGGACCGCCAGGACACGCCCGGCACGCGCGGGGCGACGAAGCTCACGCACGGACGGATCCGCGCTGTTCAACGCTTGTAACGATCTGGTTTCTCAGCCAAACCTCAGATTGCTCCTATGCCGCGCATACTCCGATGGGCGACGGTATGCCTATGGAACGCGGGGTGAGGGGCACCGGGAATCGAAATGCCCGGAATGGGACTGCCCGGAATAGGACTGCCCGGAATGGGAATACACCGTGGCAGCTCCGCGTTGACGCGGTCGACGAAATGCCGAACTTAGACGGCAAGCCAAACCTGGAGGATCCAATCACCTCAGCGCTTTTGAGCCCGAGCACCATGTCTCACGCCCAAGAATGCCGCGACGACGAATGGGCGGAAACGACGGACGCGTTGCATGGCACCGCAGTGTTCGACGCGACGGGGGACAAGGCGACGATGCCGTCGTGGGACGAACTCGTGCGGCAGCACGCCGACCGCGTGTACCGGCTGGCCTACCGGCTGTCCGGCAACCAGCAGGACGCTGAGGATCTGACCCAGGAGACCTTCATCCGGGTTTTCCGCTCGGTGCAGAACTACCAGCCCGGAACCTTCGAGGGCTGGCTGCACCGCATCACCACCAACCTGTTCCTCGACATGGTGCGCCGGCGCGCCCGCATCCGCATGGAGGCGCTCCCCGAGGATTACGACCGGGTGCCCGCCGACGAGCCCAACCCGGAGCAGATCTATCACGATTCGCGGCTCGGGCCCGACCTGCAGGCCGCGCTGGATTCGCTGCCCCCGGAGTTCCGCGCCGCGGTCGTGCTGTGCGACATCGAGGGCCTGTCCTACGAGGAGATCGGCGCCACCCTGGGCGTCAAGCTGGGCACCGTGCGCAGCCGCATCCACCGCGGGCGTCAGGCGCTGCGCGACTACCTGGCCGCGCACCCGGAGCACGGCCTGCGCGCCGACGCGCTGCGCACCAAATCGGCATAGCACTGCCCGACCGCTGAACGGCTTGATTCACAACCTAATAACACCGTTGGAGCGAAAATCCAACGGTGTTTTCGCGCTGTGGGCGCGGTGTCAGGCCCACCTCGCGCTACATTCGAGGATGGGCGACAAAGAAAGGGACTGGTGATGGCCGACCGCGGAGAGGTGTTTCGCCGCGCGTTCTCCTGGCTGCCCGCACAGTTCGCCTCCCAAAGCGACGAACCCGTCGGCGCTCCGCGCCGGTTCCGTTCCACCGAGCACCTGTCCATCGAGGCGATCGCGGCGTTCGTCGACGGTGAGCTGCGGATGAATGCTCACCTGCGGGCCGCGCACCACCTGTCGCTGTGCCCGGAATGCGCGGCCGAGGTCGAGGATCAGAGCCGGGCGCGTGCCGCGCTGCGTGATTCCCACCCGATCCGTATCCCCAGCAACCTGCTCGGGCTGCTGTCCGAAATCCCGCACCATCCGTCGGACGACGACACATCCGAGCGCGATACGCGCGACCAGCGTAAGCGCCGGTAGCTTGACGGCTCCGCTGCTGCGCGTCGGCCGCGCGCGCGTTCATGCCGACCACACCGCACTGTGGATACTAGGGTGGACACGGACAACGCCGGCGCGGCGCAAATCGCCCGGTAAGCGGCCTGTCTCGAGCGCTCAAGAAGAGGATCCAAAGGGGTAACGTGACCTCCGACGACGGTAAAGACGGCGGCAACACTGGCGGCAACCGCCTGGCGCCGCGTCCCATCTCACGGCCACCGGTCGACCCCGCGTCGCGTCAGTTGTTCGGCCGTCCCGCCGGGCAGCAGGGCTCTTTCGTGGCCGAGCGCGTCCGCCCGCCGAAGTACCGCGACCAGTCCGGATTCGCGCCGCACGATCAACCGGCCGACCCTGTCCTCGAGGAGGCCTTCGGCAAGCCCGTCGGAACCGCGGACACGCTGCAGCGCCACCCGATCGATGCCGGCGCGCTGGCGGCCGAGCACGACGGCGCCGAGGCGGAAGGACCCGAAGACCCCTGGCGCGATCCCGCCGCGGGTGCCGCCCTGGGCACCCCGGCGGTGGCCCCGGAACCGCCGCGGGGTGTACCCGGCTACGGCGGCAAGCTCGGGGTCCGCGACGTGCTGTTCGGGGGCAAGGTGTCCTACCTGGCACTGACCGTCCTGCTGCTGATCGCGCTGGTCGTCGGCGTGATCGGCGGTGTGATCGGGCGCAAGACGGCCGAGGTCGTCGAAGCGTTCACCACCTCGAAGGTGACCCTGGCGACGAATGGCAACGGTGAATCGCCGGCGGGCCGGTTCGCCAAGGTGGCGGCCGCGACCGCCAACGCGGTGGTGACCATCGAGTCGAAGAGCGACCAGGAGGGCATGCAGGGCTCCGGCGTCGTCATCGACGGCCGCGGGTACATCGTGACCAACAACCACGTGATCTCGGAGGCCGCCAACAACCCGAGCCAGTTCAAGACGACCGTGGTGTTCAACGACGGCAAGGAAGTGCCCGCCAACCTGGTGGGTCGCGACCCGAAAACCGACCTGGCCGTGCTCAAGATCGACAACGTCGACAACCTGACCGTCGCCCGGCTCGGTGATTCCGACAAGGTGCGTGTCGGTGACGAGGTGCTTGCCGCGGGTGCGCCGCTGGGGCTGCGCAGCACCGTGACCCACGGCAGCATCAGCGCGCTGCACCGCCCCGTCCCGTTGTCGGGTGAGGGCTCGGACACCGACACCGTCATCGATGCGCTGCAGACCGACGCCTCGATCAACCACGGCAACTCCGGCGGCCCGCTGATCGACATGGATTCCCAGGTGATCGGCATCGACACCGCGGGTAAATCGTTGTCCGACAGCGCGAGCGGACTGGGCTTCGCGATCCCGATCGACGAGGCGAAGCAGGTTGCGCAGACCCTGATCAAGGACGGAAAGATCGTGCACCCGACGCTCGGGGTCAGCACCCGGTCGGTGAGCAACGCGATCGCCTCCGGCGCCCAGGTCGCCAACGTCAAGGCCGGAAGCCCCGCGCAAAAGGGCGGGATCCTGGAAAACGACGTGATCGTCAAGGTCGGCAACCGCAAGGTCGCCGACGCCGACGAGTTCGTCGTCGCCGTCAGGCAGCTGACCATCGGCCAGGACGCCCCGGTGGAGGTGGTCCGCGACGGCCGGCACGTCACGCTGACGGTGAAACCGGATCCGGATGGCGGTTAGATGTTCGCGAACCTGAGCTGGGAGCACATCCTGGTCCTCGTCGTGGTGGGGCTGGTGATCCTTGGGCCCGAGCGCCTACCCGGTGCCATCCGCTGGACGTCCACCGCGCTGCGGCAGGCGCGCGACTACCTCAGCGGCATGACCAACCAGCTGCGCGAGGACATCGGACCCGAGTTCGACGACCTGCGCGCCCCGCTCGGTGAGCTGCAGAAGCTGCGCGGCATGACGCCGCGCGCCGCGCTGACCAAGCACCTGCTGGACGGCGACGACTCGTTCCTCACGGGGAATTTCGACAGGCCCGACAGGTCCCTTAATGGGGCTGCGGCGAAGCCGGTGGAGTCGGCCGCGCCCGCGGCCGAGCAGCACGCTTCCGGCCCGGCGCCGTTCGACACCGACGCGACCTAGTACGTCGCGCCGAGACTGCAACCAGGCAGAGGATCCCCGGCGCGTCGTCGCCGTAGTTTCAGTGTCGAAGAAGATGTCGAAGGAGATTCAGCGGCGCGTTGGGTCCAGCCCCAGCGACACGCCCGCCAGCCCCCGCCGTCGCGACGACAGGCTGTCGGCGATGCCGCGCAGTTCCTTACCGACCGGCGAGTCCGGCGCGCTCAGCACGATCGGGATGCCGGAATCGCCGGCCGCCACCAGCGCCGGATCCAGCGGGATCTGACCCAGCAGCGGCACGTCGGCGCCGACCGCCCGGGACAACCGCTCGGCGACCTGCTGGCCGCCGCCCTCGCCGAACACCTGCATCTTCGTGCCGTCGGGCAGCGTCAGCCCGGACATGTTCTCCACCACGCCGACGATGCGCTGGCGGGTTTGCAGCGCGATGCTGCCGGCCCGTTCGGCGACCTCGGCCGCGGCCAGCTGTGGCGTGGTCACCACCAGGATCTCCGCGTTGGGGATCAGCTGCGCCACCGAGATCGCGACGTCGCCGGTGCCGGGGGGCAGATCGAGCAGCAGGACGTCCAGATCGCCCCAGTACACGTCGGCCAGGAACTGCTGCAGCGCCCGGTGCAGCATCGGCCCGCGCCACACCACCGGGGTGTTGCCCTTGGTGAACTGGGCGATCGAGATGACCTTCACCTCGTGGGCGATGGGCGGCAGGATCATCGACTCGACCTGGGTGGGCCGGTCGGTGCTGCCCATCATCCGCGGGATGGAATGGCCGTGAATGTCGGCGTCCAGCACGCCGACCGACAGCCCACGGGCGGCCATCGCCGCGGCCAGGTTCACCGTGACCGTGGACTTCCCGACCCCGCCCTTGCCGGACGCGACGGCGTATACCCGGGTCAGGGAGCTGGGCTGGGCGAAGGGGATGACGGGCTCGCCCGCGTCCCCGCGCAACTGCTTGCGCAGCTCGGTGCGCTGCTCGTCGTTCATCACGTCCAGGGTGACCTTGACGGCCCCGGTGCCGGGAACGTCGGCGACCGCGCTGCTGACCCGCTCGGTGATTTCGGTCTTCTTGGGGCAGGCGGCGGTGGTCAGGTAGATCGCCACGTGCACGCCGCCGTCGGCGTCGACGTCGACGCTCTTGACCATCCCGAGTTCGGTGATGGGACGGCGCAATTCGGGGTCGATCACCTTCCCCAGTGCGGTGCGGATGGCGGCGCTGAGGTCGGCGGTCTCATGACTGGACATCACCGCCGAGTGTAGGCGTGCGCGATTGGCTGCCGGTCAGCCGGCCGGGCCGGGCTTGGGCGACCCTGACGCCCGGGGCCCGGCGGCGGGCCCAGCCGGCGGGCCGGCGTCGGCGGGAGACGGGCCAAACGCCGGCTGCCCGAAGGGCGGGGGCACCGGGTTCTGGGAACCGATGCAGATCACCGTGCAGCCGGGCAGTTGCGTCGGGGCCTGCTGTGGCGTGGCTCCCATCCACGGGTACATCGGCTGCGAACCGACGGGCGGGGTTCCGCTCAAGTCGATCAGCGGTGTCCGCGAGAACGGGTCATCCGTCGGGAGGCCGATGGCGTTCATCGGCAGCCCGGGCCCGAGTCCCTCCGGATTCTCGTCGTGCGCGTTGCCGAGCGGCGGCGGCGGTCCGGTCATCGGCGGGAGGTCGACCGGGACCACGCCGGTGGCGTACGCCGCGGCCCAACCCAGCACGTTCTGCGCGTAAGCCACCGAGTTGTTGTACCGCAGGATCGCGGACATGACCTGCGACGGGTCGCGCAGGTTGAGCCCGCCGCTGCACAAGTACCGCGCGGCGGCCAGCGCGGAGTCGAACAGGTTCTGCGGATCGGCCGTTCCGTCGCCCTTGCCGTCGGCGGCGTATCGCGCCCAGGTTCCCGGCAAGAACTGCATCGGCCCCATTGCGCGCGCGTACGTGGGCCGATTGCCGACCCGGCTTTGCAGGATGACCTCGTTGCCGGGCAGCGTGCCGTCCAGCGACGGGCCGTAGATCGGGACGACCGCGGTGCCGCGCGCATCGACGGCCCCGCCGCCCGCGTGGCCTGACTCGATGCGCCCGATCCCGGCCAGCAGGTTCCAGCTGACCCCGCAACCCGGGACGGCGGCGGCCATCTTCTCTTCGGCGCTGCGGTATGCGGCCAGCGCGATCGACGGAATGCCAAGCGCGCCAGGCGCACTCACGACCATCGGGGGCGGGGGCGCGGAAGGAGCGGCCTCGGCGATGTGGAACGCGGTCGGCGCCCGGTCGATGGAGATGACCACCGGCCCGGAGGTGTCGGGGACGGTCGGCGAGACCGCTGCCACCGGAAAAATCGCGGCGCCGCGCACCGGCACGACCTGGCTGTGCACCGGTGGGGCATGCCCGGGAAATATGGGAGCCGCGCCCCCGACCGCTCCGGCGAATACCAGGGGAGTGATGACGGCGACGCCGAATGCCGGCGATTTCGTCAGGCGTGCTCGCGGCCGCACGGCCGCGTCGGCCGGGCGTGCACCCCAGCGTCCCCCAATGCGCACTCGACCGTCCTAAGGTCGGGAAACTACCTGCTTAGCTTCGTGAACCAGATCACAATACATAACCCCCGTGACGGGAGCGGCGCAATGGTGGATTTGGTAATTACCGCGATTTCTTAGCGGTCCGCTCCCAGTCGTCACTCGCCCCCACGGCCTCCCCGTCCGCACCTTCCGGCTGCAACCGGGCCAGCATAGTGCGCAGGTCTTCCAGCTCGTGACGGAGGTACTCACGCGTCACGACCTCGCCCACGGCCAGCCGCAACGCCGCCAGCTCGCGGGCCAGGTACTCGGTGTCGGCCTTGGTCTGGGCGGCGCGGCGACGATCCTCTTCGAGGGTGACGCGGTCCCGGTTCTCCTGGCGGTTCTGGGCCAGCAGGATCAGCGGCGCCGCGTAGGCGGCCTGCGTCGAGAAGGCCAGATTGAGCAGGATGAACGGGTAGGGGTCCCAGCGCAGCGCGGCCGCGAACACGTTCACCGAGATCCACACCAGCACGAGGATGGTCTGAATCAGCAGGTAGCGGCCGGTGCCGAAGAAGCGCGCGACGGATTCGGTGATCTGCCCGACGGACTCGGGGTCGACGCGGGGTGAATACCGGCGCGACGTTCGGGGGGTGTAGAGCCGTCGCGGTGCCGTGGATTTGCTCACCCGGAGCCTCCCAGTCGTCGTTCGATTCGGCCGGTGGTGTCCAGCTGCTGCACGTCCACGCGCCAGTCGTGCGGGAGCAGGTGATCGAGGAGGTCGTCCACGGTCACCGCTCCCAACAGGTGGTTCTGGTCGTCGAGCACGGGTCCGCACACCAGGTTGTAGGCGGCGAGGTAGCGGGTGACCGCGCCGAGCGGTGTCTCCGGCGTCAGGGTGAGCAGGTCACTGTCGACGATCCCGCCGACCAGCTCGGCCGGCGCTTCGCGCAGCAGCCGCTGCAGCGGAATGCAGCCCAGGTAGCGCCCGGTGGGGGTGGCCGTCGGCGGGCGGGCCACGAACACCATGGACGACAGCGCGGCGGTCAGGTCGGGGTCGCGGACCCGGGCCAGGGCCTCGGCGACCGACGTGTCCGGGGTGAGCACCACCGGGTCCGAGGTCATCAGCCCGCCCGCGGTGTCGGGTGAATGGGTCAACAGCCGGCGCACCGGTTCGGATTCGTCGGGGTCCATCCGGGTCAGCAGCATCTCGGCGTCCGTCGGATTCAGCACGCCGAGCAGGTCGGCGGCGTCGTCGGGATCCATCTCCTCGAGTACATCGGCCGATCGGTCGGTGCCCAGCTGCGAGAGCACGTCGGCCTGATCCAACTCGGGCAGCTCCTGCAAAACATCGGCCAGCCGGTCGTCGTCGAGCGCCTTGAGCACCTCGTAGCGCCGCTTGGGCGGCAGCCCGCGGATGACGTCGGCGACGTCGACCGCCCTGCGGCCGTCGAACTGGGCGAGCAGCTGCGCCACCCCCTGGCCCGGCAACGCCAGCGCCGACGGGGTCAGTCCCTGCACGTTCTGCCAGTCCACGACGTGCACGGGGCCGCGCCGTCCCAGCCTTCGCTGCGGGCGGACGGCGACCCTGGTGACCAACCAGTCTCGTGTCCGGATCTGTTCGATCCCCAGGTCGGTGACCACGACCTCGAGGCCGGCCAGCTCCGGTAGTTCGGGATCGTGGACCTTGACGGCGGTGTCGAGCACCTGGCCCATCGCCAGCACCTCGCCGGGCCGCTGCTCGAAGCGGCGCAACGACACGCTGCCGGTGTTGAGCGTCACCGCGTTGGGCTCGATCGCGGCGACCCGCAGCATCGGGATGAAAATGCTGCGGCGCGTGGCCAAATCGACGACCAGTCCCAGGACGCGGGGCTGTTGGCTGACGATGCTGATGCTGATCACGACATCACGGACGCGGCCGAAGTTTTCGCCGAGGGGACCCAACACCAACATTCGTGGGAGCCGCGCGACGTAGACCCTGTTGACCGATCCCATGCAAGAGAGCCTATTCAGCCGCCGCCCGGATGGCAGGCTGCGATGCCCGCCTTTCTGGTCAGTCGCCCTAATGCGAACGGATGCTGAAGATCGCGATGATCAAAAACACCAGCAGGGTGCCGACGCCGATCACGATGCCGGTGACCGCCAGGCCGTAGCCCTCCTGGCGAGTCTCCTTGATCTGGTTCATCGCGATCACGCCCAGCACGATGGCCACGATCGAGCCGATGACGCAGCAGAAAAAGCCGGTGAACGACGAAACGAGCGACGCGATCGCCAGGCCGTTGGTCCCGGCCTTCACCTGGTAATCCGGCGTCGCGTGGTAGCCACCGGGATATCCGGTGGGACCGGTGGGATAGACAGGCGGCACGTAGCCGGGCGGCGGGGCTCCGTATTGCGGCGTCCCCGGCGGGTAGGGCGGGCCGCCATAGCCCCGCGGCGGCCCGTATCCGGGCGGTGGAATCGGCGGTGGGTATTCGGCCGGATAGCCGGGCGGGTAGCCGGGCGGCGAATACGCCGGATACCCGGCCTCCGGCGGATCCCAGGGCGGCGTCCAATCATCCCGGCCGCCGGCTTGCGGCGGGTGGGCCTCGTCGCCGTGGGCACCCTCGCCGAAACCACCGGCGTCTGACATGGAATTCAACGTAACCTATGCGCCCCGGCCGGGCCGCCGCGAATCGACGGCCCGCGAGGCGGGCAAAACGGCGCGTCCGGACCCCGAGCCTGGGCGCCCGGGAAGGCCCGAGATGAGAGGATGGCCGAGGCGGAGGAGAATGAGCACCGATGACTAGTCCTTTCCAGCCCGGACAGGTTCCCGGCACCACGCCCACAGGCGCGGCGGCCGCTCGGCGCGGTGTGCCCTCGCTACCGACACCGCCCAAGGGCTGGCCGGTCGGCTCCTATCCCACCTACGCCGAGGCGCAGCGCGCCGTGGACTACCTGTCCGATCAGCAGTTCCCGGTGCAGCAGGTGACGATCGTCGGCGTCGACCTCATGCAGGTCGAACGGGTGACCGGCCGGCTGTCGTGGCCAAAAGTGCTCGGGGGCGGCGTCATCAGCGGGGCCTGGCTTGGCCTGTTCATCGGGTTGGTGCTCGGCTTCTTCAGCCCCAATCCGTGGGCCGCGCTGGTCACCGGCCTGGTCGCCGGGGTGTTCTTTGGCTTGATCACCTCCGCGGTCCCGTACGCAATGGCCCGTGGCACAAGGGATTTCAGCTCGACTATGCAATTGGTGGCGGGCCGCTACGACGTGCTCTGCGATCCGCAAAACGCCGAGAAGGCGCGGGATCTGCTGGCGCGCCTGGCGATCTGAATTGGTGGTGAGTCGTCGTGGGCGCGCACGCCGAACAGGCGCAATCGTCCTGGCGACGGTCATCCTCGCATCGGCGTTGTCGGCCTGCGGGGCGGCCGACAGGGGGCTGGCGGTCAGCTTCTACACGCCGGCCACCGACGCGGCCACGTTCACCGCGGTCGCGCAGGAGTGCACCAGGCAAATGGGGGGCCGGTTCGCCATCCGGCACGTGAGCCTGCCAAGGGGCCCCGGCGAGCAGCTGGCCCGGCGGCTGAGCGCTCACGACCGCGGCCTGGACGTGATGGCGCTGGACGTGGTGTGGACCGCGGAGTTCGCCGAGGCCGGCTGGGCGCTGCCGCTATCCGACGACCCGGCGGGGCAGGCCGATGCCGACGCCACCGTCGATACCCTGCCGGGCCCGCTCGCGACGGCCCGTTGGAAGCAGCGGCTGTATGGCGCACCCCTGACGACCAACACGCAATTGCTTTGGTACCGACCGGATTTGGTGAACCCACCGCCGGCGACATGGGACGGCATGGTGGCCGAGGCCGCCAGGCTGCACGCCGCGGGCCGGCCCGCGTCGATCGCCGTGCAGGCCAACGAGGGCGAGGGCCTGGTGGTGTGGTTCAACACGCTGCTGGTGAGCGCGGGCGGTCAGGTGCTCTCCGACGACGGCCGGCGGGTCACGTTGACCGACACGCCCGCGCACCGGGCCGCCACCGTCGACGCGCTGCGGGTCCTCAAGTCGGTGGCCACCGCGCCCGGGGCCGACCCGTCGATCAGCCGGACCGACGAGGGCACCGCGCGGTTGGCGGTCGAGCAGGGCAACGCCGCACTCGAAGTCAACTGGCCGTATGTGCTGGTGTCGCTGCTCGAGAACGCCGTGAAGGGCGGCGTGCGCTTCCTGCCGCTGAACCGCGACCCGGCGCTGGCCGGCAGCGTCAACGACGTCGGGACGTTCGTGCCCACCGATGAGCAATTCCGCATCGCCTACGACGCCAGCCAGAAGGTCTTCGGTTTCGCGCCCTACCCCCGGGTGGCGCCGGGCCGCCCGGCCAAGGTGACGATCGGCGGCCTGAACCTGGCCGTGGCCAGCACCACCCGCCACCGCGCGGAGGCGTTCGAAGCCGTGCGCTGCCTGCGCAGTCTGCAGAGTCAGAAGTACGTATCGATCGAAGGCGGCTTGCCCGCGGTACGCACCTCGCTGTATTCCGATCCGCAATTTCAGACCAAGTATCCGATGTACACCGTGATCCGCCGGCAGCTCACCGATGCGGCCGTGCGTCCGGCAACGCCGGTGTATCAAGCGTTGTCGCTGCGGCTGTCGGCGGCGCTGAGCCCGATCACCCAGATCGACCCGGAGCGCACGGCCGACGAGCTCGCCGCGCAGGCGAAGAAGGCCATCGACGGGAAGGGGCTGCTGCCGTGACCCGCGCCGGCGACGATGCGCTGCGGGTACCGCCCACTTGCGGGGGACGAAGCGATGGGGAGGCGCGGCGCTCATGACCGTAGCGGCTCCCGAACGGCGGCAAGCCTCGGTCGCGCAGCGCCCGCGCACCCGAAACCGGCTGTCAGAACAGCGACTCGCCTTCATGCTGGTGGCACCGGCGGCGATCCTGATGCTCGCGGTGACGGCGTATCCGATCGGCTACGCGGTGTGGCTTAGCCTGCAGCGCAACAACCTTGCCACGCCCAACGACACCGCGTTCATCGGGCTGGGCAATTACCAGACGATATTGACCGACCGGTACTGGTGGACGGCGCTGGCGGTGACGCTGGGAACCACGGTGGTTTCGGTGTCGATCGAGTTCGTGGTGGGCCTGGCGCTGGCGCTGGTCATGCACCGCACGCTCGTCGGCAAGGGCCTGGTGCGCACTGCGGTGCTGATCCCCTACGGCATCGTCACCGTCGTCGCGTCGTACAGCTGGTACTACGCGTGGACGCCGGGGACCGGCTACCTGGCCAACCTGTTGCCGCAGGGCAGCGCGCCGCTGACGCAACAGATTCCGTCGCTGGGCATCGTCGTCCTCGCCGAGGTCTGGAAGACCACGCCGTTCATGTCGCTGCTGCTGCTGGCTGGGTTGGCGCTGGTGCCCGAGGACTTGCTGAAAGCCGCGCAGGTCGACGGGGCCGGCGCGTGGCGGCGGCTGACCAGGATCATCTTGCCGATCATCAAGCCGGCGGTGGTGGTCGCGCTGCTGTTCCGGACGCTGGACGCCTTCCGCATCTTCGACAACATCTACGTGCTGACCGACGGCGCCAACAACACCGACTCGGTGTCAATCCTGGGCTACGACAACCTGTTCAAGGGCTTCAACGTGGGCCTGGGCTCGGCGATCAGCGTGCTGATCTTCTGTTGCGTGGGCATCATTGCGCTCCTTTACATCAAGGTTTTCGGCGCGGCGGCCCCCGGTGGTGACGGCGATGGCCGCTGACGCGGTGGGCGCGCGGCGCGCCACGCTCTGGGCCGTGATCGACACGCTGGTCGTGATGTACGCGCTCGTCCCGGTGTTGTGGATTCTGTCCCTGTCACTCAAGCCGTCGTCAACGGTCAAGGACGGCAGGCTGTTTCCGTCGTCGGTGACCTTCGAGAACTATCGTGGCATCTTCCGGGGCGAGCTGTTCAGCTCGGCGCTGATCAACTCCATCGGGATCGGGTTGATCACCACCGCGATCGCCGTGGTGCTGGGCGCGATGGCGGCCTACGCGATCGCCCGGCTGAACTTTCCCGGCAAGCGGCTGCTGATCGGTGCGACGCTGTTGATCACCATGTTCCCGGCCATCTCGCTGGTCACCCCGTTGTTCAACATCGAACGCTGGCTCGGCCTGTTCGACACCTGGCCGGGCTTGATCCTGCCCTACATCACTTTCGCACTGCCCCTTGCCATTTACACGCTGTCGGCGTTCTTCCGGGAGATCCCATGGGATCTGGAGAAGGCGGCCAAGATGGACGGCGCGACGCCGGGTCAGGCCTTCCGCAGGGTGATCGTTCCGCTGGCGGCGCCCGGCCTGGTGACCGCGGCGATCCTGGTCTTCATCTTCGCGTGGAACGACCTGCTGCTGGCGCTGTCCCTGACCGCCACGAAGGCGGCCATCACCGCGCCGGTGGCGATCGCGAATTACAGCGGCAGCTCGCAGTTCGAGGAACCTACCGGATCGATTGCCGCCGGTGCCGTCGTGATTACCGTCCCCATCATCGTATTTGTTCTAATTTCCCAACGACGAATTGTCGCCGGGTTGACCTCTGGCGCTGTGAAGGGATAGCGCGATGGCCGAGATTGTGTTGGAGAACGTCAACAAGAGTTACGCCGACGGCGCCGCGGCGGTCAAAGACCTGAACATCACCATCGCCGACGGGGAATTCCTGATCCTGGTCGGGCCTTCCGGCTGCGGCAAGACCACGACGCTGAACATGATTGCCGGGCTTGAGGATATCTCCTCTGGCGAGCTGCGCATCGACGGCGAACGGATGAACGAGAAGGCGCCCAAGGACCGCGACATCGCCATGGTGTTCCAATCTTATGCGCTCTACCCGCACATGACCGTGCGGCAGAACATCGCGTTTCCGCTGACGCTTGCCAAGATGAAGAAGGCCGAGATCGCGCAGAAGGTGGAGGAGACCGCCAAAACCCTTGACCTGACCGAGCTGTTGGACCGCAAACCCTCCCAACTTTCCGGTGGGCAGCGGCAGCGGGTCGCGATGGGCCGGGCGATCGTGCGCCATCCCAAGGCGTTTTTGATGGACGAGCCGCTGTCCAACCTCGATGCCAAGCTGCGGGTGCAGGTGCGCGGCGAGATCGCCCGGCTGCAGCGCAGATTGGGCACCACCACCGTCTACGTCACCCACGACCAAACCGAGGCCATGACGCTGGGGGACCGCGTGGTGGTGATGCACGGCGGCGTGGCGCAGCAGATCGGCACCCCCGACGAGCTTTACGAGCGTCCCGCCAACCTCTTCGTCGCGGGGTTCATCGGCTCGCCGGCGATGAATTTCTTCCCCGCGGACCTGACGACGACCGGGCTGACCCTGTCGTTCGGCGAGGTGATGCTGGCGCCGGAGGTTCAGCGGGTGATCGAGCAGCACAAGAAGCCGGAGAACGTCATCGTCGGGGTGCGGCCCGAGCACCTGGCCGACGCCGCATTGATCGACGGGTATCAGCGCATCAGGGCGCTGACCTTCGAGGTGAAGGTCGACCTGGTCGAATCGCTGGGTGCCGACAAATACGTGTACTTCACCACCGCGGGCCCGGCCGTGCACTCCGCTCAGCTGGACGAGCTGGAGGCCGAGGGCGAGGTGCACGAAAACCAGTTCGTGGCAAGGGTTCCCGCGGAGTCGAAGGCGACCATCGGGCAGTCGATCGAGCTGGCACTCGACACGGCGAAGGTGGCCGTTTTCGACGCCGACTCCGGGGCGAACCTGACCATCGCGCCGGCTGCCGCCGAGTGACACAGACCCTGGACCTCGTGCGCGCGCATCTGCGCGGCCGCTTCGGAGGCGACGAGCCCGATTCGGCGAGCGTCACTTTCCTGGGCACCGAACCGATCGAGGTGCTGCGATTTCGCGGCGGCGGATTGGTTCATTACGTGTCCCTGGGCTGCTCGCGCCACCCGATGACCGATCCGACGGAGGTCGTCGCCGACCCGTTGCGCGGCCCGCGCGCCGAAATCGTCTTGCGCCTGCGAGATCCCGGGCCCGCCACCGGCATCGTCCGCAGCCTGGCGGTACTGGCCGCGACGCCGGCCGTCGACGGTGTGGTGCTGGTCCCCGACGCGCTGATCGACCTCGGCTCGCCGCTGTGGGCGTGGCCGACGGGGCGGGTGCCGTTCACCGCGGTGTTGTTGGGCGACAGCGACATCCCGGATCTGCCGCTGGACCCGCCCCGCGACCCGGTGAAGTTCCTGTCGGCGACGCCGACCACCGCGACCGAGGCGGCCTGGGTGCGGCTCAAGGGCGCCGAGGCGATGCGGCAGGCCTGGATCAACGACGGCGTCGACGTGCTGGACCCCAAACGCCCCGCGGCGCAACCCCGCTGACTGCCAACGTGTGCACCCGTTGTTGAGTGTGTGCCCAGGGCGGGCGAATCGCGTCAAATTCCCGCCCTCGATGCACGCCCGAAGCCGTCAGCGCACACTCGGCGCGAAGCGCGCTACACCGCTAGCGCTTGGCGCAGCACCGCGATCTTCTCGGCCTGCTCGCGCTTCGAGATCGCCGCGTCTTGGATCAGCATCGAGCCGTGGAAGGTCCCGGGGAACAAATGCAATTCGACGCTCACGCCCGCGGCAAGCATGGCCAGCCGCTGAGTGCGCGTCCTGGGCTTTGAGTGTGCGCCAACGGCTTTGAGTGTGCGGCAACGGCGGGCGAAACGCGAATTCCCGCCCTGGATGCACACGCAAAGCCGTCAGCGCACACTGATGCGTCTAAAGCCAGTTGTTGCGCCGGAATTGGAAGTACAGGACCAGGCAGAAGAGGGCCATAAAGGCCATGATCCCCGGGTAACCCCACGTCCAGTTCAGCTCGGGCATGAAATGGAAGTTCATGCCGTAGATGGCGGCGACCATCGTGGGCACGGCCAAGATACCGGCCCAGGCCGCCATCTTGCGCATGTCGTTGTTCTGCTGCATGCCCACGCGGGCCAATGCCGCTTGGATGAGCGAATTGAGCATGTCGTCGTAGCTGTTGATATGGTCCGCGGCCTCGGACTGGTGGTCGGCGACGTCGCGCAGGTAGCGCCGCACCTCTTTGGAGATGACGTCTTTGTTTTCGACCTGCATGCGATGGAATGCGCCGGACAGCGGGCTGACGCACCGGCGCAGTTCGACGACCTCGCGCTTGAGCAGGTAGATCGGTTCGACGTCGAGCTTGCGCCCCGGGGCGAACGCCACTTCCTCGATGCTGTCGATATCGGATTCGACCAGGCGGCTCACCTCGAGGTAATGGTCGACCACGTTGTCGGCGATGGCGTGCATCACCGCGAACGGTCCAAGGCGCGTCTGCTCGGGGTCGGCTTCCAGGCCCTTGCGCACCTCGGACAGCCCGCCGTGTTCACCGTGGCGGACGGTGACCACGAAATCCTTGCCGACGAAAACCATGATCTCGCCGGTCTCGACGATCTGGCGGGCCGCCGTCAGCGATTCGTGCGGAACGTAATTGACGGTCTTCAGGACGAGGAACACCGTGTCGTCGTATCGCTCCAGCTTGGGCCGCTGGTGCGCGCACACGGCGTCTTCGACGGGCAGCGGGTGCAGCCCAAAGACGTCCGCCACGTCCTGCATCTCGGCCGGATTGGGCTCGCGCAAGCCGACCCAGACGAATGCCTCGTGCCCGAGCAGTTCGATCTGCCGCACTCTATTGAGGGCGGCAGCGTAGGTGAACTTCCCAGGCAGCCGCTGGCCTTCGGCGTAGACGGCGCAGTCGACCAGGGTCTCGTTGGGCGACTGCTGGACGGGGTCCGCCTGCGGCTCGTGCGGCTCGTGCGCGAGCGGTCGCAGCACTTCGGGCAATGCGTCAGGTCCGGGAAACACCGTCACCTCCGATCGCGGCGCAGGTCAGGCAAGCGGTGCTCAATGCTACGCGTCCTGGTGAAACGCGACGTGACGACTCCGCGGGGCCGTGGACCGGAGGTTTCGGGCCGATCGGGGTGCGCTAGTTTCGAGCACGACACAAAATCCCGATCTTCTCCATAAGGAGCACACCGAAGTGAGCGCAAGTCCTGTCAAGGTCGCCGTCACCGGCGCCGCCGGCCAGATCGGCTACAGCCTGTTGTTCCGCCTGGCAAGCGGGGCGCTGCTGGGGCCCGATCGCCCGATCGAGCTGCGTCTGCTGGAGATCGAGCCGGCGCTCAAGGCGCTCGAGGGTGTCGTGATGGAGCTCGACGACTGTGCCTTCCCGCTGCTGGCGGGCGTCCAAATCGGCGCCGACGCCAACAAGATCTTCGACGGCGTGAACCTGGCCCTGCTCGTCGGCGCCCGCCCGCGCGGCCCGGGCATGGAGCGCGGCGACCTGCTGGAGGCCAACGGCGCGATCTTCACCGCGCAGGGCAAGGCGCTCAACTCGGTGGCCGCCGATGACGTGCGCGTCGGCGTGACCGGCAACCCGGCCAACACCAACGCGCTGATCGCGATGAGCAACGCGCCCGACATCCCGCGGGAGCGGTTCTCCGCGCTCACCCGCCTCGACCACAACCGGGCGATTTCGCAGCTGGCCAAGAAGACCGGCGCCGTCGTCACCGACATCAAGAAGATGACGATCTGGGGCAACCACTCGGCCACCCAGTACCCCGACGTCTTCCACGCCGAGGTCGGTGGCAAGAATGCTGCGGAGGTCGTGGGCGACCAGGCGTGGATCGAGAACGACTTCATCCCGACAGTCGCCAAGCGCGGCGCGGCGATCAGCGACGCGCGCGGCGCCTCGTCGGCCGCCTCCGCCGCCTCGGCGACCATCGACGCCGCCCGCGACTGGCTGCTCGGCAGCCCGGAGGGCAACTGGGTTTCGATGGCGGTCCTCTCCGACGGTTCCTACGGCGTGCCGGAGGGCCTGATCTCCTCGTTCCCGGTGATCACGAAGGACGGCAACTGGACGATCGTCACCGGCCTGGAGATCGACGAGTTCTCCCGCGGACGGATCGACAAGTCGACCGCGGAGCTGGCCGACGAGCGGAACGCGGTCACGGAGCTCGGGCTGATCTGAGGGCTGGTCAGTATTTCACTGGCACAGAGACATGTGGCCGTCGCCGCGCGGAGGAAGAACAACAGGGTATCCGTTAGAACGGAGGGGGCTGGCCCACACGCGTGGCGCCCGTGCTGGCCGCCACCCAGATTCCTGTCGACAGGGGCTAATTGAAGATCTGAGCGATGTGTCGACCGCAGTTCACATCACCCGACGTTTGCGTTGTCCGTTCCGGCAACCCGACTGGCTCGAGCCGGTCGGCGCCGCCATTGGCGCACCGCTGCTGTCGCTGTCTTGAGCCCACGGTGGCGCCCTGTCACCAGATCGGTCATGGCGAAACCGGGCTCCAATTCGGCGAACATCCGCTCGCTGCGGGTTTCCGGCGCGTCGTCCGCGGTGTCGCGTAGATACTTGTTCGGCAGCGACAGTTTGGCGATGGTGCGCCACGTCTTGCCATACTGCATCAGGAAAGAGCCTGTGGTATAAGGCAAATCGTACTTGTCGCACAGCGCCCGTACCCGCACCGAAATCTCGTGCAACCGGTTGCTCGGCAGATCGGGAAACAGGTGATGCTCGATCTGATGGCACAGGTTGCCGCTCATGAACCGCAGCACCGGCCCGCCCTCGAAGTTGGCGCTGCCCAGCATCTGGCGCAGATACCACTCACCCTTCGTTTCGCCGATCATGTCGGTCTTGGTGAATTTCTCTGCGCCATCAGGGAAATGCCCGCAGAAGATCACCGCGTTGGCCCAGAGGTTGCGGATAACGTTGGCCACCACGTTGGCCTTCAGCGTCGATTTGAAGGTCGCCGCCGGCGACAGCGAGGTGAGCGCCGGGAACGCGACGTAGTCCTTGACCACCTGCCTGCCGGCCTTGATCGAGAACTCGCGCGCCTGCTGAATGGTGAAGTCGCGCTCCGGGCCGGCCTTCAAGATCTTCTCGAAATCGATGGTCTGCAAGCCAATTCCCCACTCGAATCCAAGCGCGAGGACGGCATTGAACAACAGGTTGCCGATGTTGAAGCGCTCCCAGGGCTGGTCACGCGTGACTCGCAGGATGTAATAGCCCACATCGTCGTCCATGCCGAGGATGTTGGTGTACTTGTGGTGCTGAAAATTGTGGGCGGAAATCCAGTGTTTTGACGCCGCAGTCATGTCCCACTCCCACGTCGTGGAGTGAATCTCGGGATCGTTCATCCAGTTCCACTGACCGTGCATGACGTTGTGGCCGATCTCCATGTTCTCGATGATCTTGGCCAGACTGAGGGTCACGGTTCCCGCCCACCAGGCCGAGCGTTTCGAGCTAGCGGCCAGCAGGAGCCGGCCGGCTACGTCGAGGGCACGTTGCGCGGCGATGGTGCGGCGGATGTAGCGGGCATCGCGCTCGCCAAGGGAATCCTCGATGTCCAGCCGGATCGCGTCCAGCTCGACGGCAAGATTCTCGATGTCGGCGTCGGTTAAGTGGGCGAAGGCCGGAACGTCAGTGACCGCCATGGTTTCCTTCCTTGGACTGCTATGTCGGGACCTCGGCGTTCACATGCCATTGGCAGGTGCCCGATCGACGGATCAGGCCGCTCCCTCGATCGTTTAACGCGGCTAAAGGTTCTGCGGTTCCTTCTGGGTGGCGGGCTTACGTGTTTCTCATGTCTGCAGGTGCAGCCGGCTCGTTTGCGCGTCGACACGCTCTGGATGCTCCGGGCCGCCCCTGGTGTCACCACCCGGCCAGGGTTATATCTGTCGGTGATAAGAGGTCGCCGGCGCTAGTCCACCGGTGGGCCGCTGAGTCCGGTGAACGGTAGCACGGTCTGGTGCTCGAGCCCGCGGGAGGGCGCCGCGATCGGCGACTGACACCATCGCGCCCGTGTCGCAAACCGTTCAGTACCCTGATGCGGTGCCTGACAACGTGCATCCGCAGATGGCCATCGCAGACGACGAGATCTTCGAGGCGCACGCGAGCGGCAAGCTTTCCGTAGCGCTGGACGCCGGGGCCCGCCGGATCACCGAAAAGATGATGGCGGCCGCGGCCGAGGCGATCTTCTCGGTCGTCAGCGACGACCTCGCGGTCGACCGGATCGTCCCGAGCCCGCTGGACGCGCGTGTCGGGGACGCCGTGGCCGCCGCCGTCGCGATCGCTTCCGACGACTGCGTGTGATCCGGCTGGCCGCGCTGCTGCTGGCCGCGCTGCTCGCGCTGGCGGGCTGTGGCGACCGCCGTCCCGCTCCGGAATTGGTGGTCGGATCCCGGCCCGACCGCGAGTCGATGCTGCTAACCGGCGTCTACGCGGCGGCGCTGCGGTCCTACGGTTTCGCCGCGCGAGCCGAAACCGCCGCCGACCCGATGGCGAAGCTGGACTCGGGCGCGTTCACCGTCTTCCCCGCCTTCACCGGCCAGACATTGCAGCTCTTGCAGCCCGGTGCGGTGGCGATGTCCGACGCCCAGGTCTACCGCGCGATGATCGCGGCGCTGCCCGAGGGCGTCCTGGCCGGCGACTACACCACCGCGGCCGAAGACAAGCCCGCGCTGCTGGTCACGCAGGCCACCGCCAAGGCCTGGGGCGGCCATGACCTCACCGCGGACCTGAGCACGCTGCCGGCGCACTGCGACGGGCTGGTGACCGGGGCCGTCACCGGGTTTCAGGCACCCGCGGCGGTGGGATCCTGCCGGTTGCCCGCGCCGCGCCAATTCCCGGACGAGGCAGCGCTTTTCGCGGCGCTGCGGGCCGGGCAGCTGACGGCGGGATGGACCACTACCGCCGATCCCGGCAGCCCCGGCGACCTGGTCGCGCTGGCCGATCGCAAACCCGCGCTGATACAGGCGGAGAACGTGGTGCCGTTGTATCGCCGCAACGCGCTGAGCGATCGGCAGCTGCTGGCGATCAACGAAGTGGCCGGCGTGCTGGACACCGCGGCGCTGGCCGACATGCGCCGGCAGGTGGCCGGCGGCGCCGACCCGCAGGCGGTCGCGGGCGGTTGGCTCGCGGAACGCCCGCTGGGCCGCTGACGGTCTTTCGTCGGCCGTCGAGCCTGCGCTCAGCGCGAGCTTCGGCGAGGATTGGGCGCGCTGAGCGCAGTCTCGGCGCGGCGTCAGGGTTTGGGCATCAACCGGCCCATCACGGGGCCGAACAGCTGCTGGTAATACGGGCCGGCCACCCGAACCATCAGGTCCATGACCTTGGCGTCCGTGCCGACCAGCACCCGGGCCTTCTTCTTGCGAACCGCGTCCAGGATGACCTGGGCCGCACGCTCCGGGCTGGTCCTGGCGAGCCGCTTGTCGAACAGCTTGGCCAGCTCGTCGCGGTCGAGGCCCTCGGCGGCGGTGGCGTTGCGGGCGATCGCGGTCTGGATACCGCCGGGGTGCACCGTGGTCACCGCCACCGGGTGACGGGCCAGGACCATCTCCTGTCGCAGCGCCTCGGTGAAGCCGCGGACGGCGAACTTGGCCGCGTTGTACGCCGCCTGCCCCGGCACCGAGAACAGCCCGAACACGCTCGAGACGTTGATGACGTGGCCGTCGCCGGAGGCGATCACGTGCGGGAGAAACGCCTTGGTGCCGTTCACGACGCCCCAAAAGTCGACGTCCATTACCCGCTCGATGTCCTTGAACTGGCTGACTTCGACGTCACCGGTGAAGGCGATGCCGGCGTTGTTGTAGATCTGGTTGACCTTGCCGAAGTGCTCGTTGACGGCGTCGGCGTAGGCCAGGAAGGCCTCGCGCTCGGTGACGTCGAGGCGGTCCGCTTTGACCGGCGCACCGATCCTCTTCAGCTGTTCCTCGGTCTGCGCCAGGCCTTCGAGGTCGACGTCGCTGATGGCCACCTTGGCGCCCGAGCGGGCGAGCTCGACGGCCAGCGCCTGCCCGATGCCCGAACCGGCACCGGTCACCACGGCGACCTTCCCCGCGAATCCCTGCATGAGCACCCTCCCTGTCGGTTGGCTCGTTGGGTCGAGGCTAACCGGTACCGCCGGTCCGGGTTGCACAGGGTTCGAGCCAGCGATATGCGCGCAATCCGCCGTCGATGTGTGCGGGTCCGGGATATTCTCGGCCCCTAGCGATCCGCGATCCCGGATCGCGGGCCGACGTCAAGGAGCCACCATGAACGACGATCCGGGCACCGACGTCGTCACTCGACAATACGAGCGGTGGAAGTATCCGCGTCCGATCGAGGACCTCGAGGGATGGATCGACGGCAATTGGGAATGGTTCGACCCGGTCCACGCTCATCGCATTTTATGGCCCGACCGGGATTACAAACCTGACCTCGACATCTTGATTGCGGGCTGCGGCACCAACCAGGCGGCGATTTTTGCGTTCAACAATCCCGCCGCCCGAGTAGTGGCGATCGATATCAGCCAACCGTCGCTGGACCATGAGCAATACCTGAAGGACAAGCACGGGCTGTGGAATCTAGAGCTGCACCGGCTGCCGATCGCGGAAGTGTCGACGCTCGGGCTCGAGTTCGACCTCATCGTGTCGACTGGCGTCTTGCATCACCTCGCCGACCCGCTGGCGGGCATGGAAGCGCTGGCCGGGTGCCTGCGCAACGACGGCGTCATTGCCGTCATGCTGTACGCGAAGTACGGCCGAATCGGAGTGGAACTGCTGGAATCTGTCTTTCGCGACCTGGAGCTGCAACAGGACAGCGCGTCGGTCCAAGTGGTCAAGGACACGATCTCGGTGCTGTCCCAGGACCACCCCGTGCAGAGCTACCGCCGCATCGCGCGGGATCTCGAGTCCTCCGAGGCCGCCCTGGTGGATACGTTCCTGCACGGTCAGCAGCGCAGCTACACCATCGAGGAGTGCCTCGAACTGGTCGCCTCGGCCGGGCTCGAATTCCAGGGGCTACTGCTGAAGGCGCCGTATTACGCGCACGATCTGTTCACCCCGTTCAACGAGTTCTATCGAGCCGTCAAAGACATGCCCGAACACACGCTGTGGTCGGTGATGGAACGAGTCCAGCCGTTGAACGGCTGCCACTTTTTCATGGCCAGCCGCCCCGAACGCCCCAAAGACAGTTACAGCATTGATTTTTCGATGCCCGCCTGCCTCGACTACGTTCCGATGATGCGCATGCGTTGCGGTCTGTCCGGCAACGAGATTTTGCGGCCGGACTGGCGCGCGACGCTCAACGCGGCCCAGTTGCCTTTTGTGCAGCAGGTCGATGGTCGTCGCACGATTCGCGAGATCGCCGCGTGCGTGGCGGAGAGTGGGCGGTCACCGCGGGCGGGCGCGACCGACCTCGAGGAATTCGGCCGCAAGCTTTTTCAGTCGCTGTGGCGTCTTGATTTCCTTGCGATGGCGCTGAACGCGAACGGAGGCAGCGCGCAAATATGATGGGTCGACGCGAACACCAGATCTGCTGGGTCGTCGTCGAAACGATCTGCCCGGAAGCTGCTCGAAGTGATTTTCGCAGGATGACTCGGTTGGGAGGCCTGCGATGTCGTTTGTGATGGCGGCGCCGGAGGCGCTGGCGCTGGCGCTGGCGCTGGCGCTGGCGGCGATGCCGCTGGAAGTGCCAACTCCTTCGCTGAAAATGTGGCCATCGGGGACAACGGCGCCACCGGCGGCACCGGCGGCACCGGCGCTACGGGTGGTTCCGGCGCAAACGGCTGATTGCCCGGCTCCTCAATCGCGCCGTTCCGGCAGGCCCGCGCCGTTCCGGCGTGCCGTCGCCGGGCTAGCCGAACGCCGTGTCGAGGATCTCCTGCTGCTCGACGGCGTGCACCTTCGACGACCCCGACGACGGCGCCGACATGGCCCGGCGCGAGATGCGCTTGAGCCCGGTCAGCTTGTCGGGCAACAGTTCGGGCAGCTCCAGCCCAAATCGCGGCCACGCGCCCTGGTTGGCCGGCTCCTCCTGCACCCAGAAGAATTCCTCGGCGGCCGGGTAGCGGTCCAGCGTCTCGTTGAGCCGGCGCTTCGGCAGCGGCGCGAGCTGTTCGATGCGCACGATCGCGACGTCGTCGCGGTTGTCCTTGGCCTTGCGCGCCACCAGCTCGTAGTAGATCTTCCCGCTGGTCAGCAGGATCCGCCTCACCTTGCTGCGATCGCCGATGCCGTCCTCGTAGGTGGGTTCCTCCAGCACCGAGCGGAACTTGATCTCGGTGAAGTCCCGGACATCACTGACCGCAGCCTTGTTGCGCAACATCGACTTCGGCGTGAACACGATCAGCGGGCGCTGGATGCCGTCGAGGGCGTGGCGCCGCAACAGGTGGAAGTAGTTGGACGGTGTCGAGGGCATCGCGATGGTCATCGAACCCTCGGCCCACAGCTGCAGGAAGCGCTCGATGCGGCCGGAGGTGTGGTCGGGGCCCTGCCCCTCGTGCCCGTGCGGCAGCAGCAGCACCACGTTGGACCGCTGGCCCCACTTGGCCTCACCGGAGCTGATGAACTCGTCGATGATCGACTGCGCGCCGTTGACGAAGTCGCCGAACTGCGCTTCCCACAGCACGAGCGCGTCCGGGTTGCCCACGGTGTAGCCGTACTCGAAGCCCACGGCGGCGTACTCCGACAGCGGTGAGTCGTAGACCAGGAACTTGCCGCCGCTCGGGGTGCCGTCGAGGTTCGTCGCCAGCAATTGCAACGGCGTGAACTCCTCGCCGGTGTTGCGGTCGATGATCACCGAATGCCGCTGGGAGAAGGTGCCGCGCCGGGTGTCCTGCCCGGACAGCCGCACCAGCTTGCCCTCGGACACCAGCGAACCCAGCGCCAGCAGCTCGCCGAACGCCCAGTCGATCTTGCCCTCGTAGGCCATCTCGCGGCGCCTTTCCAGCACCGGCTGCACGCGGGGGTGCGCGGTGAAGCCGTCGGGGACGGCCAGGAACGCGTCGCCGATGCGGGCCAACAGTGACTTGTCCACCGCGGTGGACAGCCCCGCGGGAACCGGTTGGTCGGCCTCCACCGACTCGCTGGGCTGCACGCCGTGCTTCTCCAGGTCGCGGACCTCGTTGAACACCCGCTCCAGCTGGCCCTGGTAGTCGCGCAGCGCGTCCTCGGCTTCCTTCAGCGAGATGTCACCGCGGCCGATCAGGGCTTCGGTGTAGCTCTTGCGGGCCCCGCGCTTGGTGTCGACGACGTCGTACATGGACGGGTTGGTCATCGACGGGTCGTCGCCCTCGTTGTGGCCGCGGCGCCGGTAGCACAGCATATCGATGACGACGTCCTTCTTGAACCTCTGGCGGAAGTCGACGGCCAGCTTGGCCACCCACACGCAGGCTTCCGGGTCGTCGCCGTTGACGTGAAAGATGGGCGCCCCCACCATCTTTGCCACGTCGGTGCAGTATTCGCTGGACCTGGAGTACTCGGGCGGGGTGGTGAAGCCGATCTGGTTGTTGACGATGATGTGGATCGTGCCGCCGACGCGGTAGCCGGGCAGGTTGGCCAGGTTCAGCGTCTCGGCGACGATTCCCTGCCCGGCGAATGCGGCGTCGCCGTGCATCATCATGGGCACCACGGAGAAGGCCTTTTCGTCGCCGTGGTCCTCGGCGCCCCGGTCCAGCAGGTCCTGCTTGGCCCGGACCAGGCCCTCGAGCACCGGGTCCACGGCCTCCAGGTGCGACGGGTTGGCCGTCAGCGAAACCTGAATGTCGTTGTCGCCGAACATCTGCAGGTACACTCCGGTGGCGCCCAAGTGGTACTTGACGTCGCCGGAGCCGTGCGCCTGCGACGGGTTGAGGTTGCCCTCGAACTCGGAAAAGATCTGCGAGTAAGGCTTGCCGACAATGTTGGCCAGCACGTTGAGCCGACCGCGGTGCGGCATCGCGATGACCACCTCGTCGAGGCCGTGCTCGGCGCACTGGTCGATCGCCGCGTCCATCATCGGGATCACGCTTTCCGCGCCCTCAAGCGAAAACCGTTTCTGTCCAACGTATTTGGTCTGCAGGAACGTCTCGAAGGCCTCGGCGGCGTTCAGCTTGCTCAGGATGAACTTCTGTTCGGCCACGGTGGGTTTGACGTGCTTGGTCTCGACCCGTTCTTCCAGCCACCGCTGCTGTTCGGGTTCGAGGATGTGCGTGTACTCCACACCGATGTGGCGGCAGTAGGCGTCGCGCAGCAGGCCCAACACGTCGCGCAGCTTCTTGTATTCGCAGCCGGCGAAGCCGTTGACCTTGAAGACCCGGTCGAGGTCCCACAGCGTCAGGCCGTGGGTCAGCACCTCGAGGTCGGGGTGGCTGCGGAACCTGGCGCCGTCCAAGCGCAGCGGATCGATGTCGGCCATCAGGTGCCCGCGGTTGCGGTAGGCCGCGATCAGCTCCATCACCCGGGCGTTCTTGTCGACGATCGAATCCGGGTTGTCGGTGCTCCAGCGCACCGGCAGGTACGGGTTGCCCAGCTCGCGGAAGATCTCGTCCCAGAAACCGTCCGAGAGCAGCATTTCGTGGATGGTGCGCAGGAAGTCGCCGGATTCCGCGCCCTGAATGATGCGGTGGTCGTAGGTCGACGTCAGGGTGATCAGCTTGCCGATGCCCAGGTCGGCGATGCGCTCCTCGCTGGCCCCCTGGAACTCGGCGGGGTATTCCATGGCGCCGACACCGATGATGGCGCCCTGGCCGGCCATCAGCCGCGGCACCGAGTGCACGGTGCCGATGGTGCCGGGGTTGGTCAGCGAAATCGTCACGCCGGCGAAGTCTTCGGCGGTCAGCTTGCCGTCGCGCGCCCGGCGGACGATGTCCTCGTAGGCGGTGACGAACTGCGCGAACCGCATGCTTTCGCAACGCTTGATGCCGGCCACCACCAACGAGCGCTTGCCGTCCTTGCCCTGCAGGTCGATCGCCAGGCCAAGGTTGGTGTGCGCCGGGGTGACCGCGGTCGGCTTGCCGTCGACCTCGGCGTAGTGCCGGTTCATGTTCGGGAATTGCTTGATCGCCTGCACCAGCGCGTAGCCCAGGATGTGGGTGAAGGAGATCTTGCCACCGCGGGTGCGCTTGAGCTGGTTGTTGATGACGGTCCGGTTGTCGATCAGCAGCTTGGCCGGAACGGCCCGGACGCTGGTCGCCGTCGGCACCTCCAACGACGCGGACATGTTCCTGACGACGGCGGCAGCCGCGCCGCGCAGCACCTGCACCTCGTCACCCTCGGCCGGCGGGGGAGCGGCGGACTTGGCCGGTGCCGCCGGGGCCGGCACCGAGGCGCCGTTGCCTCCGGTGGGCGCGGGCGCCGGCTTCGTCTCCGGGGCGGCGGGCTTTGCTTCCGGGGCGGGGGAGGCCTGTCCGTCGGGCGAGGCCGCCGGGGCGCTGGGGGCCGCCTCGGCGGTGGGCTCGGGGTTGTAGTCGACCAGGAACTCGTGCCAGCTCGGGTCGACCGAGGAGGGGTCATCGCGGAATTTGCGGTACATCTCCTCGACCAGCCATTCGTTTTGACCGAATGGTGAAATGTTGCTCACGGCCGCTGTTCGCCTCAATTCTCTTGTCCTGCAGGCGCTGTAGGCGCTGTTGCGCGGCGCCTGCCACTTTCCGTGCCCCGATGGGTGGGGCACCTCACACCCGCGTCGGTCCTGGAACGTTTCCGCCCCAATAAAGGCTATCCTTTTGCCAGCAATACGCGAGCGTGACCGGGTGAGGTGGCCGCTAGCCGGCTTCGTGGATCGACGGCAATACCCGCAACGTGCTCGGCCAGCCGGTGGGCGGGGCGCCGAACGCGTCGCGGGCGTTGCGGACGATCTTTTTGCCCACCATCCGGTTGCCGGCGCCGCCGACCACGGCTCCGATGCCGACCGGCAGCATCTTGCCGAACATCAGGGCGCCCTTCCGCAGCGTGTAGCGCTTGACGAAGTAGCTGAGCATCCGGGTGTTCAACCGCGACAGCGTCGGCAACGGGAGCGAGGCCATGCCCTCGGCCAGCCAGCCGCCGTTGGTGCGGCCCGGCCCGATCAGCTCGCCGATGGCGCGCTTGCTGTCGTTCCCGACCAGGACGGAAAGCACCAGCGCGCGGCGCCGCTCCCGGTGGTCGGCCGGGATGTTGTAGACCACGGCCTTCGCCAGCACGAACAGGGCGGTGGCCTCGATGAAGAAGACGGTTTCCCCGGCGCCCGCGGATACCGCCGTCAACGTCCCGACCCCGGGCAACGTCGCGGCCGACCCGACCGCGGCGCCGCTGGCCGTCAGCGCGGCCAGGTAGCGCTTCTCCAGCTTGGCGTCGATTTCGGCGGGGCCCGCGCCCGGATGAGCGCGCCGCAACCTCGCCACATAGGCCTGCGCTGCGGGGCCGTGTACGCGCGTGCTGCGCTCGATGACCTGCGCCAATGCCCGCGCCGACGCCTTGGGCCGGCCGCCGGCGCCGGGCGCCGCCTGTTCCGCCTTTGACATGTGTGACGCTCTGTTTCGTCGGGCCCGCATACCGCTCATCCTGGTGGTGCTCCTGCCAATGTTCCTTTCAGGCTAACGCGCGGTCACCGATCCGCGGCCGCGCGGCGCATTTGCCGAATCGGAATAATGCAGGTTGGGTGACGATCAGGCCGTTGGCGCGAGGGTGTGAGGGGGCAAGCCACATGAACACGGCGACGCCCCGGTCGCCGGGGGGGACCCGGCGCGCGGGGCCGAGCGACCTGGTGAAGCGCTGGAACTCCTTGCTCGTGTCCGGCCCACGGAATCCCTGGAACGCGCTCGCGGCGATGATGGTCGGCTTCTTCATGATCATGGTCGACTCGACCATCGTGGTCATCGCCAACCCGACCATCAAGATCGACCTGCACACCGGATACTCCACCGTGGTCTGGGTGACCAGCGCCTACCTGCTGGGGAACGCGGTGGTGCTGCTGGTGGCCGGGCGGCTCGGCGACCGGTTCGGCACCAAAAACCTCTACCTGATCGGCCTGGGCGTGTTCACCGCCGCGTCGATCTGGTGCGGGCTGTCGGGCAGCGCCGCCATGCTGATCGCCGCCCGCGTGGTCCAGGGCGTCGGCGCCGGCGTGCTCACCCCGCAGACCCTGTCGACGATCACCCGGATCTTCCCGCCCGAGCGGCGCGGTGTCGCGGTGAGCCTGTGGGGCGCCACCGCCGGCGTGGCCACCCTGGTGGGGCCGCTGGCCGGCGGCGCGCTGGTCGACGGGCTGGGCTGGCAGTGGATTTTCTTCGTCAACGTCCCCATCGGCGTGGTCGGGCTGGCCCTGGCGGTGTGGCTGGTGCCGGTGCTCCCCACCCAGGCGCAGCGCTTCGACCTGGTGGGCGTCGGGTTGTCCGGGGCGGGCATCTTCCTCATCGTCTTCGGGCTGCAGGAGGGCCAGGCCGGCCACTGGCAGCCCTGGGTCTGGGCGATGATCGTCGCGGGTGCCGGATGCATGTCGGTGTTCGTCTACTGGCAGGCCGTCAACACCCGCGAGCCGCTGATCCCGCTGCGCATCTTCGCCGACCGCGACTTCAGCCTGTGCAACGCCGGGGTCGCCGTTACCGCGTTCGCGACGACAGCGATGATGCTGCCGCTGCCGTTCTTCTTGCAGGCCGGGTGCGGGCTGTCGCCGACGCGCTCGGCCCTGGTGATCGCGCCGATGGCGGTCGCCAACGGCGTGCTTGCGCCGTTCGTGGGCGTGATCGTCGACAGGTACCACCCGCGCCCGGTGCTCGGTTTCGGCTTCTCGATCATGGCGATCGGGTTGACCTGGCTGTCGTTCGAGATGTCGCCGTCGACGCCGATCTGGCGGCTGCTGTTGCCGTTCGCCGTGATCGGCGTCGGGAGCGCGTTCGTGTGGTCGCCCCTGACGGCCACCGCGACGCGTAACCTGCCCGCGGATCTGGCCGGGGCGGGCTCCGCGGTGTACAACTCGATCCGGCAGCTCGGGGCGGTTCTCGGGAGCGCGGGCATTGCCGCGTTCATGACGTGGCGGATCGGTGCCGAGATGCCGTCGCCCGCGCCGTCGGCGGAGGACACCACCGCCCTGCAACTGCCCGCGTTCCTGCGCGAGCCGTTTGCGGCCGCGATGGCGCAGTCGGTGCTGTTGCCCGCGTTCATCGTCTTGTTCGGCATCGTCGCGGCACTGTTCGTGCTCGGGTTCGTGCCTTCGGCGCGCGCGGGCCGCGACCTGCCGGATGATGGCGACGTCGTCGACGACGGCTATGACGACGACGACTACGTCGAGTTCGTCCTGGTCCGTGAACCCGCCGCCAAGCCCCCGCCGCGCCCCGAGCCGCGGCCGGCGCAGGCCGGACCGACCGGCTTCGCGTACAACGGGTCTCGCGTCGACGGCGGCAAGCGGCTGCGCCCGATGGCGTCACCGGGCCGCCGCTACCGTCCGGATCCGGACGACGATCCCACCGGCTACGGCCGGCACTCGTCGGGCGCGTAGCCCTGCGTCAGCGCGAGGAATGCGCCCAGGTCGATCAGGCCGGCGGGCGTGCCGGGGAGGTATTCGGTCAGCAGTTGCGAGCGCACGATCACCACCGCGTACTGCGCCCTACTGATGGCGACGTTGAGCCGATTCCTGTTGAGCAGGAACGACATTCCGCGGGGCACCACGTCGGCCGACGAGGCCGTCATCGACATGAAGACCACCGGAGCCTGCCCGCCCTGGAACTTGTCGACGGTTCCGACCCGGACCGCGCCGAGCCCGGCCGAGCCCAGCCACCGACGGATCAGCGTCACCTGGGCGTTGTAGGGCGCCAGCACCAACACGTCGGAGGCGGCCAGCGGCCGGGTGCCGCGCTCGTCGGTCCACGCCCGGCCGAGCAGCTTCCCGATCTGCGCGGCGATCGCGTCGGCCTCCTCGGGGCTCTCCGTCGAATTGCCTTGGTGTGCTACGGCGCTGACGTGCACGCCGGGCTCTTGTCCGTCGAGGTGCCGCGCTTCGGTGCACTCGTGGGACTGCAGCCTGCCCTCGTAGGCCAGCGCTGAGACCGCGGCGCAGACCGCCGGATGCATGCGGTAGGAGCGGCCCAGGAAGTAGCCGCGTTGGTCGGGCAGCGTGCGCCGGCCGTCCACCAGCCAATCCAGCGCCGACGTGTCGACCGGTTCCGGGTGGGTTCCCTGGCTGACCTGGGGCAGCTGCTGGGGGTCGCCGAGCAGCAACACGTTGGCGGCCGCAGGTGCCACGGCGATGGTGTTGGCCAAACAGAACTGGCCCGCCTCGTCGATCACCAGCAGGTCCAGGCTGCCCGGCGGTACCCGGTTGGCGTTGGCGAAATCCCAAGCGGTGCCGCCGATCACGCAGCCGGCGGTACCGGCAATGAAGGCCGCGTACTCGCTGGATTCGATCTCCTGCCAGCGCGGCGCGTCATGGTCGTAGCGCTTCTTGGCGACTCGGCCCGGATCCAGTCCGGCGTCGATCACGCAGCCCAGCAGGTTCTCCACCGTGGCGTGGGATTGCGCCACCACGCCGACGCGCCAGTCATGGTCGACGACCAAGCTTTTGATCACCCGGGCGGCGGTGTGCGTCTTGCCGGTGCCGGGCGGCCCGTGCACCGCCAGGTACGACTCGTTGAGGTCGAGTGCCGCGGCGGTGATGTCGTTGACGGTGTCACCGCTGCGAGGGAGCGGGGCGCCGCGGCGGGTGCGGGGCGCGCGGCGCAGCAGGATGTCCAGTATCGCGCTGCGCGGCAGTCGCGGCAACCCGGCGGCCACCGCGGCGGCGGTCGTCTCGATCGACTCCCTCAGCGCCGTGGTGGGCACCGGTGGCCCCGGGGCGAGCGCGAACGGCAACTGGTGAAAAGTGTTGCCGTCATTGCCGACTCGCTCGACGATGATCACCTCCGTGGGCACCGCCGGATCGTCGACCGCTATCACCTCGGCGCGACCGGCCGCGCGGCGGTCGGGGTTGTCGGTCATGCTCGGCGGGGCCGGGGGCTCGTAAAGCGCGAAGACGTTCGTCATCAGGTCGCCGCGCGCCAGCTCTCCCGTTAGTTGCACCCGTCGCCGGGGCTTGCGCGCGCGGGGCGGGGTGTGCCAGTCGGCGTCGACCGACGCCTCCTCGGCGATGAAGACGTCGGTATCGTCGGCCCACTCCTCGACCGGGAAGTTCAGCCGGTCGAAGTGCGCCCACCAGAAGGGTTTGTCCTCGCGCCGGTGGTACCCACGCGCCGCGGCCACCAGCGCCACCGCCGTCCGGTCGGGCGTGCGCTCGCCGACCCCGGCGTCGCCGGTGAACGCCGACAACGTCATCGCCAGCCGGTCGCGGTCCTCGACGGTGTTGCCCTGCGGAACCGGTTGGGCGCCAATCGGTACGACGCCGGACTCGTAGGCGCGCAACATCAGCCAGTTGCGCAGTTCCCGCGTCGACCGGCAGTCGTAGTGGTTGTAGTCCTCGATCTCCTTGAGCACGGATGCGGCGTCGTCGAGCTGGCCCGCCGCTCGCAGCTCGCAGTAGCGGGCGTAGGAGGTGATCGATTCGGCGGCCGTGGTGACGTCGCCGGCGCGCAGCTGCGCCCCCATGTAAAGCGGCTCGAGCGCCTTGAGGCTGAACGATTCCGCGCCCACCCGAATGCTTTTGCGCACCAGGGGATATAGATCGACCAGCGTCCCGCTGCGCAGCAGTTCGTCGACCTCGTCCTCGCCGACTCCGTATCGCCCGGCGAGCCGCAGCAGCGCGGTCTTTTCGTAGGGTGCGTAGTGGTAGATGTGCATGTTGGGGCGCCGCCTACGGCGCTTTTTCACCATCGCCAGAAAGTCGGTGAGCGCCTTGCGCTCGTCCACCCGGTTGTGCGCCCAGAGCGGGTGGAAATTCCCTGCGGCCTCCAGGACGCCGAACAGATACTCCAGGCCCCAGTCGTGTCCGTCGGCCGTCCACAGCGGGTCGCCTTCGAAGTCGAAGAACAGGTCACCGGGGTCCGGGTCGGGCAGCAGTGTGAGTGGCTGCGGGTCGACGATCTCGAATTGCGGGGTCCCGGTGTCGCGTTGGCGGACTTGCAGTTCGGCCTGCGCGGTCAGTTTGTTCAGCGCGCTGGGCGCCAGGTCGGGAACCGGACTCTTGTGGTCGGCCAGCTCGGCGACGGTGCTGACGCCGGCGTCAATGATCTTGTCGCGCTGGGTTACTCGGATACCGGCGATCAGCAGCAAATCGTCGGTGGCGCGCAGCTGCTCGGTGCACAATGGGCAGCGAAAGCACGCGTTGACCTCCTGGTCCTCCCAGCGCACGGGCGTCCCCGCGGCGTGGTGCTCGTCGAGCAGCCGCTGCGAAAGCGCGCGCTGGGAACGGTAAACCGGGATCAGGTCGCCGACGCGGTAGCGCACGACGGTGCCGTCGCCCAGTTCCAGCTCGGCCTCCGGCGCGACCGCGACGCCCGCGCCGGCGAGCGCGTCGGCGTAGGCGGCCAGCTGTAGCAACGCGGGAACCTTGGCCGAGCGGGCCAGCTTGGTGTCGGTCACCCGGTACTGCTCGCCGTCGAGCACGAGAAAGTCGGCGAATCCGACGAATCGGCCGTCGAACATCGCGGCCTGATACACCACCGGGGCGCGGTTGGCGATGGCGCGCCGGGTGGCTTCGGCGGCGGCCGTCAGCCCGGCGAGCGTGTAGGCCGGGCGGCCGATGACGGCGACGCCATCCCCGAACTCGTCGCGGTATTGGTCGAGGCGGCGTCGTTCGTGTTCGGTGCCGAGGGCGGCGGTTCGCGCGAGCAGCTCGTCCTCGACAGAGACCGCGGGGCCCCGGCCGAGTTTCGTGTCGAAATCCCTCAGCAAGGCGTACTCGCAGCGGGCGGCGGCGGCGAGATCCGACGCGCTGTAGACGACGCAGTCGCCGGTGACGAACACAGCTGCAACTGTAGGCGAGGGGGCCGACACGGTTCGGCTAGCCGCGCCCCGGTCGTGTTGGTGATCGAGACGGCTGGCGAGAAACGGAATTTCGCTCGTGGCCGCATTCTGTGGTCATCCATGCCGCCGGAACAAAGCGCGGCGAGGGACCTGGCCAACTCCCACGCGCAGCTGCGTCGGGTCCCTACCCCGAGCCCGTGGTCATGCCGATGAGGCGGTAGCTTCGGCTTGGTGATCGTCACCGGAGCCTTCCTCGCCGAAGCGGCCTCGGTGGTCAATAACAAGCTGAACGTCAACGGTGGCGTGTTGTCCCGATTCGTCGTCGGGCCGGACCGGTGGGCCAGGTTTCTGCTGGTCGTGCTGACACAGTCTGAGGCCGGTGATCCGGACCACCGGGTTGACGTTGAGATCTGGCCCCCGACGGGTGACGACCTGCTCCGCATTGCCTACGAGATGCCCGAAGGAGCCATGCTCGGCGAAATCGGATTCGCCTACTTCCCGGTCGAGATCACCATGCCCGTCGATGGCCGTTGGGTGATCGTCGTCGCCGGTGGTCCCGGCGTGATCTCGCTTCCGCTGATGGTCAGCGGCTGACGCAGTGCAGCCCGTGCCGCAATCTGAGCGCGGCCAGAACCGTCAGGTCGCGCGAACAGGAACGGCGCGTCAGTGGCCCGGATTGTTACCGATCAGCTCGACCCCGTTGCCGTTCCAATGGAACCGCACATCGGTGTTGAGGCCGTTGATCCCGCCGGGATACGTCAACGCCACGGTGTCGCCGGTGGTTTGCGACGCGTCGATGCCGTTGAACCCGTAGGTGTCGGGTACCCCCTGCGGGATGAACTGGCCGAGATGGAACAGCACCGCCCGGGTGGTCGGACTGACGGCGTTGGTGTTGGCCTTGATGATCACTGCCGACAGCTGGGCGCACTCGTTGTAGTTGCCGCCCAGCGGCTCGGGGTTCCAGGGCTGCTGGCTGCGCGGATCGCGCGGCAGCTCGGAGACCACCTTCGCGATGGTGGGGGAGGCGAGGTTGACCGCGCACGGATCGGGCGGCGCGCTACCGGGCGCGGCCATCCCGGACGTCGCGCTCGGTGTGGCGGGGGCGGTGATCGACGCGGTCGCTGTTGTCGTCGTTACCTGCGGTGTCTTGGCGACGGTGGAGTCTCCGGAACCGCAGCCGCTCAAAGCAATGGAGGCCGACGCGACAACGGTCGCGCCCGTCAGCGCACGGCAAGCTAGCAACCACACATCGCGAAACCGTACCGTCATCCGGCCGATGGATGCGGCAGGCGTGGCCGCGCGGTGCCGGGTGCACCCGGCCTCACAAATCACCACTAGACTCCATGTCCTGATGACCTCCCCGGACAGCCCGCCCGAGGCTGCCTCTCCGACGTTCGCCGACCTGCAGATTCACCCTGCGGTCCTGCGGGCGACCGCCGATGTGGGTTACGAGTCGCCGACGGCCATCCAGGCGGCGACGATCCCGCCGCTGATGGCGGGCACCGAAGACGACGGGCTGGCCCCGACCGGCACCGGCAAGACCTCGGCCTTCGCCATCCCGAAACTGTCCAAGATCGACGTCACCAGCAAAACAACTCAAGCGCTGGTGCTGGCCCCCACCCGCGAGCTGGCCCTGCAGGTGGCCGAGGCGTTCAGCCGCTACGGGGCCCATCTGCCGCAGATCAACGTGCTGCCGATCTACGGCGGGTCGTCGTACGGCGTGCAACTGGCCGGGCTGAGGCGCGGCGCGCAGGTGGTGGTCGGCACGCCCGGCCGGGTCATCGACCACCTCGAACGCGGGACACTGGACCTGTCGCGGATTGACTACCTGGTGCTCGACGAGGCCGACGAGATGCTCACCATGGGTTTCGCCGAAGACGTCGAGCGCATCCTGTCCGACACTCCGGAATACAAACAGGTGGCCCTGTTCTCGGCGACCATGCCGCCGGCGATCCGCAAGCTCACGAAAAAGTATCTGCACGATCCGTTCGAAGTCACCTCCAAGGCGAAAACCGCTACCGCCGAGAACATTTCGCAGCGCTACATCCAGGTGGCCGGTCCGCGCAAGATGGACGCACTGACCCGCGTGCTGGAGGTCGAGCCGTTCGAGGCGATGATCGTCTTTGTCCGAACCAAGCAGGCCACCGAGGAGGTCGCCGAAAAGCTCAGGGCCCGAGGGTTTTCCGCGGCCGCCATCAACGGCGACATCCCGCAGGCCCAGCGCGAGCGGACCATCGCCGCACTCAAACGCGGCGGCGCCAAAGGCATCGACATCCTGGTCGCCACCGACGTGGCCGCGCGGGGGCTGGACGTGGAGCGCATATCGCATGTGCTCAACTACGACATCCCGCACGACACCGAGTCCTACGTGCACCGGATCGGACGCACCGGCAGGGCCGGGCGTTCGGGAGCCGCCCTGTTGTTCGTCTCCCCGCGGGAACGCCACCTGCTCAAGGCGATCGAAAAGGCAACCCGGCAAACGCTCACCGAGGCCGAATTGCCGACCGTCGAAGACGTCAACGCGCAGCGGGTGGCAAAATTCGCCGATTCCATCACCGACACCCTCGGCGGACCCGGCATCGACCTCTTCCGCAAGCTGGTGCAGGACTACGAACGCGAGCACGACGTTCCGATGGCCGACATCGCCGCGTCGCTGGCGTTGCAGTCCCGCGACGGAGCGGCGTTCTTGATGGCGCCCGAACCGCCGCCCGAACGGCGCGAACGTCAGGAACATCATGAAAAGCCAAGACAGACAAGAGCATTCAGTACCTATCGGATCTCCGTGGGCAAACGGCACAAGATCGGTCCCGGCGCGATCGTCGGCGCCATCGCCAACGAGGGGGGCCTGCATCGCAGCGATTTCGGCCACATCGCCATCGGGCCGGACTTCTCGCTGGTGGAACTGCCGGCCAAACTGCCCAAAGCGACACTGAAGAAGCTTGAGCAGACACGCATCTCGGGCGTGCTGATCGACCTGCGGCCGGACCGGTCACCCAACAAGACCAAACCACGCCGGAAACACGCCGAATGACCCTCTCCGAGGAACGGGACGCCCAAGGCGGACTGGAGCAGGTCGCCCACGTCGACCGCGTCTCATCGCTGACCGGTATCCGCGCGGTCGCCGCGCTAACCGTCGTCGGCACCCATGCGGCCTACACCACCGGCAAGTACACCCACGGCTATTGGGGCCTGGTCGGCTCCCGGCTGGAGATCGGCGTGCCGATCTTCTTCGTGCTGTCCGGTTTCCTGCTGTTTCGCCCCTGGTTGAAATCGGCCGCCACCGGCGGCCCGCCGCCGTCGCTGAGCCGCTATGCGCGGCACCGGGTTCGGCGCATCATGCCCGCCTACGTCATCACCGTGCTGTTCGCCTACGTGCTGTACCACTTCCGCGAGGCCGGACCCAACCCCGGGCACACGTGGCTGGGACTGGTGCGAAACCTCACGCTGACGCAGATCTACTGCAACGGCTACCTCGGCAAGTACCTGCACCAGGGCCTGACGCAGATGTGGAGCCTGGCCGTCGAGGGCGCCTTCTACGTGGCGCTGCCGTTCCTGGCATACCTGCTACTGGTGGTGATCTCCCGACGGCGATGGCAGCCGAATTTGATGCTGGCCGCCCTGGCCGCGATGATGCTGATCAGCCCGGCGTGGTTGATCCTGGTGCACGCCGATCACTGGTTCCCCGACGGCGCGCGGCTGTGGCTGCCGACCTATCTGGCCTGGTTCCTGGCGGGCATGGCGCTGGCCGTGCTGCAGGCGATGAAAGTGCGCTGCTACGCGTTCATGGCCATACCGCTGGCGATCATCTGTTATTTCATCGTCTCCACGCCGATCGCCGGCGCTCCCACGACGTCGCCCGCGACGCTGAGCCAGGCCATATTCAAGACCGTTTTCTATGCCGTGATCGCCGCGCTCGCGGTGGCGCCGCTGGCGCTGGGTGATCACGGTTCGTATTCGCGGTTGCTGGCCAGCCGGCCGATGGTCTGGCTGGGCGAGATCTCCTATGAGATCTTCCTGATCCATCTCATAACAATGGAATTCGCGATGGTGTATATCGTCCGGGCGCACGTCTACACAGGCTCGATGGGGTACCTATTCGTCGCGACGATGGCAGTGACCATCCCGCTTGCGTGGCTCTTGCACCGTTTCACGCGGGTCAAGGACGGCTAGGTGGCGGCCGCCGAAGGGGATGGCGGGACTCCTGCGGCTGACCTTTTGCCTGCCTCTCAGCGACAATTCGGGTGTGCGGCACCAACTCGGCTGATTGTCGCTGAGAGGCGGGCGCAACGGATTGTGGTCCTGTCCGGAGACTGGTGTGGCAGATGTGACGAACTAGCCCCGGGCGGCGACCGGCGTCACGATCGGGACCACGAAGTCCTCGATCATCGCCCGCTCGTCGGCGTCGTCCCGGCCGGGGTACATCAGCAGCGACGTGAGCACCCGCACCACCCAACGGGCCCGGCGCTCGACGACGGCGGCGTCTTCCGGGCCGAGCGAGTGGACGAAGGCGGCGGCCATCGCGGTGATCACCTCGGAGTGTTCGGCGAGCTCGCCGCCGATCGGCGGCCGGCTGACGGCGAACCATGCTGACAGCGCCGGGCTTTCGCGAACCATCCGCAACGCGGCGGTGACGCTTACGACCAACCGTTCGCGCGGGTCCTCAGTGCCGTCGATCTCGTCGGCGATCGCGCGGCTGAGCCGGCGCGTCTCGCGGTGCACGTAGGCGGTCCGCAGCGCCTCACGGTTCTCGAAATACCGGTACAGCGTCGCGCGGGAACAGCCCGCGGCCCTGGCTATCTCGTTCATGCCGATGGAGGCCTGGTCCCGCCGCGTGTAGAGCTCCTCGGCCGCGTCGAGTATCCGGTCCACCGCCACCTCGCCGCGGCGCGCGGCCAGCCAGTCATTACCGGGCATCAGGAATTCACTCGTATCGGCACCGACAGCGGCCGGCGCACATAGCTGCCACCCGACCAGACGATCCCGGACTCATCCACCTCGAAATCCGGGCAACGGGACAGCAATTCGGTCAGCGCGACCCGCGATTGCATCCGGGCCGCGGCCGCCCCCAGGCAGTGGTGTGCGCCGTGGCTGAAGGTCAGGATGTTACGGGGGCAGCGCCTCACGTCGAGTTCGCCTGCATCCGAGCCGTATTGGCGTTCGTCACGGTTGGCCGACCCGTACAGCAGCAAGACCTTGCGACCGGCCGGGACGGTGGTGTCGCCGATCGTGACGTCGCGGGTGGTCGTGCGCGCCAGGCCCTGCACCGGCGACGTCAGCCGCAGCAGCTCCTCGACCGCGTCGGGGATCAACCCCGGGCCGTCAGCCATAAGCCGTCGCTGATCCGGCCGCTCGTACAGCAAAGGCACTGAGCCGCCGAGCATTCCGGTGACGGTGTCGTTGCCGCCGGTGACCATCGTGAACGTGAACGCCAGCACCGACAGCGTCCCGCTGACGGTGTCGTCAGCGACATCCCTGCCGCCCACTCCGGCCGCCACCAAATGCGAGATCGTGTCGTCCTCGGGTTCGGTTCGGCGCCGCTCGACCAGCCCGGTGAAGTAGGCCATCATCGATCCGACCGCATCGCCGGCGGTTCCCAGCGCGCCGCCAACGCCGCCGTCGGCCGTATTCGCAGCGACGATCGCCTGCGTCCAGCCGTCGAACTGCGCCCGGTCTTCCTCGGGCACACCGAGATAGTGGGCGACGACCATCGACGGCAGCGGCTTGAAAAGCTCGGTGACGATGTCGCCGCCGCCGTCGGCGCGCAGCTTCTCGATGCGCTCGACGACGAACTCGCGCACCTTGGGCTCTATCGCCTCGACCTGACGCGGCGTGAAACCGCGCGACACCAGCTTGCGAAATTCGGTGTGCACCGGGGGATCCTGCATCACAAACGGTGGATTGTCCTGCAGCCCAATGATCTCCAGCTCGCCGTACTCCACGGTCAGCCCCTGCGCGGAGGAGAACGTCTCGTGGTCGCGCGCGGCCGCCCAGACGTCGGCGTGCCGGGACAGCACGTAGTAATCGCGGTCGGGCCGGCCATCGGGGACGACGTGGTGCACCGGGTCGTGGTCGCGCAGCGCGCGATACATCGGCCAGGGATTGGGCCAGGTCTCGGCCGCGGCCAGCCGAAAACCGTGAGACGTTGCTGGCAACATGTCTTATGTCTAAGGCATTTCAGCGGGGATGTCAACCGTGGGTCAGGGCTGTCGTACATTACGTTCAGTTCCATTTGTCGATTCACACCGGTTGTCAAAGCTGTTGTTGCGGCACGGGATCGTCTACTGCGGCGGCGAGGCGTGGAGCAAGAAACACGAACTATGGCTTCGGATGCACCGGTTCGACAGTGCTGGTTTACAGCTGGCCTACGATGCTGCCTTTGATGCGATGCTGGCCACCGTTGACCGCCGCGACCGCCTCGATGAGGCGATCGTCGAGATGGCCGCCGATTCAGTGTTCACCCCGGTGGTGACCCGGTTGGGGTGCCTGCGGGGGGTTTCGACGCTGACGGCGTTCGGGCTGGCCACCGAGATGGGCGAGTGGCAGCGGCTGTCGGGCCGCTCCATCGGCGCCTATCTCGGGTTGGTGCCCACCGAGTGCTCCTCGGGGGCAACCCGCTCTCAGGGTGGGGTTACTAAGACCGGCAACAGCCATGCCCGCCGACTGCTGATCGAGGCGGCCTGGCATCACCGGCCGCCCTATCGACCGGGGCGCCATTTGCGGCGACGGTGGGAAACGGCGTCCCCGGCAGCCCGAGGGCGGGGGCAGGCAGCCAACCGGCGACTACATGCCCGGTGGGCCCGTTTCGACGAGCGCAAGAAACGTTCCGTGAGCGCCAACGCCGCGATCGCCCGTGAACTCGCCGGCTGGTGCTGGTCGTTGGCCGTCCTCGACGAATAGGTGCCCATAGATGTCCAGATGACATCACCGAGGTGTCGGCAAGCGTCTGGGAGTGACCCGCGTCCGTTCTATGAGCAATCACGTTGCCCCGCAACCGATAACGCTCGATCCCTAGACCAGCGGTCCGCTCCGACTCGAAAGTACCGTCCTGCGGTAGCCAACCCGCGAATATCAGAACTGACATGCGTCGATACGACACGCTCGACATCCCCACCGACTCATCTGGTCAATGAAGCGGCGGCCCAGCGACGGTTGTGGCCGCCGCTTCACCCTGCCCACTTGACAGAATGCTCCCCATATCAGAACGTAAGTTGCGTTCTAGAGTGGCCAGACGTCGTATGTGATGTTGTCGACCGACATCTGCCGTCGAGGCTCTGACCCGGAGGCCGCCTTGAAACCCTTTAGGACGGAGGCCTTTAGCTGTCGAAGGTCTTGAGCGCTGTCCGTCCAGAATAAGCGCGGCCCCCGCCACATCGATTGGTCCTCGGTCGCGCGTAATGGCGGCTTCCATCCGCTCGATGAGTTCGGATCCCCCGCAGTACGGAATGTCGTCTTCGAGCGAGACCACCACCGAGGTTTCCGACAACACAGGTCAGCCAATCGGCAGCCTGGAACACCTCGACCCTGCTCTGCTCGAGATCGGCATTAGCACCCATCGCATCTCTTAGGCTCAATTCGCGCTGGTCGGAGAGTACAGGACGCGTTGCGACGGAACTGGACCCACCCGGATGGATACTGTCTAAACCAGATGCATGTCACCGATCCCGACGTGGGCTCGGCCGGTCTGCCCGATGCCTACATGGCGTTCGGGAAATGCTCTTCGACCAATCGACTCGTCTCAACGACGAGGGCATCGATCATGTGCTCGCCACAGTCTCGGCGCGCGACACAACCGCCGCGGCGCTGTCGGACACCTCGCTTGACCCGCTCGTGCGGCGATCGCAGAAGGCGGGGCAACAGGCCCTCGGCGAGACTGGGGACAGCCCCATCGTGCGTGTCAACAAACCTGGCACGCCGTGAGATCACCGTGGTCTCC
>NZ_JAOPWB010000316.1 GCF_025965855.1 Mycobacterium sp. | reverse complement strand
TCGCCGATTATCCAAGCCCGGCAAAAGGGTTCCGCGACTCACCGTTATATTGTTCTTTCGTCCCCTTTGGGTTCCGGTTGTGCGGAGAGGGCCGGGCCGAGTGGCCAAGCTGTCGACTGATCTCCGGATGCAGAGCACCGGTACCAGGATGACCGTCGGCGAGTAAGACCACAGGTTGCCGGATGCCGATCACGGGGCCGAGAGAGCCGGCATGTCGGCTATTTGACTACGTCGTCGTCAGCGCGGCGCAGCATCGAGGCGAAACCCAGCCAGATGATCACAGAGCCGAGCGAAAGTCCCCCAAGCATCGCGAATGCTGCTGGAAAGCCGAATAATTGGGCCACGAAACCGCCAAGCACCGGGCTCAGCGCACCACCAAGCCCTTGCGCAGCCATTACTGCGCCCTGGCCGACGTTGATGTGCCCGGTGCCGTTAAGTATGCGCGCCACCAGACCCGGCACCGCGACTGACAAGATGCCGGCACCGACGCCATCGAGGACTTGCACCGGTATGACACCCCAGGTGGTGATGACATGGCTCGCAATGAGGGCACGGACCGGCAGTGCGGTGAAGGCGATCAAGATGGCCGGCCAGTAGCCACGGGCTTCGGCGATTCTCATGGCTGCCAGCGAGGCGGGGACCATCACCGCCTGGGCGACGACGACGGTAGCGGCCACCGTGGTGAACGGGTTGGCGTTCGTGGCTACCACCGCCAGCCCATAGAGGGGAAGCATCGCCGCGTTGCCCAAGTGAAACAGCGTCACCGCTCCGGCGAGCGCCAGCAGCGGACGAGACCTGAGGACGACCCGCACCGACTTAACCCGGGGCTGATCCCCGGAGAGCGCCTCGCCGCGGGCGAGGTGGTCGTTGATGCGAGCGGCCGGGATCGCCAGCACAGCGACGATCGTGACAGCCGCGAACCCGGCCGCCAGCCAAACCACCGCGGCGTACCCGAAGTGCCAGCCCAGCAGGCCGGCTAAGGCGGACCCCGCCATGTTACCGGCGTGGTTGTAGGCCTGGTTGCGGCCGTTTTGACCGATGAACCTCGCTTGGCCCACAACGCCAAGGGTGATGCCGATCAATGCGGGTGCGATCGTTGCCCCGGAAATGCACATCACCGCCTGGGCCCCGGCGATCACCCAAAACTGCCGTGACGTCAGGATTATCGCCGCGGCCGCGACAGCGCCTAGGCCCGCGACGATGGCGCAGGCACGCTTGTGGTGGGTGGCGTCAACCAGGGCACCGGCGGGAGTGACGGCGAGCATGCCGACGACAGCGCCCAAAGTGATGACCGCACCGATGGCGCCGGTGCTCCAGCCGCGGCTATGCAGCAGCACGCCCAGGAATGGACCCACGCCGGCCTCCATATCGGCCATGAAGAAACTCACCGCATAGAGGGCGGCTCGGTCACGAGTCGGCACCGTTAGCGCCGATCTGGACTCACTCGCCATCCCTCGATTGTTCCCGGTGGTTCAGCCAAGGTCACAGGCGACGCCACTCGAGAGCTACCACCGTCGGCGGGGTTTACCCGGATCTCACCACTGAACGCACTGTGCTGGTTATCGTTTCGGCGGACCGCACCGAGTTCTAGCCGCATGTCTCACCGACAACCTCTTGGAAGAGGCTACGGGTCGTCATCGCAGTTGAGCAGGAAACACTGCGCTTCGCCAGTCGTCGACCAACGGCCGCCGATCTCTGGTGGCGTGCGATGGACAACGGACGACAAGTGAGATGCGTAACCTGCGGGGACCGAAGGGTGAAGCCGGGGAAAGAGCCTTTGGGGCATAACAGAAGGCATGGACCGCCGCGATCCCGTTGTGGTGAAACGAGAAAGCCAGGGGCCCGTTCGATGTTCTGAAAGCTGAGTTCCGCGAGCTACAGGGGCGCAGAAGTATCCGTCGAACAGAATAAAAGTTTCGTTCAAGCTCGTACAGGGCTACAGAGTGGAGGAAATCCTAAAAGGGTGCTTATATGAAGCTGACTCGGAGCGAGGTCGTGCGGTACATACTGCCTCCAAGCAAGCCGGGATGATCTCGGGGCCGCCCGATCCGGCGGCAGGGGTGTTGTTCATCGTGCCTATTGAGTAGATCAAGTGCCGTTCTGTCACAGCGGGGCGAATACCGCTTCACATATTTAGCCCGGCGGGAGCAGGAAATCGACGTCCGTAACGGCGACGCTTGGACCAAGCGCGACTACCGCGTTCACACCCAGTGCCGAGCGGAGTTCGACATGGCCCAACGTCTCCAAGGTTTGACAATCGCACTGCTCGCGGCAGACGGCGTCGGCCAGATGGAATTGGACGCGTCCGGCGGGGCGGTGCGAAAAGCTGGGGCACAGACGCAGCTGTTGTCACTCAGAATCGGGCACATCGAATCGCTCAATAAAGACCTCGAACCGGGCCGCATTTATACGGTCGACCAGACGGTGGCCCAAGCGACGGCCGACGAGTACGAGGCGTTGCTATTGGTGCCCGGGATGTTGAAATCCGATGAGCTTTCCGGCAATACCTTCGTAGTCTCGTTCGTACATGACTTCATCACTTCGGGAAAGCCGGTCGGGGTCGTCTGCCAAGGCGCCTGGACCCTGGTTGAAGCGGGTGTGGCGCGGGGCCGAAGGCTCCCGTTGTATCCGACGATGCGGCCCCTGCAACAGCCAGGCGCCTCCACGCTGGAGGGCGATTTGGTCTCGCCCCGGGAACTGCGCGCGTTCTATAGCACGATTGTGGAGGAATTGGCTCGCCTCACCTGGCAGCCCACTCCCGCGTCGGTCGAAGAAACCGAACATCCATGGGCCCGGCTGGCCGTGCTTCCAGCGCAGCGGCGCCGCGAGAAGTGGAGTGGGGCAAAGGAAGTGGCCGGCTCATAAGCATCGAGAAACGTCATCTCGAAATGCATCGGCGCGCAGAGGAACAGGAATTTAGTCCAACCGTGCTCCGCCCAGCCACCACAGTTGTGCCGTTATCCGGCGTCATTCGCTCAGCAGATGGACAGTGCTGTCCGCACGAGCCGACAGGTCTGCGCCCGGAGCAGGCGCCCGCTTGAGGGCATCTGCCGACCCAGTCTTCAACCGCCTGAACCGCGGCGGCGATACGAGCGCTGCCAGCGAGCCACCGCCGCCCTTCGCGCAACGACACGCCCTCAAGTCCGAGCGGTCGTGCTGACGGAACGAATCGAGGCGAACAATTTCAATCCGCTGGGCGCACGCGTTAACGACGCAACATTGGCAGAGTGAATTCCGGAGCTTGTCTCGACGGGTGCGGAAGGACTTCCGCCCGGCCGGCGGTTCCGCAGCGAACAAACCAACCAAGGAGAAGCCATGACTTTGATGCGATTTGACCCCTTCCGCGAACTGGACCGCTTAGCCGACCAGGCGTTGGTCGGTGCCCGCGCCGCGCGGACGCTGCCGATGGAGGCGTTGCGGCGCGGCGACCAATTCATTGTCGCCATAGACGTCCCGGGCAGCGCGCCAAACGATATCGATGTGACCGTCGAACGCA
>NZ_JAOPWB010000315.1 GCF_025965855.1 Mycobacterium sp. | reverse complement strand
CGGCATGGCCGAGACGACGCTGGCGGTGTCCTTCTCCGAATGCAACGCCGGCCTGGTGGTCGACGAGGTCGACCGCGACCTGCTGGCCGCTCTGCGGCGCGCGGTGCCCGCGACGAAGGGCAACACCCGCAGGCTGGCCACGCTCGGCCCGCTGCTCGAGGGGCTCGAGGCCCGCATCATCGACGAGCAGGGCAATGTGATGCCGACTCGCGGCGTCGGCATCATCGAGTTGCGCGGCGAACCCGTCACGCCCGGTTACATCACCATGGGCGGCTTCATCCCCGCGCAGGACGAGCAGGGCTGGTACGACACCGGCGACCTCGGCTACCTGACCGAGGAGGGCCACATCGTGGTCTGCGGCCGCGTCAAGGACGTCATCATCATGGCGGGTCGGAACATCTACCCGACCGACATCGAGCGGGCCGCCGGCCGCGTCGAGGGCGTTCGGCCCGGCTGCGCCGTCGCGGTGCGCCTCGACGCCGGCCACTCCCGCGAGACGTTCGCCGTCGCGGTCGAGTCCAACGCCTGGCAGGATCCCGCCGAGGTGCGCCGCATCGAGCACCAGGTCGCCCACGAAGTGGTGGCCGAGGTCGACGTGCGGCCGCGCAACGTCGTGGTGCTGGGCCCCGGCACCATCCCGAAGACGCCGTCGGGCAAGCTGCGGCGATCCACTTCGGTCACCCTCGTCAGCTAAGGGCGGCCGCTACCAGGCGTGGACGCGGTTCTGCGCCGGCTCGAGCCCCAGTTCGATCAGCAATTCGGTGGCGTCGGCCGCCTGCTCGCAGATGGTCGGGACCTCGGCGCGCTCGGCTGCGGTGAAGTTCTCCAGCACGAACGCCGCCGGGTCCTTGCGCCCGGGCGGACGCCCGATCCCGATGCGCACCCGCTGAAACTCGTTGGTGCCCAGCGAGGCCACCACCGAGCGCAGCCCGTTGTGTCCGCCTTCGCCGCCGCCGACCTTGAGCCGGATGCGGCCGAAGTCGAGGTCGAGGTCGTCGTGGATGACGATCATGTCGGCCGGGGCCACCGAATAGAACTTCGCCAGCGGCCCCACCTGGCGGCCGGATTCGTTCATGAAGCAGCGCGGCTTGGCCAGCAACACCGAATGCCCGGCCAACCGGCCGCTGACAACTTCGGCGCCGGAACGCTTGTGCGCCTTGAACTTCGAACCCAGCCGCGCGGCGAGCAGGTCGGCAACCATGAACCCGAGGTTGTGCCGGGTGCGGGCGTAGTTGTCTCCGGGGTTGCCCAGGCCGACCACCAAAAGCGGCTCGGCCACGTCGGGGGCCGCCTACTCGGACTCGGCCGCGGGGGCCTCGGCTTCGCCGGCCTCTTCTTCTTCTGCCGGAGCCGCCGCGCCCTCTGCCGCCTCGCCCGCGCCCTCTTCCTCGAGGTCTGCGGCCGTCGGCGCGTTCACCACGTTGACCACCAGCGTTTCGGGGTCGGAGATCAGGTTGACGCCCTTCGGCAGCGCAATCTGCCCGGCGGTGAACTGGGTGCCCGGTGCTGCGTCCTCGACCGACAGCGTCAACTGCTCGGGAATCGACAGCGCCTCGGCCTCGATCTCGATCGTGTTGGTCTCCTGTGTGACCAGGGTGTCGGGTCCGGCCTCGCCCTCCACGATGACGGTGACCTCCACGACGACCTTCTCGCCGCGGCGCACGACCAGCAGGTCGGCGTGCTGAATGGTGCGGCGGATCGGGTGGATGTGCAGCGCCTTGGTCAGCGCGAACTGTTCCTTGCCGGCGACGTCGAGCGTCAGCACCGCGTTGGTGCCCGCGTGCCGCAGCACGGCCGCGAAGTCGCGCCCGGGCAGTTCCAGGTGCTGGGGCTCGGCGCCGTGGCCGTAGAGGACGGCGGGAATCTTGCCGGCGCGGCGGGCCCGGCGGGACGCGCCCTTGCCGGTCTCGGTTCGCACCGTGGCCGTGAGTTGGTTGACTGCGGACTTGGCCATCGTGTCGCTCCTCTGTGCTCAATACCTCGTTGGGGGCACGGCAGGGTCGCGACATATGAGTCGGTCTCCGTCGATAACGGTGCTGTGCTAGCTACCCTCGCCGTGACGCCCGGTCAGGTTAGCGCATCTGCGGGCCAGGGCGGAAATTGATGAGTGTGCTCGTAGGGCGTCCTGTGTATCCAGGGCGCGGATTTAACGGAATTTTCGCCCTCACCGCACGGTCGAAGCCCTCAGCGCACAACCGGCTAGAGCGCAAATTTGGTGCCCGTGAGCTGCTCGGAAAGGTCCCACAGCGCGGTTGCCGTGGCCGCATCCCGGGCCCGCCGACTGCGTCCGACCGGTTGCGTTCGGCCGACCGAGCCGAATCGAGGGCCGGCGAACGTGTTGCCCGGTAAGTCCCGCGACGCCGCGTAGAGGGTTTGCCGGGCGCCGAAATCGGCATCGGTGGCCACCACCCGGGTAACGGCCGACATCAGCGCGTCGCCCAACCTGCGGCCGGAGGCGCCCTGCAGGTTGGTGTGCGAGTAGCCGGGATGGGCCGCCAGCGCGCGCAGCCGCGAACCAACCGAATCGAGCCGGCGATGCAGCTCGCTGGTGAACAGCAGGTTGGCCAGCTTCGACTGGCTGTAGGCCAGCCAGGGGGAGTATCGCCGGTTCTTCCAGTTGAGGTCGTCGAAGTCGATGCGGCCCGGCCAGTGCGCCATCGACGACACCGTGACGACGCGGTCGCTGAGCTTGGGCAGCAACAGGTTGGTGAGCGCGAAGTGACCGAGATGGTTGGTGCCGATCTGGCTCTCGAATCCGTCAGCGGTCAGCGCGTAGGGGGCGGCCATGATGCCGGCGTTGTTGATGAGCACGTCGGCCTTGTCCACGCCGTCGGCGAACTGGCGCACCGACGACAGGTCCTGCAGGTCGAGTCGGCGCACCTCGACGTCACCGGTCATCTGCTGCGCGGCGGCCTCGCCCTTGCCCGTGTCGCGGACGGCCATGACGATCTTGGCGCCCTTGCCGGCCAATTCGCGGGCCGTCACCGCGCCCAGCCCGCTGTTGGCGCCGGTGATGATCACGGTGCGCCCGGCGAACGACGGCAGGTCTGCGGCGGTCCAGTTCGTCATGACTGATGAGCTTAGTGAAAGAGTTCCGCGAAAGTGCGACTACCGACGGTCCTACTCGAGAAATACGTAGCCAGTTGCACTTTCGCGAACGCAACGCCACGGCGAAAATTCCGGGGCTTTTTCGCCGTGGCGTTACGCACGCGGGGTGCGAATCACTTTGCGGCAACGACAAATCCGTGGATGATCCCGTCGATGTCGGATGCCTCCGCGGCCGCCTGGTTGGCCAGGCTGGTGATGGTCAGCTGGACCAGGTATCGCTGGTTTGCGGGGGGCGATCCGGTGGGAATGACGATCCGGTTCCAACTGTGCAGCCGCATGCCGTCGAGGTCGTAGCTGCCCTGGATCATCGACGACGGAAAGCCGTTGTAGTTCGCCGTGGAGGCGTCCAGTTGCTTGAAATTCTCGAACAGCTGGGCATCGTCGTTGCCGTGCTTGATGACTTGGGCCGGGTCGAAGTCCCCGCGCAGTTTGAAGACCACGAGCCTCGCGGTCGGATACTTGCCGCCCCTGGAGATGATCTCGGTCTCCTTGGCGATGTTCGGGTTGCTGAACGGCGACCAGCCCGGTGGCGTCGGTATCGACACGTTCAGATCCGGCACCGATCCCGGCGCCACCTGTTGGCCGTTGACGCCGATGTTTTCCAGGTACTGCGACAACGGGACGGGCTTCTCGGTCGTCTTGACGGCGCTGGTCGTCGTCGAACTGCGCGCCAAGATCGACTGGTAGTCGGGGGCTTTCGGTGCACAGGCCACCGCACACACAGTCAGCGCAACCATCGCGGCAGCACGAGGTCTCACAGAATCTCGCGCACCGCGTCGATCGGCCGAGCCAGCCGGGTGCCCTTCGCCGTGACCACAAAAGGCCGTTCGATCAGGATGGTGTGTTCGGCCATCGCGTCGAGCAACTCGTCGTCGGTCGCATCGGCGAGGTTGAGTTCGGCGTAGAGCGGTTCGCGCTTGCGCACCGCCGTGCGCACATCGATGCCGGCCTCGCGGATCATGCGAGCCAGCTCGCCCCGTGGCGGCGGGGTTTTCAGGTACTGGATGACGGTGGGCTCAAGACCGTTGTCCCGCAGCAGATCCAGCGTCTTGCGGGAGGTGCTGCACTTCGGGTTGTGGTAGATGACGGTATCGGCCATCTAGGCGTCCCCGTCGAAAAGCCCTGTGACGGAGCCGTTTTCGAAAACGGCGCGGATGGTGCTGGCCAGCAGTGGCGCGATCGACAACACGGTGAGCTGGGGGAAGCGCTTCTCGTCACCGATCGGGAGCGTGTTCGTCACGATGACCTCGCGGGCGCCGCAGGCGGCCAGCCGCTCGGCGGCCGGATCGGACAGCACGCCGTGGGTCGCCGCGATGACCACGTCACTGGCGCCGTCTTCGCGCAACAAATTCACGGCGCCGGCGATGGTGCCGCCGGTGTCGATCATGTCGTCGATCAGGACGCAGGTGCGGCCTTCGACTTCGCCGACGACGCGGTTGGAGACCACCTGGTTGGGCACCCGCGGGTCGCGGGTCTTGTGGATGAAGGCCAGCGGAACGCCGCCCAACGCGTCGGCCCATTTCTCGGCGATGCGCACCCGGCCGGAATCGGGGGAGACCACCACCATGTTGCCGTCCGGGTAGTTGTCCTTGATGTAGCCGGTCAGGAGGTTCTGGGCGCGCATGTGGTCGACGGGCCCGTCGAAGAAACCCTGGATCTGGTCGGTATGCAGATCGACGGTCACGATCCGGTCGGCGCCGGCGGTCTTGAGCAGGTCGGCGACCAGCCGCGCCGAGATCGGTTCGCGGCCACGGTGCTTCTTGTCCTGCCGGGCGTAGGGGTAGAACGGCATGACCGCCGTGATCCGCTTGGCGCTGCCCCGTTTGAGCGCGTCGATCATGATCAGCTGTTCCATCAGCCAGTTGTTGACCGGCGCCGGGTTGGATTGCAGGACGAAGGCGTCGCAGCCGCGCACCGACTCGTGGAAGCGAACGAAGATCTCGCCGTTGGCGAATTCCCGCGCCGTCTGGGCGGTGACGTGGACATCGAGTTCCTTGGCCACCTGCTCTGCCAGCTCCGGATGCGCGCGACCGGAGAAGAGCATCAGGTTTTTTCGGTTATCGGTCCAGTCGTGGCTCAACGCATTGCCCCCGCCGTTCGGGATCGAAATGGATAACCAATCGTACGAAGCGAATCGTACGGAATTATGGCTGGGTTGCCAGGTACCAAATTCACGGTGTCTATTCGGGCTCGGTTTTCTCGCCGGCCTCGTCGCCCGCTTCTGCCGAGGCCCTTTCGGCGGCCCGGGCCGCCGCGCTGCCCGGACGCTTGCGCCGCACCCAGCCCTCGATGTTGCGTTGCGGTCCCGCCGACACCGCCAGCGCCCCCGGCGGGACGTCGTCGCGCACCACCGTGCCGGCGCCCGTGTAGGCCCCGTCGCCGACGGTCACCGGGGCCACGAACATGGTGTCCGACCCGGTGCGCACGTGCGAACCGACGGTGGTGCGCCGCTTGGATTCGCCGTCGTAATTGACGAACACGCTAGAGGCGCCGATATTGCTGTGCTCGCCGATGTCGGCGTCGCCGACGTACGTCAGGTGCGGAACCTTGGTGCCCGTCCCGATGACGGAGTTCTTGGCCTCCACGAACGCGCCCAGCTTGCCGTCGGCTCCCAGCAGGGTCCCGGGTCGCAGGTAGGTGAAGGGGCCGACCGTGGCGCCGTCCCCGATCGACGAGGACGTGCCGTGGGTGCGCACCACCGACGCGCCGTCACCGACGGTGACGTCGGTCAGCGTGGTGTCCGGGCCGACGACACAGCGACCCCCGACCCGGGTACGGCCCAGCAGCTGGGTTCCGGGCTGGATGACGGTGTCGCGGCCGATCGTCACGTCGACGTCGATCCAGGTGCTGGCCGGATCGATCACGGTGACGCCGGACATCTGATGGGCGGCGACGATCCGGCGGTTCAGCTCGGCGCCCAACTCGGCCAGCTGGACGCGGTTGTTGACGCCCGCCACCAGCGCGCTGTCGGCGACGTGCTGAGCGCGCACCGCCCGGCCGTCGCCGCGAAGGATGGCGACGACATCGGTCAGGTAGAGCTCCTGTTGGGCATTGTTGGAGCTCAGCCGGCTCAGCGCCGATCGCAGCGCCGCGATGTCGAAGGCGTAGACACCGGCGTTGACCTCGCGGATCTCGCGTTGCGAGGGCGTCGCGTCGGTGTGCTCGACGATCGCCATCACCTCGTTGTCCTGGGTGCGCAGGATGCGGCCGTAGCCGACCGGATCGCCCAGCGTGGTGGTGAGCACGGTGACCGCGGCCGACTCCGCGCTGTGGGTGGCGACCAGGCCGGCCAGGGTGTCGGAGTCCAGCAGCGGCGTGTCGCCGGAGGTGACGACGACGATGCCGGCGTAGTCGTCGGGCAGGGCCGACAGGCCGCACAGGACAGCGTGCCCGGTGCCCAGCGGCTGGTCCTGCAGCGCCACGTCGATCGAGCGCCCCAAGGCGTCGGCGAGCTCGGCGACCAGCGGCGCGACCCGCTGGTGGTCGTGGCCCAGGACCACGACCAGGTGCTGGGGCGCCACCTTGGCGATGGCGTGCAGGGAATGCGACAGCATGCTGCGGCCGGCGATCGTGTGCAGCACCTTCGGGGTGTCGGACCGCATCCGGGTGCCGGGGCCGGCCGCGAGGACCAGGACCGCGGTGTCACCACGAAACGACATGAATCCCCTTTCTGCGCGAGCGTGCGTGTCTGTACGCCGACACGCCGTCAATCGTGTCATTTTGTGCACGCTCGCGGCAAAGAGCGATGCTCCGTCGCCAGGACTCGAACCTGAACTCTCAGAACCAAAATCTGATGTGCTGCCGATTACACCACGACGGATTGGATGCCCTGCCCCTTAGGGGCTAATGGGATCTCGCCACCAAGAGACTCTAGACGGGACAGTTCCCTCCGGCGAACCGATACGCTGATTGACGTGGCCGTTCTGGACAAGGAGCCGGATAAGGAAGGGCGGGCGCCGCGCGCCCGCATGACCGGTAGCGATCGCCGACAGCAGCTCATCGGCATCGCACGCTCGCTGTTCGCCGAGCGCGGTTATGAGGGCACCTCGATCGAGGAGATCGCCCTGCGCGCCAACGTGTCCAAGCCCGTCGTCTACGAGCATTTCGGCGGCAAGGAGGGGTTGTACGCCGTCGTCGTCGACCGTGAGATGTCGGCGTTGCTCGACGGCATCACCTCGTCGCTGACCAACAACCGGTCCCGGGTGCGGGTAGAGCTCGTCGCGCTGGCACTGCTCACCTATGTCGAGGAGCGCACCGACGGCTTCCGGATCATGATTCGCGACTCGCCGGCCGCGATCAGCTCGGGCACCTACTCCAGCCTGCTCAACGACGCCGTCAGCCAGGTCAGCTCCATCCTGGCCGGCGACTTCGCCCGTCGGGGCCTGGATCCGGACCTGGCGCCGCTGTACGCCCAGGCGCTGGTGGGTTCGGTGTCGATGACGGCGCAATGGTGGCTCGACACCCGCGAACCCAAGAAAGAAGTCGTCGCCGCGCACCTGGTCAACCTGATGTGGAACGGCCTGACCCACCTGGAAGCCGACCCCCGGCTGCAGGACCAGTAAGCCGGCGTCAGCCGCAGTCGCGCGAGAGCAGATCGGCGATCGTCTCGCGGCGCACCAGGGTGCGGGCCCGGCCGTCTTTGACCCCCACCAGCGGCGGCCGGCCGACCATGTTGTAGTTCGACGCCATGCTGTGGTGGTAGGCGCCGGTGCAGGCCACGGCCAACAGGTCGCCGGCGTGCAGATCCGCCGGCAGCTCGATATCCCGGGCGATCTCGTCGCCCGCCTCGCAGTGCCGGCCGGCCACCGTGACGCGCTGCTTGGCGCCCAGCGGGTGCCGGTTGGCCAGCGTGACGGTGTACTGCGAGCCGTACAGCGACACCCGCGGGTTGTCACTCATCCCGCCGTCCACGGCGACGAAGGTGCGCCCGCCCGGTTGCGTCTTCACCGAGCACACCCGGTACAGCGTCACACCGGCCCGGCCGCTGATCGCGCGACCGGGCTCCACCACGATGGTCGGCCGCGGGAAATGCTCGGCGGCGCAGGCCTCGTCCAGCGCGTCCTCGATGACGCGGGCCAGCTCATCGAGGTCGAGTTCCCGATCGCCCGGGACGTAGGGGATCGCGTGGCCGCCGCCGATGTTGAGCTCGGTGAGGATGATGCCGTGGTGGGCGCGGATATCGGCCATGGCGGCGATCATCCGGCGGATCGCTTCGCCGTAGAGGGCCGGGTCGGTGACCTGCGAGCCGATGTGGCAGTGCAGCCCGACCAGGTCGAGGATGGGATGCGCCAGCACGCGCTTTACCGCGTCGGCGGCGTGGTCACCGGCGAGGGTGAAGCCGAACTTCTGGTCGCTGATGCCGGTGGTGACGGCGCGGTGGCCGTGGATATCGATATCGGGGGTCACCCGGATGAGCACCGGCTGTCGCCGCCGCGCCAGCCCGGCGAGGTAGGCGATCTCCATGCACGAATCCAGCACGATGCGCCCGACGCCGGCTCGTATCGCGTCGCGCAGCTCGTCGGGCGATTTCGCGTTGCCGTGCACGACGATGCGCGCCGGGTCGACTCCGCCGGCCAGGGCGACGGCGAGTTCACCGCTCGAGCAGACGTCGATACCGAGGCCCTCTTCGCGCGCCCACCGCGCCACCGCCGTCGTCAGCAGTGACTTTCCGGCATAGACGACCTCCATACTCCCGATGCCGCGCGCCGCGCGGCGGTAGCGGCGGGCACGGCCGCGGAAGTCGGTTTCGTCGATGACGTAGGTCGGGGTGTGGAACTCGTCGGCGATATCGACCAGGGGTACGTCGCCGACGCAGAGCCGGCCCTCCTCGTCGGAATGCGTGGTGGCGGGCCAGATCGCAGAATCGAACCGTCGGGGAGCCGCATGCCCGATCGACGGCAAGATGTCCAGCAATGTCATGAATCAAACGTGCGCCCGCACAGGGTCAAGTGCCGCTTTTCTTACGATCCCTTGACGGCGCCGGGCCCAATATTGACGAACTTCAGTGCTTTTCCAGGCCCCCCTAGAATGGATTCATCATGACCGCACCGGGGCCTGCTCGCCCAGAAACCCCGATCGCGGGGCTCGTGGACCTGGCGCTGACGGCGCCGACGTTCCAGCTATTGACCGAAAGCGCGGCGGCCCGGCCCGCCGAATTGAGCCTGGTCGGACCGGCCAGCGCCCGATTGTTCGTCGCCAGCGCGCTGGCGCGGCTGGGGCCCCTGCTCGTGGTCACGGCGACGGGGCGCGAGGCCGACGACCTGACCGCCGAGCTGCGCGGCGTGTTCGGCGAGGCGGTGGCGGTCTTTCCGTCGTGGGAAACGCTGCCGCACGAGCGGCTCTCACCCGGCGTCGACACCGTCGGCGCCCGAATGATGGTGCTGCGCCGGCTGTCCCACCCCGACGACGCGCGGTTGGGCCCGCCGCTGCGGGTGGTCGTGACGGCGGCCCGTTCGCTGCTGCAGCCGATGACGCCGCAACTGGGCGGGGTGGAACCGGTCACCCTGACCATCGGCCAGGAGATCGCGTTCGAGGACGTGATCGCCCGGCTCGTCGAGCTGGCATACACCCGCGTGGACATGGTCGGGCGGCGCGGCGAATTCGCCGTGCGCGGCGGGATTCTCGACGTCTTCCCGCCGACCGCCGAGCACCCCGTGCGCGTCGAGTTCTGGGGCGACGAGGTCAGCGAGATGCGGATGTTCTCGGTCGCCGATCAGCGCTCGATTCCGGAGCTCGAGGTCGACGCGCTGGTTGCGGTCGGGTGCCGTGAACTGCTGCTCACCGACGACGTGCGGGAGCGGGCCGCCCAGTTGTCCGCCCGGGATCCCGCGGGCGAGAACGCCATCACCGGCAGCGTCACCGACATGCTGGCGAAGCTGGCCGAGGGCATCCCGGTCGACGGCATGGAGGCGCTGCTTCCGGTGCTGCGTCCCGACGATCACGCGCTGCTGACCGATCAGCTGGCCGACGGCACGCCCGTCCTGCTGTGCGATCCGGAAAAGGTGCGCCGCCGGGCCGCCGACCTGATCAAGACCGGCCGCGAATTCCTCGAGGCGTCGTGGTCGGTCGCCGCCATGGGCACTGAAGCGCCGGTCGACGTCGAGCAGCTGGGCGGGTCGGGGTTCGCCGAGCTGGACGACGTGCGGGCCGCGGCGGCCCGCGCCGGTCATCCCTGGTGGACCCTGAGCCAGCTCGCCGACGAGTCGGGCGTCGAGCTGGACGTCCGGGCCGCGCCGTCGGCCCGCGGGCATCAGCACGACATCGACGGCATCTTCGCGATGCTGCGCGCGCACGTCGCGACCGGCGGGCATGCCGCCGTCGTCGCGCCCGGCACCGGGACCGCCCACCGGGTGGTGGAGCGGCTGGCCGAGTCCGACACCCCCGCCGCCATGCTGGAATCCGGTGTCGCGCCCAAGCCCGGGGTGGTCGGCGTGCTCAAGGGCCCGCTGCACGACGGGGTGATAGTGGCGGGCGCCAACCTGGTCGTCATCACCGAGACCGACCTGACCGGCAACCGGGCCACGGCCGTCGAGGGCAAGCGGCTGGCGGCCAGGCGGCGCAACACCGTCGACCCGCTGGCGCTCACCGCCGGCGACCTGGTGGTGCACGATCAGCACGGCATCGGGCGGTTCGTGGAGATGGTCGAGCGGACCGTCGGCGGCGCGCGGCGCGAATACCTGGTGCTGGAGTACGCGTCGAGCAAGAACCGGGGTGGCGGCGCTAAAAATACAGACAAGCTCTACGTCCCGATGGACTCCCTGGACCAGCTGTCGCGCTACGTCGGCGGGCAGGCGCCGGCGCTGAGCAGGCTCGGCGGCAGCGACTGGGCCAACACCAAGACCAAGGCGCGCCGCGCGGTGCGCGAGATCGCCGGCGAGCTGGTGGCGCTGTACGCCAAACGCCACGCCAGCGCCGGACACGCGTTCGGGCCGGACAGCCCCTGGCAGGCCGAGATGGAGGACCCGTTCGGTTACAACGAGAACGTCGACCAGCTCACCGCGATCACCGAGGTCAAGGCCGACATGGAGAAGCCGGTGCCGATGGACCGCGTGATCTGCGGGGACGTCGGCTACGGAAAGACCGAGATCGCGGTGCGGGCGGCCTTCAAAGCGGTTCAGGACGGCAAACAGGTCGCCGTGCTGGCGCCCACCACGCTGCTCGCCGACCAGCACCTGCAGACGTTCAGGGAGCGGATGGCCGACTTCCCGGTGACCGTCAAGGGGCTGTCCCGGTTCACCGACACCACCGAGTCCCGCGCGGTGATCGACGGCCTGGCCGACGGGACCGTCGACATCGTGATCGGCACGCTCCGGCTGCTGCA
>NZ_JAOPWB010000314.1 GCF_025965855.1 Mycobacterium sp. | reverse complement strand
TGCGTTCGACGGTCACATCGATATCGTTTGGCGCGCTGCCCGGGACGTCTATGGCGACAATGAATTGGTCGCCGCGCCGCAACGCCTCCATCGGCAGCGTCCGCGCGGCGCGGGCACCGACCAACGCTTGCTCGGACCACCGGTCAAGGTCGCGAAACGGATCGAATCGCAAAAAAGCCATCGCTTCTCCTATGTCGGGAAGGGGGTTAGCGGAGGCTCCGACCGCCGATAGCTTGGACGCATGGCCCGGCAGTAACCTCCGAACAATAAGTCTGGCAATTAGATTCGAGTACCGCGTGCGCCTAGGGAGCCAGAAATGTCACCGAGGATTGATGCTGTCAGCACGAGTGGATGCAATGGAGCGACCTGGTCCGGTATCCCGGAGTGGTTGGAAAAATGTACGGATCGAGGCCGAATGGCAATACGTTCCTGCCGGCTGAATTCTCGCCCCCAGTTTCACGGTTGAAGCCCACGACGGCGAGAGCTTGGCCCACCTACTAAGATTTCCGCGTCCTCGGCGTGGCATGACGTGTCCGCAAGCTGTCAGCTCCGCAACGTGATGTGTGGATTTCGGCCATAGGTTTGGCGGTAGAAGACTGCGAAACGACTGGTGTGCATGAATCCCCAGCGGGAGGCGATGGCGGTGACAGTGTCGTGCCTGCGGTCGGCGGCCAGCAGGTCGTGGTGGGCGTAGTGCAGTCGGATCCGGCGAAGGTATTGGAGCGGCGTGGTGTTCAGGTGGCGGCGGAACATGTATTGCACGGCCCTCGGTGTGAGACAGACAGTTTCGGCGATATCGCCCAAGCCCATGTCCCGGTCAGCATTGGCCTCGATGAACTCGATGGCGCGCCGCAACAGCACGGGCGGGTGGTCGTTGCGGTCATGCGGCGTCGGATTCGCGATGGCCGTGTTGGGAATCGTCAATAAGGTGACCGCGGCCAGCAAGCGGCCAGCGATACCCAGCACGAGTGGAGTCGCTAGGGTGTCATCGGCCAAGACCACATCCTGCACATAGCTGACTGTGGCTTGCCACAACCGCTGAGCCGCCGCATCGGCCGGTGCGAAACCGGTGAAGCGGATCGGCGAGGGGGCACGGCGGCCCGGCACGCCGTTAGCCACACTGGCGACCAACGATGGATCCAACAACACCACCGTGTGGCGCAGATCTTCGGGGCGCGAGTAATGGGGGTCGGGCTGCGACATCATCGTGATGTCGCCGGGCGTGGCAAAGACGGCTATGCCGTCGCAGTGGCCGGAGAATGTGGCGTGGCTTATCCACACGCTGACCATCTTGTTCAGCGGATCCGGTGATACCTTCACGTCGTCGGGCAGTTGAATTTCTTCGATGGCGAATGATCCGACGTCGGTGCGTGTGTGGACCAGCGGGGTGCTACCGCCGCGGCGCCGTCCCTGAGTTGAGATGGGCATTCGCATCCCATAGGCGCGCTCAGGAAAGTCGTCCGTCTCGGCAAGGTCAGAAAGTTCGACATGGGAATGTTCGGGCCGGTGAAGCTGTGTCGCGGTGATAGCCACGGGGATCGCCTCCTACTGGGTGACACGGTCGTGGGGCGGGCGCCTCAGGCCGGGAATGGAGTTCACGTCATGACTCACTGGTCGAGATCGTGGCGTGGCGACCGATACGGGCGTCCCTTCGCATGCGGTTAGAAGATCAACCCGCACAACGCGAAAGACTGCTCCCAGTCGAAGGTGGTTGGATTGGTCAATTTTGGGTCGATGACCCGAAGCGTCCGGCCATGGGCGACGCTGAGGCGGCCGAACAATTCTGGCAGCATCCTGAACGACTTTGGTGATCGGTAGGTCTTGCAGCGAGATCACGTCGCGTCCGTTCCATTTGGCCGAGTTCCGCCCGCGATGGCGAAGCCGTCGATCTGTTCATCGACGAACTCGCGGAGTCGCCGCACGTTCTTGTCGATATCGACGCTCGCCACCGAGCGAAAGAGCCGCACTAACACCGGGATCGCCGATGGGTGAGTCAGGTCGTACTCCGGCGGGTTTTGCTGTGCGCGTGGTGGATCAGGGGGGCCGGGAGGCGCCCAGCCGGTGGAAGTCTGCGGGCAGCTGACTGAGCACATCGTCGAACTCTCCGGGTGTCACGGCGTCACGAAGTGTTGCGAGTACCGCGTCTATGGCCACTTCGGCCACGTCTGGATCGGTGCCGGCGCGTTCGGCGGTCCGTTTGACGAATTCCTCGAAGCTGAATGCCTCGGCGTTCTCGTGGGCGCTAATCAGCGCGGTTTGCAGAGGGGCGGGCAACTGGGCTGCGAGATCTTGTGCCTCACCGCCGGTGATGCGTTCCGCGAGCGTGGCCAGCGTGGCGCGGGTCAGCCTCGCCGCGTCCTCCTCCGACAGTTCGGCGTTCTGTGCCACGCGGGAGATGAACTCTTCATATTTCATGCCGCTCCCTTTCCGATGTGGACTGCAACCATCGTGGTCGATTCACAGCCGCCATACCTCCGGCTGGTGAGCTGAATCCACAATGCAAAATCGACCTGTGGGGTGAAGTCGGTGCCCAGGCCCCCAGCGCGGCGCGCCGCTGGAATGAGGTTTTAGCGTTGTCCGGGTCTGCCGGAGCCTTGCGCCCGCAACCACATTGATGACAGGCTCCGAGGCAGCCTCGACAGCAACACGGCGATGACATTGTCGGCCGAAGGCGCCGGCGTCTTGGGTGGCACCGTTTACGGGCGGCAGCGTCGGCGAGGAACGTTAAGGGCTTGCGGCAGATGCAGCGCCGCACTGTCGGCGTTCTCCCGAAGGCACCGCACTGGATGGTCCAAATTTCCATCCGCTTGCAGCCGAGTCACTCAACACCGCCGGGGGCGGTTCGCCGTCGGTGGCGCTTAGCAACCGGCATCCTCCGGATCGGGCAGCCGAGGTAGGGCACGCTCGCGCAACCGTCCCAGCAGGCCACCGCCGCATCTCAGGCGTGGTGGCGCTGGACGCCGGGGTGAAGTTGATGTCGACGAAGTCAGAGAGCAGGGGGCGCCCTACCTCCCATTCTTAGCTCATGAACCATTAATAGCTCCGAGAGGTCTACGACGCTTCCGATTTATGGATCTGCTGGGTCGACGCTTGGACTCCGATCCGGTTGGCATAGTCCTAAGGCAGTCAGTACACGACGGCCAAACTTTGGGGGGCCGCAATGAGAAAAACGAAACCGGATATGCCGCAAAGCTTTGCGATGCGTCAAAGGGCTTTGTCCGAAAAGGCTTCGGCATGGCCCAAGTAGGTTCGAATCAAAAGCGACGTCATCACGAGCGCCACGACAAGGCGGCTCGGTCGACGATCGTAGAGCTGGCCGGTGCGTTTGTCGGGGGTGCGGGCATCGAGGACCTGCTCACCAAGGTGGCCTCTGCCTCGGTAGCTTTAGTGCGCGGAGCGGATTTGGCAAAGATATCCGTAATCGACAACGGCGAGCTCCGTTCGATCGCAACAACTTCGCAGTTGACCGCGTTGTTGGACAGCGCTCAGCGGGTGTCCGGGCAGGGCCCCTGCCTGGAAGCGATCAGCGCACACAAGGCGGTCCGCTGCGATGATTTGGGCAGCGATGTCCGCTGGCCGCGCTTTGCACAACCCGCTGCGGCCGCCGGGGTGCGCAGCGTTTTGTCCTGTCCAGCGGACATTCCCGGTGCTACCGCTGCTACGTTGAGTCTGTTCGGATTGCAGCCCAAAGCGTTCGGGATGGAATCGGATGCCATGGGCGCAATGCTCGCCAGTCATGCCGCACTTGCGCTTATCAACGAGGAACAGGAACGTCAATTCAAAGCGGCGTTGGCTACGCGCGACGTTATCGGGCAAGCGAAAGGCATGATAATGGGACGCTTCGGCGTCGACGCCCCTCGCGCCTTCGCAATGCTTACGGCGATCTCGCAACAATCCAATATACCGGTGCGGGACCTCGCCGGCGAGGTTGTCACCTCGCTAAGCAAGCCCGACAACCACTCTAAGTAGACGTCACTGACACGGCGACACAGCAGATGGCAAAGCTGGCGACTGACGGCAACTCTGGAACCGGGGCTAGCGAAGGTGATCGTTCCCCCGTTGACCGACGCGACAGCGAAGACGGGGGGCTCATCGCTGCTGCCGAACACATCGCGGCACAGATCAGTACAGAAGAGCGGCCCCTAGGGGCTGCGGGGCCCCGGTTTAATTGGCACTCACCTTTTTTGGTTGGCCTGACCGCATCGGCAGGCGTCGCCGTGACGTACGGCGTGGTACGCGGCCTTGCTGCGGCGTCGTCGATGCTGCTGTTGATCGGGGTAGCGTTCTTCGTGGCCCTGGGACTCGAGCCGGCGGTGTCGTGGCTGGTCGGCAAGAAGCTGCCCCGCTGGGCCGCGGTCACCGCGGTGCTCATCGCCGTAATGGCCATCGTGGTGGGATCACTCGCCGCCGCCATTCCCCCGCTGGTGCAGCAGGCACGCCAGTTCATTGATCAGGCGCCGCATTACATCCAGAGCGTCGGTGACCATTCATCCTGGATCGGCAGGCTGAATGACCACTTTCACCTCCAGCAACGAATCACCGAAACGGTCAACAGCTCCGGCGGCCCGATCTTGGGGCAGGCCGTCAAGGTTGGGACGGCGGTATTCGGAGCCTTCGCTGACCTTCTCGTGGTTGGGGTGCTGACCGTCTACTTTCTCTTCGACCTGCCCCGAATACGCGCGACTCTGTACCGTCTAGTACCTCACTCCCGTCGGCCCCGGGCGATCCTCATCGGAGACCAGGTATACGCGAAAGTGGGCGCCTACGTGTTCGGCAACATCTTGATATCGGTCATCGCGGGGGTCGCCACCTTTATCTGGCTCGTCATCTTCGGTGTGCCCTATCCGTTGCTGCTCGGGATATTCGTCGCGGTGCTAGACCTCATCCCATTCGGATCAACCGTCGCCGGGTTCATCGTCGCCGCCGTCGCGCTCACCGTGTCTGCCCCGGTAGCCATTGCCACCCTGGCCTTCTACGTGATATTCCGGTTGGCCGAGGACTATCTCCTGGTGCCCAAGATCATCGGGCGGGCGGTCGAGGTGCCGGCGGTGGTCACCTTGCTGGCCGTACTCGTCGGCGGGGCGCTGCTCGGAATTGTCGGTGCGCTCGTTGCCATCCCAATAGCGGCGGCCATTCAACTGTGCGTCCAGGAAATTCTGTACCCGAGGCTCGATGAGCTGTGAGCGAGTCCGTTGGGAACCAGCGTGTACCGGGGGAACCGGAGGAGCAAACATGACGGTCACTCGAGACATCGAGGCCCCGCGCGGGCGAGTCTGGAACGTCCTGGCGAACGGTTGGACCTATTCAAGTTGGGTCGTGGGAAACAGCCGAACGCGGGCCGTCAGTAAGAAGTGGCCTTTACCCGGCACCCGGATTCTGCACTCCATCGGAGCGTGGCCGGCGGTAATCAACGACGAGACCATCGTCGAAACGTGCGTGCTGAAGGAGGAACTCGTCCTTTTCGCCCGGGTGAGGCCGGCCACCGAGGCTCTGGTCACGTTGCGGTTGAGCGACACCGCCGGCGGGTGTCGGGTGGCGATGTCGGAAGTAGCGGTGTCGGGGCCACTGAACTGGCTGCCAAAGACTGTGCAGGCGGCGGCCTTCGCTCCGCGCAATCGTGAATGCCTTTGGCGGCTGGCAATGATCGCCGAGGAGCGAGACGCCGATGAGCTGCGACACAATGCGGCCGATGGGTGAGGCCATACGGACCACGCGGTTGGTCCTTCAGTGACGTCGATCGTGCTGCTGCGCTGAGGTCCGAATGGGCGAATGCCTGGGTTGGGCTGTGACCAGCCGGACTCCCGCAGGAAGGTCGCCGACGTCGACTTCACCGTCTGCTTCGACGGTGATGTTCATCCGTGTTGTGGCAAGGGGTAAATTTTCCAGGCGGATGGGTAATAACCGATCCGGAACCATCGGACACAGCTGAACCTGCCCGTGCGGGATGTCGGGGTTGAATCGAAGCAGACTGCGAAGCACCAAGCGCGAGGACGCAGCAGCCCAGGCTTGCGGCGAACACGACGTCGGATAAGGCACGGGACGCGAAAAGTCAGCTCGCGAAAACCCGCAGAACAGTTCGGGTAGCCGGCCGCCGAAGTTTGCGGACGCATCGATGAGGCCCAACGCAATCTGTTGAATCTCATCAGTAAAACCGTAATTCGCCAGCCCTGCGACGGCTATCGCGGTGTCGTGCGGCCACACGGAGCCGTTGTGGTAGCTCATCGGGTTGTAGGCGTTCATGTCAGTCGCCAGAGTCCGCACGCCGAAGCCCGAGTTCAAAGCAGGCCCGATAAGATGCGCTGCCACTGCGGCGGCCTTGTCGTCATCGACGATGCCAGTCCACAGGCAGTGCCCCATGTTCGACGCGATGGCGTCGACTTGCTGTTTGGCGCCGTCGAGTGCCAACGCAAACGCCTGCTGCTCGGGCATCCAGAAGGCCAGGTTGAACGCCGCTTTCAGCCGGGCCGCTCGGCCGCGCCACTGCTGAGCACAGACAGTGTCACCGTCTCCCTCGGCGAGGAATGCTCGGGCCTGGAACGCTGCGTAGACATACCCCTGTACCTCGCACAGCGCTATCGGTGGGGTGGCCAGATGCCCGTCGGCGTGATTGACGCCGTCGAAGGAGTCTTTCCAGCCCTGGTTGACCAGGCCGCGGGCGGTATGCCGGCGGTACTCCACGAAGCCGTCTCCGTCGGCGTCACCGTACTCGATAATCCACGCCACGGCGCGGTCAGCCGCCGCCAGCAGCGAGGGTCGGTCAGCATCGGGAAGGCCTCCCCACCGGTCGAGCTCGGCGAGCAGCATGACGAACAGCGGTGTGGCGTCCGCAGTTCCGTAGTATGTGGTGCCTCCGCCCAGCGTTAATGCCGCCTCTCTGCCGAGACGAACCTCATGCAGGATACGACCCGGCTCCTCCTCCGTCAGAGGATCGACCTGAGTGCCCTGCAGCCGGGCGAGGGTGCGCAAAGTGTTCAACGCCAGGCGTGGATCCAGGCCCAGGGCCATCCACGCGGTCAATAGGGAATCTCGCCCGAATAGCGTCATGAACCAGGGCGCCCCGGCGGCAAGAATCGGGCAGCCTGGCTGTGTCGGGTCTTCGATCTGTAGTGAGCCCAGGTCGCGGGTCCCCACCTCGAGCGAACAGTCCAACGCCGAATCTCCGGTCACTATCCGTGGATTCGATAGGCGCCATGCCTGCAGGCGCTGCGCAGGTGCGCTGGTATTGATCGCCTCGCCGCATCGGTGCCGGAGCTGAACTCGCCTGCCGCCGACCGAGGCCTCCACAGCGAAGCACGTTGACCACTCTGACCGTTGCGGCACGACGATCCGGAAGGTGAATCTGCCGGGCGTAACGATCGGCTCTCCGGTGGCGGCGGTGATCTGAGCACTTCGGGTGTCGTCCGGACCGGCGAGCGTGAAAGCCATTGACGCCCTCCCGATATCGACGGCAAGGCCGTGCGGTGGCTGAACCCTGCCCTCTTTCACGGCGAAGAGATCCGCGAAGTCTGTGTCGACGGCCAGGGTCAAGGTGACCCCGATCGGCTCCGCTCCGAGGTTGCGCAAGGTTACGTCCTCGCGCATACCGTCGCCGACCAACCTGTCGCGCAGGACCAGCATCGTGCTATCGGCCATCCATTGACGTGGCGGGGTCCGACCAACGAAGGTTGCCCGGTAGGGTTCGGTGGGCTCCTCAATCGTGGATAGGTTTTGTACGGCCGCCCCCTCGATGGCAAGCCGCCAGCAGGACAACATTCGGGTATCGGCGACGAACAGTCCGTGTGGCCGGTCGCGGTGGACGTCGCCCGATAGGGCCGAGATACAAAACGTTGAACCCTCCAGAAGCGTGACATCGCCGTCGTCGCCGCTCACGGGTGGGCCTGTTCCAGAGGCCCAAGCGCCGGCCGCGCATTCTTCACCGTCGACGAATGTCACCGGGTAACCATCTCCTCGTAGAGGGCGACGTGGTCGGCGGTCATTCGAGTGGTGGAGAAGCGTTGGATGGCGGCGGCGCGGCAGGCGTCACGGTTCAACTGGTCGACGCGGTGGATCGCGGCCACCAGTTCGGCGGGATCGGAGCAGAGGAACCCGGTGCTGCCGGTGTCGACAATCTCGGGTGCGGCGCCGTTGGGGCAGGCGATGACTGGCGTGCCGCAGGCCATCGCCTCGATCATCACCAGTCCGAACGGTTCTGCCCATTGGATGGGGTTCAGCAGCGCCTTGGCCGCACCCAGTAGCGCCAGTTTCGCGTCACCGGTGACTTCCCCGGCGACGTCAACCTCGTCGGTGAGCAGCGGCATGATCTGTTCAGCAAAATAAGCGTGTTCGGCGGGTTCTCGGGTCTTGGCGGCGATGACCAGCGGCTCGCCTGCGGCACGGGCAGCCAATACGGCCTCGCGCACACCCTTGTCCGGGGTCATCCGCCCGAGAAACAGCAGGTAGCCCCCGTCGCCTGCGCCCGGCGGGTATTCGTCGGGGTCCAGGCCGTGGTGAATGACCCGATCCACGGCGATCTCAGGCGCGCGGGAGGCTTGGTCATGTGAAATCGCCACGACGGGCAATCGCTTGCCGTAGCGGCGGTAGATCGCCCGCAGTTCACCGCTGAACGGGCCATGGCAGGTGGTTACCACTCGGTCATAGCCGGAAGCCAACGCCCAGGCCGGCCCCAGCACGGTGTGGTCATGAATTATGTCGCAGCCGGCGAGCGCCTCATAACCGTGCATCACATGGGGCAGCTCAACCTCGCCGTGACCGATGCGGTCCCAGTCCGCGGTGGCCATGGCATAGACGATTGGCACCGGTGCCGTGCTGTCGCCAGTGGCATACAGCACCACCTCATGTCCGGCCTCTGTCAAGCCCCGCGCCAGTTGGCAGACCACCGATTCGGTGCCCCCGTAGCCCGGCGGGGGTATCGCCGCCCAAGGTGGCGCTAGCAGACCAACTTTTAAAGGCTCCTGCGTCATGAGTTCATCGTGGGAAATGGCCGTCGCGATCGCACCGGCCCCACGGGGCAGAAAACGCTGGTAGGGCTCGTCCCGCCGGACTGAGCCGTGTTACTCTGGCCGAGTTGACATTTGACGACACCGTGGCAGCCGCCGCCCCGCACCGCTTCGCGTGTGGACTTAGCCAGTTAAGGCATGCCCGACGATCGGAAACGTATCTTCATCCCCGCGAGGTCAAGCAGACGCCGTAACAGCCGCGGCGGTTCGTTCAATCGCAGCGATCCGCCCCTGTGGTGGCGATTAAGCCCGCGGTACCGAGGAAACTGAGCCGGGCCAGGTCCACGATGATGCCCGCCCTGTGATTGCAACCGGTCTTAACCGCGCTCTTAGGCAGGTTACGTTGTAGGCATCCAGTTGTCGGCTGTGGTACGCCACGGCGCGGTGGCCGCTGAATAATGTTGTACACAAGTACAATTCAACCGATTACGGTATCCCATTCGCCAGTCGGGTTGCAAGCGACGCGCGGGTGCACTCATCCGCACTTCCCGCATGCCTTGGAACCATCGCCCCTTTACTTTGCAGCAGCAAGTGCGCCGGCCGCTGCGCGGCGAATAAGTCGTCTCGTCAAAGCCAGAGATCTCCGGCGGAGTCAACCCGTCGGGCCGATGAATGCCGGCTGTCGCTGGTGACGTGGCTCGCCTGCCAGGGTGATTAGCAGCGCCGTAATACGGCTCACCAGAACGGTGCATCGACGCTTGACCCTCCGCCACGATATCGAGAGGCGAAACCCCAGGAGACCCAATGCAATACGACGAAATCATCGCGCGAGTGGTCCAGCGTACCGGCCTGTTTAAAGGCGACGCGGTGGCGCTCACACGCGCCACCTTGGCCACCCTCGCCGAGCGTATCAGCGGCGGTGAGGCCCGCGATCTGGCCGCCCAACTGCCCGGCCCACTGCAGGACGCCTTGCTCCCGACGAAAGAAGAGGCCGAAGCCTTTAGCTTCGACGAGTTCGTGAACCGAGTGGCTGAACGCAGCCGACGTGATTCCACGGTGTCCGAGGCTGCCGTGGATGCGGTCATGGCGACACTTCGTGAAGCGGTGACGCCCGGTAAGTTCGACGACATACTGAGCCAGCTGCCCAGAGACTTTCACCGGCTGGGCGCGCGATGACCCAGCCGCCGCCCAGATGCGGATGCAAGGCACCGATGTGTTCATGGTGCCCGGCTCGAATAGCGCACGGAAATCTTCGAATTGGAAGAGTGGGGAAAGATGGTCAGGCTTAGCTCATTCAAACTGGCTGTCGCGACGGGCGGTGCGACGTTGTCATTGACCGCCGCGGCCGGAGTCGCGTTGGCAGATGCCAATGCCAATGAGGACTCGATTGTCAACACAACATGCAGTTACCCGCAGGTCGTGGCGGCGCTCAACGCCGAAGATCCCACAGCTGCCCAGCAATTGGCCATAACCCCGGCGGCGCAGTCGTGGCTGGGCACATACCTGGCATCGCCCCCGGACCAACGCCGGCAGATGCTGGATCAGGCGCGGAACGTTCCACAAACTCAGCAGTACGCTGCAACAGTGACGCGAGTCACTAACTCCTGCAACAACTATTGAGTCGAAAAAGGGCGCACGCATGCCGGCGTAATCCGCAGCCAGTCAGCGTCTTAATCAGTCAGCCTCCCTCGGCCGAGGCCGAGGGAGGCCGACTGCACTTTCCTATTGCCGCGAGCGTGATTTGGCGGCCTTCGCCGTGGCCTTCACGGCTTTGCTCAGCATGAAGGCGACCACCCCGCCGCTCGGAATCCATGGGCCGGCCACGATGATCGGATCCATCCAGATGTGGGCCAGATCGGCCCGCTTGCGGCCCAACCGTGACTTGATGCCGTGATAGGTCAGTTCGCCTCGGATTCCCGTCTCGGTAAACGGATTATCGGGACGCGCTGTGAAAAGCGAACGCACGTGGTGCTCGGCCGCGTCCACCCGATCCGCATAGAGCAGAATCATCCAGTGCGCCGCGCGGCCCTCACTGAATTTGTAGGCGTATCTGCGCAGCATGCCAGAGATCCCGGTGGGGGGCTGCGCCGTGCCAAACACCGGTGTGAGGAACCGGTGTTCCATGGACCGCTCACGTGGCCACTTTTCGGGCTGACGCTCGGGGAAGTCCCAGTGCGCTCCGGTGGACAAGTCTTGCCTCAGCTTTGGTTCCGCGGGCCGGTCCTTCGGGTTGAGGTCAGCACCCCAACCGTGGATTCGCTCCCGCAACTCGTCGCTGCTTGGTGTCGGCGGATGTTCGACTGTATAGGCAGGCGGACGTTCTGTCTGAGTCATGGCCCCGCTCCTGTCTGTTCACTTGGTGTGCGGAAGGACGACCGGCTTGATGCAGTTGTCGAGTTTGGATGAAAAGATGTGATAGCCCTCTGCGATGTGCTCGAGCGGGATCTTATGGGTCACAATCTCACTCGGCTTCAGGTAGCCGTTCTTGATGTGTGAGAACAGCCGGGCCCACTGCCGTTTTGACCGGACATTGGTTGGTGTGAATGGTGAGACCCTTGTTCATGGCGTCGCCGAACTTGATGGCGCTGAACAGCGGCCCGTAGGCACCCATGACGGAAACCGTTCCACCCTTTCGAACCGAATCGATAGCCCAGTTCAAGGCGATCGGGGAGCCACCCTGCAACTTGAATTTCGCCGTCGAAACATGTTGAAGCAGGTTTCCGTCGGCCTCTGCCCCGACAGCGTCGATTGCCACGTCCGCTCCGAGAAAGTCGGTGGTCTTCTTCATCTCGATAACGATGTCGTTGCAGTCGGCGAAGTTGAAGGTCTCGGCGTGAGCGAAGCTGCGAGCCTTCTCCAACCGGTACTCGAGATGGTCGATCACGATGACGCGGGCGGCGCCCATTAACCACGATGACTTCGCGGCGAATAAGCCCACCGGGCCGGCCCCGAAAACCACGACGATATCGCCTTCGACGATGTCTCCGAGTTGAGCCCCGAAGTAGCCGGTGGCCAGCGCGTCGGTGCATAGCAGGGCGTCCGTGTCGTCCATCCAGTCGGGAATTACTGATGGGCCGACGTCGGCGAAGGGTACCCGCACGTACTCTGCCTGCCCGCCGTCGTATCCCCCGCACGTGTGTGAGTAACCGTAGATTCCACCCACTGCGGTGGCATTGGGATTGACATTGTGGCAGTTCGAATACAGCCCCCTGGCACAGAAATAGCATGACCCGCAGTAGATATTGAAGGGCACCATCACCCGCTCACCGGGGTTCACATTCTCGACGGAGGAGCCCACTTCGTGGACCACGCCGATGAACTCGTGTCCGAAGGTGTGGCCGACCCGAGTGTCTGGCATCAAGCCGTGGTAGAGGTGAAGGTCGGATCCGCAGATCGCCGCCAACTCCACTCTGACAATCGCGTCATTGGGATGCTCGATCGCGGGCATCGCCTTCTCTTCGACGCGAACCTTGTAGGGGCCGCGGTACGTCATTGCGCGCATAGACTTCCCTCCTGAAAGTCAGTGACTCTGCGCCCGGATACCCTCGCGCGGTGCCCGAAAACCGGTCCCGAGGACTGAAAATGTTGCGTGCGTTTAACCCTCGCAGGACAAGTGGGGCGCACCCGTCGATGTGCCGGTGCTCGCC
>NZ_JAOPWB010000303.1 GCF_025965855.1 Mycobacterium sp. | reverse complement strand
GAAGATCGACGAGGTGCTGTGGCACTCGACGACTTCCTTGTTCTCGAAATCGATCTTGGTGTAGATGCCGAGGCTGCCCACGATCCTGGTGATCGGGTCCCAGGCCATGTCGACGAGCTGGCCCGGTTCCCGCTTGGCGGTGGTTGGCTCGGGGACGATAGTTGTCATCGAAGTCCCTCCGTGTGAGGTGAATAAATGAAGTGCCGTGACCTACCAGGTACTCACCAGGTTCTGCGGGCTCCGGTGGTGAGTTGGTCGCCGTTGTGGCGCCAGCGCGGTTCCTTGTCGACGGTGCGCTCGGTGATGCCGCGCAGACTCCGGATCAGGCTCCCGTACAGACCCGATGCGGTGCTCGAAAGCTTGCCGCCCGGCGGTTCGTCCATGAACGGCATGAACTTGTCCGGGAAGCCGGGCATGGTGCATCCGATGCAGATGCCGCCGACGTTCGGGCAACCGCCGACACCGTTGATCCATCCGCGCTTGGGCACGTTGCATTTCACGACCGGGCCCCAACAGCCAAGCTTCACAATGCATTTCGGCGAACCGTACTCGGTGGCGAAATCACCCTGCTCGTAGTAGCCGGCGCGGTCACACCCCTCGTGCACGGTATTGCCGAATAACCACTTGGGGCGCAGCGCGTCGTCGAGCGGGATCATCGGTGCCTGACCGGTCGCCATGTAGAGCAGGTAGGTGAGCGTCTCGGACAGATTGTCCGGCTGGATCGGGCAACCCGGGACGCAGACGATCGGGATGCCGGCCTTGCTCTTCCAGTCCCAGCCGAGGTAGTCGGGAACGCCCATCGCCCCGGTCGGGTTGCCGGCCATGGCGTGGATGCCGCCGTAGGTGGCGCAGGTCCCGACCGCGACGATCGCGGTGGCCTTGGGCGCGAGCCGGTCGAGCCACTCGCTGGTCGTCATGGGCTGGCCGGTGGCAGGGTCGTTGCCGAACCCGCACCAGTAGCCCTCGTCCTTGATCTTCTCGTTGGGAATGGATCCTTCGACGACGAGCACGAACGGCTCGAGCTCGCCGCGATCGGCTCTGAAGAACCACTCGAGGAAGTCGTCGGCCCCTCCGTTGGGTCCGCATTCGAAATCGATCAGGGGCCAGTGCACGGCAACCTTCGGTAAGCCCGGAAGCGCGCCGAGAGCTATTTCCTCGATGCTGGGCTGGGTGGCGGCAGTCAGCGCCACCGAATCGCCGTCGCAACTGAGGCCCGCGTTGATCCATAGAACATGAATCAATGTTTCTTCTGCTTTGACTGCTGCTTCTGTTGGCATGCTGCAGCTTTCCGGAGCAGGGCTGAATGCTCCTGCGCTGCCGGAGTCGACCGCCGGCCCACTTGCACAGCGCTGAATTTGGGTCTACTCCCGCCTCAGACGGTTGTCAACGTTCCAGAGAGTTTGCCGGCGAACAAACGGATGTTCTACAGGCGTCGAATGTCACCTGTTACCGTTGCGCAACAGAGGATTTCGGCGATCCGCCACGAGAGCTAGCCAACCGGTGAGCAAGCCTAACGAATGACCGAAAGATTCCATGGTCTTGCAAGTAATTGGCAAGAGATCGTCATGCAATTCACTTGCAGTCCGGACGGCTTCAGTCGTCGGAGTTCGTTGCGAATCGTCGTAGCCACCCGAACCAGGCGCCCATGCCGGCGCCGGTGCGCGCGCTGACCGGCAGGATCTCGGCCGTGGCATTGACTTCGCGAACGTGCGCGATGTACGAGTCGACGTCGACATCCAGGTAGGGCACCAAGTCAATCTTGTTGAGCAGCACCACATCCACCGATCGGAACATCACCGGATACTTCAGCGGCTTGTCCTCGCCCTCGGTCACGGAATAAACCATGGCCTTGGCGTGCTCGCCGACGTCGAACTCCGCCGGGCAGACCAGGTTGCCGACGTTCTCGATGATCACCATGTCCAGGCCGGGGAGGTCGAGGCCGGGGAGGGCGCGATTGACCATCGGCGCGTCGAGGTGGCATTCGCCGCCAAACCCATTGCTGGTATTGAGCAGTGACACCTGGGCACCGCGTCCGCTGAGCTTGGCCGCGTCCAGGTCCGTGGCGATGTCACCCTCGATCACGCCGATGGCGAATTCACCGGCGAGCTCGTCGAGCGTGGCCTGCAGGACGGTCGTCTTCCCCGAGCCCGGTGAGCTCATCAGGTTCAAGGTGCGGATCCCGTTGCTCTCGAACGCCGCCCGGTTGGCCCCGGCGAGAACGTCGTTCTCCGCGAAGATCGCCTCCAGCACGTCGATGCGTTGGCTGCCGGTTTGGTAGCGACTGTGATCCCCGTGTTCATGGTCGGGGTGGTCGTGTTCGTGGGAGTGCGCCGTTCCGTCGTCGTGCCGATGAAATCTGCCCATGGTCAAATCCGTTCCGAGGAAGCGCGTTTCATGAGACGTCCAACGACGTCACCAGGAATTCGTTGCCGTGCAGCACCTCGACGTCGGGGCTGTCGCACTGCGGGCACCAGACCGACCAGGCCGACGTGATCTCGGACTGGCTACCGCACGAACGGCACTTCACCTCGGCGCCGACGCACTCGAGTTCCAGCTCGGCGTCCGGCATGTCCTCGGAGTCCCGGACCAGTGTCCAGCAGAACGACAGCGATTCCGGCACCACCTGCCGAAGGGCCCCGATCCGCACGCGCACCACGTCGACGTGCCGGCCGCCGGCGTGGGTCTTCACCAGGCCGGCGATGGCCTCGCACAGCGACAGCTCGTGCATGGCACTTTTCTACACCCTGAATGGGGTGGACCGCGCCGCGCCGGTACGCGTCAGCCCGCGCTTTCGGCCGAACTCCACTTTTCTTCGATGCGCCCGTAGCGCCAGACGAGCAGGGCGACCGCCCAGGTGAGGACGAACATGCCGACGACGACGAAGCCGACGGCGTTGAGATCGAGGCCGCCCAGCCATTGCCAGAAGGGGCCCCGCCACCCCAGCTGGCCCGCGAACAGGCCGAGCAGTTCGATGGTGCCGATCAGCAGCGCGATCGCCACCGACAGCCCGGTGATGGTGACGTTGTAGTAAATCTTGCGCACCGGGCTGGAGAACGCCCAGCCGTAGGCGAAGTTCATGAACGATCCGTCGATGGTGTCCAGCAGGCACATGCCGGCGGTGAACAGCACCGGCAGGCACAGGATGGCGTACCACGGCAGGCCGGCTGCCGCGCTGGTGCCCGCCAGCACCAGCAGCGCGATCTCGGTGGCGGTGTCGAAACCCAGCCCGAACAACAGCCCGACCGGGAACAGGTGCCAGGACTTGGTGATCGACCTGGTGAAGCGGCCCAGGAATCGGTTGATCACCCCGCGGTTCTGCAATCGCTGTTCGAGTTCCGCTTCGTCGTACTCACCGTGGCGCGATCGCGCGAACACGCGCAGGATCCCGACCAGGGCGATGAGGTTGAGGATCGCGATCAGATAGAGGAACACGCCCGAGACGCTGGTGCCGATCAGGCCGGTGTAGTGATGCAGCGTCGACGAGTCGTCCTCGACCGGACCGGTGACGGCCTTGACGCCGGTCGCCAGCAGCAGGGCCAGCGCGAAGACCACCGTGGAGTGGCCCAGCGAGAAGAAGAAGCCGACGGCAAGGGGGCGCTGCCCGTCGCTCATCAGCTTGCGGGTGGTGTTGTCGATGGCCGCGATGTGGTCGGCGTCGAAGGCGTGCCGCATGCCCAGGGTGTAGGCCGTCAACCCGACGCCTACGCCAAATGCCTTGCCGCTCAGGCTGACTCGTGCCGGATCCACGATCACCACCAGGGTGATCCAGCCGAGAAGATGCAGCGCGGCGATCGCCGCCAGCATCGATCCCAGCCGCCACCACTCCGCCGGCGCCAAGGCGCTTCGAAGGTTGGTCATCCGCGACGGCCGCCAGTCGAACTCGGTACCGGCCACCGGCACGACATTAGGGGGCGCCGCGCGCCAATTGCAAGTCGATTGCAAGAATCGCACGCCGGGTTGGGGCGAAAACTGGCGATCCCGGTTGTCGGCCGCGACACTGAGAAGATGACGCCCAAGGCCCCGGTGCTGGACCCCGCCGTCACCGAGCGGATCGGTGACCTCCTCCGGGCCCACGGGCTGCGGCGGATGGCGTCGCGGATCCAGGTGTTGGCGGTGCTCGAGCCGGTCAACGGGCACCTGCCGGTGGCGGAGATTCACCAGCGGGTGCGCGGGTGCCTACCGCCGGGCACCCAGCCGCCCGACGTGGCGACCATCTACCGCACCGTGACCACCCTGGTCGATCAGGGGGTGCTGCACGCGTTGACGCTCGACGGCGGCGTGACCACCTACGGCCTGGCCACCGCCCCCCATCACCACGCGGTGTGCACGCGGTGCGGCGCGATCATCGAGGTGCCCGCAGTCCAGCTGAGCTCGGCGCTCGAGCACGCGATGGCGGGCAGTTCCTTCGCGCTGTCGGAGGCGGCCGGCCTGACGCTGCACGGCCTGTGCCCGCAATGCCAGCTCGGCTGACGTCAGCGCAGGCCCAATAGGGCGTTTTCGATCACCTCGGACAGCGCCGGGTGAATCCAGTACTGGCCGCGCGCCATCTCCGTGGCGGTCAGTCCGAAGCTCATCGCCTGGATCAGCGGCTGGATGATTGACGACGCCTGATAGCCCATGACGTGGGCACCCAGCAGGCATCCGCTGTTTCGCTCGGCGATGAGTTTGACGACTCCCGTGGTGTCTTCCATCGCCCAGCCGTACGCGACGTCGCCGTACTCCTGCACCGCGACGGTGATGTCGAATCCGCGTGCGATGGCTTGGTTTTCGGTCAGCCCGACGGCCGCCAGCTGGGGATCGGTGAACACCGCCGACGGGACGAAGCGGTGGTCGGTGACGGCCATGGACTCGGTGTCGTCCCAGTCGCACTGCAGGTTGTGCCTTACCACGAGGGCCTCGTGGTTGGCGACGTGCTTGAGCTGGTAGGGCGACGAGACGTCACCGAGCGCGAAAACGCCGCGTGCCGAGGTGCGTTGGTATTCGTCGACCACCACTCGGCCGTTCTGGGCGTCGATCCCGGCCTGCTCGGCGTCCAGCAGGTCGGCGTTGGACAGCCGGCCGGTCGCCACCAGCAGCAGGTCGGCGTTCACGGTGGACCCGTCGTCGAGCTCGAGGGCGACGCCGGAGCCGCGGTTTGCGGCGTGCGCGACGTTGCGGTGGGTGCGCAGCTCCCACTTGCTCGCCGCGATGCGCGTGAAACGTTCGCAGATGGTGTCGTCGCAGTGACGCAGCATGCAGCCGCCGCGGATCACGAGCGTGACCCGCACGCCGAGCGCCGAGAAGACGTGCGCGAATTCCGCTGCCACAAAGCCGCTTCCAACGATCGCGATGTGCTCGGGCAGCTCGGCGATCCGCATGATGGTGTCGCTGGTGTGATAGTCGACGCCGGACGCCAGGATGGCCGCCGGGATGACCGGCCGGGAGCCCGCGGCGATCACCACCTGGTCGGCGGCGAATTCCTCACCCGCACCGGTGCGCAGCAGATAGCGCCCGTCGGGCTGAACGGGCCCGAACCGGGTGTGCTGGCTGTACACGTCGACGTTGGGTGCCGAGCGCCGGTGGTCTTCGCCGCTCATCGCGATGGGATCGATCCGGCCGAAGATGCGCGAGACGATGTCGTCCCAGCGCACCCGGTCGATATGCGCGTCGACGCCGTAACGGGCCGCACCGCGGACGGTCGCGGCGACCTCGGCGGCGTAGACGAACATCTTCGTCGGGATGCACCCGACGTTCAAGCAGGTGCCGCCGAAGGTCCCCTGCTCGCAGACGGCTGCCCGCTTGTCGGCGTAGCGGTCGTCGAGAATGCTGTTGCCCGAACCGGTTCCGATGATCGCGATGTCATAGGTTTCCATGCTTAGGGCTCTTCAGGCCCTCCCCCCTTCCCCGAGGACGCCGAGGCGCCGGTGTTTTCGGTGCCGAGGTAGTCGTCCAGCCAGACGTCCAGCTGGCGGTAGGCCATCTCGCGCGGACGTGTGACCGACAGGAACACGTCGTGCTTGGCGCCGGGCACCGGAATTATGGTGGTCCGATTCCCGATACAGCCGGCCCACCTGGCGATCTGGGTGACGTCGAGAACCGCGTCGCCGCAGTGCATGGACGCCGGATCGGTGGTTTCTCGCAAGGTGCGATCCGAACGCAGGATCAGATTCGGCACGCCGACGTCGAGCCCGCGATGCAGCCTGATCTGGCCGCGGCGGACGGCGTGCAGCCACCCGAATGTGACGGGGAAGCCGCCCACCGGTTTCCACTGCAGGTTGTAGTCGAACTCGCCGTGGTAGTCGCGGTGCAGGCTGGTGCCGTAGCCACCTTCGGCGGGGGCCCTGACCACCCCCTTGGACCGCACCCGCGACAGGCCGGCGATCAGCGCCGAGGTCACAAAGAGGCGCAGGACCGCAGGCCCACGCAGATCCAGGAACGGGCTGTTGAGCACCAGCCCGCGGACGCCGGCGTGCGCCGCCGGATCTCGCCGGCGCAACCGGTCCAGCCATAGCGACACGATCAGCCCGCCGGAGGAGTGGCCGTAAACAAGGACCCGGCCGGGCCGCCCGGCGGGGGCCTGTTCGCGGATGGCCGCCAAGGCGAGTTCGAGTTCGGCGTCGTAGTGGGCGAGGTTGGTGATGAAGTGCGGGGTCTGGCCGTCCCGGTGCGACCGGCCGCATTTCTGTAGGTCCAGCGCATAAAAGGCAAAGCCACGATCGGCGAAGTGGTCGGCCAGCGCCGTGTTGAAGAAGTAGTCGGTGTAGCCGTGCACGGCCAGGACCGCGCGGCGGTCGGCTCCGTTGGGCTCGCCGCGCCGGATCAGCGTTGCCACGATGTCGCCCTCGCCGGCGGGATCGGGCCCGAGCGGGATCGTGCGCTGCCAATAGTCGGGCAGCACATCGGGTACCCAGCCAGTCACGAGGCCAGCTTAGAGCTTTGGTCAGGGCTGTTGCCGTGGTGGATCACAAATGTGGCTGCGCCCCTGACACTCCGCTACGGCCGCGTTGCCAGCCCTTGATCGCCGAACCGATGCCGGCGATATCGGAACCAGCCGCCACCAGCGCATCCGGCGCCGCGATCACAAACGACATCTCCCAGCCCTGGACCGACAAGACCGCTCTCTCGTGCGGCATCGAGCCGCTGGATCAATCGCAACGAGCGGATCGTGCGCTGGCTCGACCCGGGCTGCGACCGCACCGAACACTTGCCGTATCGCGGGATACCCTTGGGACCGGCGCACCCTAGGGAAGGACCAACGATCCGGTGTCACGGCTAGCCAGGACCGCACGGGCCGACGTCGTGCTGGTGGGCGCCGGCATCATGAGCGCCACGCTGGGAGCGTTGCTGCGGCGGCTGGAGCCGGATTGGAACATCACCCTGATCGAGCGGCTGGACGCCGTCGCCGCCGAAAGCAGCAGCCCCTGGAACAACGCCGGCACCGGGCACTCCGCGCTGTGCGAGCTGAACTACACCCCGCAGAACCCCGACGGCTCGATCGATATCACCAAAGCGGTGCGCATCAACGAGCAGTTCCAGGTGACCCGCCAGTTCTGGGCGTACGCCGCCGAGAACGGCATCCTGACCGATCGCGGCTTCCTCAACGCGGTCCCGCACGTCAGCTTCGTGCGCGGGGCGCAGCGCGTCGACTATCTGCGGCGGCGGCAGCGCGCGCTGGCCGGCAACCCACTCTTCGCGCGCACCGAATTGATCGACGACCCGGACGAATTCGCCCGCCGGCTGCCGTTCATGGCCGCCGGGCGTGACTTCTCCGAGCCGACCGCGCTCAACTGGGCCTCCGACGGCACCGACGTCGACTTCGGTTCGCTGTCCCGGCAACTCGTCGGATTTTGCGTGCAGGGCGGCGCCGCGGCGCTATTCGGCCACGAGGTCCGCAACCTGAACCGCCAATCCGACGGGAGTTGGACGCTGCTGATCCGCAACCGCCGCACCGGCGAAAAGCACCGGCTGAACGCCAGATTCGTCTTCGTCGGCGCCGGCGGGGACGCGCTGCCGCTGTTGCAGAAGGCGGGCATCGAAGAGGTCAGGGGCTACGCCGGCTTCCCGATCGGCGGCCGGTTCCTGCGCGCCGACAACCCGGCGCTCACCGCCTCGCACCGCGCCAAGGTGTATGGCGTTCCGGCGCCGGGGGCCCCGCCGCTCGGCGCGCTGCATCTCGACCTTCGGTTCGTCAACGGCAAGTCGTGGCTGGTGTTCGGGCCGTACGCCGGTTGGTCGCCGAAGTTCTTGAAACACGGCCACTTCACCGACCTTCCCCGCTCGATCAAGCCGGACAACGTGTTGTCGATGCTCGGTGCGGGGGTCACCCAGATGGCGCTGGTCAACTACCTGATCGGCCAGCTGCGGCTCTCCGAGCCCGACCGCGTGCGCGCGCTGCGCGAATTCGCCCCCAGCGCAGTGGATTCGGACTGGGAGCTGACGGTGGCCGGCCAGCGGGTTCAGGTGATTCGCCGGGACAAGCGCAGGGGCGGGGCGCTCGACTTCAACACCACCGTGCTCAGCGCCGGTGACGGCAGCATCGCCGGCCTGCTGGGGGGTTCCCCGGGGGCGTCCACCGCGGTGCCGGCGATGCTCGACGTGCTGCAGCGCTGCTTCGCCGATCGGTATAGCTCGTGGCTGCCGAAGCTCAAGGAGATGGTGCCGTCGCTGGGGATAGAGCTGTCGCGCGAGCCCGCGCTGTTCGACGACGTGTGGTCGTGGGGCAGCAGGGCGCTGCGGCTGGAGGCCTCATGAGTGGCGCTGGCGACGATGCAGGGCGAAGCGATGAGAAGGAGCGGCGCGCATGAGTGAGGCGCTCCGCCGCTCCTGGTCCAAAGACCTTGACGCCCCGACCCTTTACGAGCTGCTCAAGCTGCGGGTGGAGGTGTTCGTCGTCGAGCAGGCCTGCCCGTATCCGGAGCTGGACGGCCGCGACCTGCTCGCCGAAACGCGGCACTTCTGGCTGGAAACGCCCGACGGGGGCGTGATCTGCACGCTGCGGTTGATGGAGGAGCACGCGGGAGGCGAGAAGGCGTTCCGGATCGGCCGGCTGTGCACCAAGCGCAGCGCCCGCGGGCAGGGCCACACCACCCGGCTGCTGCGCGCCGCGCTGGCGGAGGTCGGCGACTACCCGTGCCGGATCGACGCGCAGACGTACCTGGCCGACATGTACGCCCAGCACGGATTCGTCCGTGACGGCGACGATTTCGTCGACGACGGCATTCCGCACGTGCCGATGCTGCGGCCCGGTTCCGGTCTGGCGAAGCAGCCGTGAAGCCGTATCCGTTCAGCGCGATCGTCGGGCACGATCAACTGCGGGTCGCCCTGCTGCTGTGTGCCGTGCGCCCGGAGATCGGCGGTGCGCTCATCCGCGGCGAGAAGGGCACCGCCAAGTCGACGGCCGTGCGCGGGCTGGCGGCGCTGCTGTCCGCCGCGACCGGAAGTGCGGAGGCGGGCCTTGTCGAAATGCCGCTCGGCGCAACCGAAGACCGGGTGATCGGATCGCTGGACCTGCAGCGGGTGCTGCGCGACGGTGAGCACGCGTTTTCCCCGGGACTGCTGGCCCGTGCCCACGGTGGCGTGCTCTACGTCGACGAGGTCAACCTGTTGCACGACCACCTGGTCGACGTGTTGCTCGACGCCGCGGCGATGGGGCGGGTCCACATAGAGCGCGACGGTATCTCCCACTCGCACGAGGCGCGCTTCGTGTTGATCGGCACCATGAATCCGGAGGAGGGCGAGCTGCGTCCGCAGCTGCTGGACCGGTTCGGTCTCACCGTAGACGTGCACGCGTCGCGCGACGTCGACGTTCGGATGCAGGTGATCCGGCAGCGTATGGCCTACGAGGCCGACCCGGACGGGTTCGCGGCACGCTATGCCGACGCGGACGCGCAACTGGCCCGACGGATCGCCGCGGCGCGGGCCCTCGTCGACGATGTGGCATTGCCGGACAACGAATTGCGGCGCATCGCGGCGCTGTGCGCGGCGTTCGACGTCGACGGCATGCGGGCCGACCTGGTGGTGGCCCGCACCGCCGTCGCGCACGCCGCGTGGCGCGGCGCAACCACCGTCGAGGAGCAGGACATCCGGCTGGCGGCCGAGCTGGCGTTGCCGCACCGGCGCCGCCGCGACCCGTTCGACGACCCCGGCATCGATCGCGACCAGCTGGACGAGGCCCTGGCACAAGCCGGCTCACAAGATCCGCAACCCGAGCCCGATCCCGAGCCGCCCGGCGGTGGCCACGCCGCCGATCCGCCCACACCGCAACCCAATTCGAAGCCGCTGCGCGCCCCGTCGACGAAACCGAGCCCGCCGCCGTCGCCAACGTTCCGCACCCGAGCCTTGACGGTTCCGGGGGTCGGCGAGGGCGCACCGGGACGGCGGTCACGGGCGCGCAACACCTCCGGCAGCGTGGTGGCGGCCGCCGACGCCGGCTCCGGCGCGCACGGACTGCACCTGTTCGCCACCCTGCTGTCGGCCGCCGAGCGCGCCGGGGCGGGGCCGCTGCGGCCGAACCCGGAGGACGTGCGCCGGGCCATCCGCGAAGGGCGCGAAGGCAATCTGGTGATCTTCGTCGTCGACGCGTCGGGGTCGATGGCCGCCCGGGACCGCATGGCCGCCGTGAGCGGCGCCACCCTGTCACTGCTGCGCGACGCCTACCAGCGCCGGGACAAGGTCGCGGTGATCACCTTCCGCCGACAGGAGGCGCGGCTGTTGCTCCCGCCGACATCGTCGGCGCACATCGCCGGGCGGCGACTGGCCCGCTTCGACACCGGCGGCAAGACCCCGCTCGCCGAAGGCCTGCTGGCCGCGCGCGAGCTGATCATCCGGGAAAAGGCGCGCGACCGGGCGCGGCGCCCGCTGGTGGTCGTGCTCACCGACGGCCGGGCCACCTCCGGGCCGGACCCGTTGGGGCGCAGCCGAATCGCGGCGGCCCGGCTGCTCGCCGAAGGCGCCGCCGCCGTGGTCGTGGACTGCGAGACATCGTACGTGCGGCTGGGGTTGGCCGGCCAACTCGCGCATCAGCTCGGTGCGCCGTCGGTGCGGCTGGAGCAGTTGCGGGCCGACCATCTGACGCAGGCCGTGCGCAGCGTGGCCTGAGCAAGCGAGGATAGGCGTCCATGCCACAGGGAAAACCGCTCGACGTGCCCGACGACGGCCTGACCACCAGGGCGCGGCGCAACACGCCCATGTTGGCGGTGCACACGGGTGCGGGCAAGGGGAAGTCGACGGCGGCATTCGGAATGGCGTTGCGCGCGTGGAACGCCGGCCTCAGTGTGGCCGTGTTCCAATTCGTCAAGAGCGCGAAGTGGAAGGTGGGCGAGGAAGCGGCCTTCGCCCGACTCGGCGAGCTGCACGACAGGCACGGTGTCGGCGGACCCGTCGAATGGCACAAGATGGGTGCGGGCTGGTCCTGGACGCGCAGGGCGGGCAGCGAAGTCGATCACGCCGCGGCGGCGGCCGACGGTTGGGCCGAGATCGCGCGCCGGCTGGCCGCGCACCGCCACGACTTCTACGTGCTGGACGAATTCACCTATCCGCTGAAGTGGGGGTGGGTCGACGCCGGCGACGTGGTCGACGTGCTGCTGGCCAGGCCCGGCCACCAGCACGTGGTGATCACCGGACGCGATGCCCCGCAGCGGTTGGTCGAGGCGGCCGACCTGGTCACCGAGATGACCAAGGTCAAGCACCCGATGGACGCGGGGCGCAAGGGGCAGAAGGGCATCGAGTGGTGAGCGCCCCCGCGACCAGCCATCGCGAGCGTGCGTGTCTGTACGTCGACACGCCGTGTGGGCTGTCATTATGCGCACCCTCGCGGCACCGGGTGGCACCATGACCCCCGTCCCCGCGGTGGTCATCGCCGCACCCGCGTCGGGAAGCGGAAAGACCACCGTCACAACAGGTTTGATCGGTGCCCTGCGACGGGCGGGCCATACCGTTGCGCCGTTCAAGGTCGGCCCGGACTTCATCGACCCCGGCTATCACGGCCTGGCCGCCGGGCGCCCCGGCCGCAACCTCGATCCGGTGTTGGTGGGGGAACGGCTCATCGGCCCGCTCTACGCGCACGGCGCCGGCGGCGCGGACCTCGCGGTGGTCGAGGGCGTGATGGGGCTCTTCGACGGGCGCATCGCAACGATCGCCCCCGCGGAGGGCTCCACTGCGCACGTCGCCGGCCTGCTGGGCGCCCCGGTGATCCTGGTGGTCGACGCGCGCGGGCAGAGCCAGAGCGTCGCCGCGCTGCTGCACGGCTTTTCGACCTTCGATGCCGCGACCCGCGTCCGCGGCGTCATCCTCAACCGGATCGGATCGGCCCGGCACGAGCAGGTGCTGCGGCAGGCATGCGAACAGGCCGGCGTCCCGGTGTTGGGCGCCATCCCGAGAACCGCCGAATTGGAGCTGCCGACAAGGTATCTCGGGCTCGTCACGGCCGTGGAGTACGGGCGGCGCGCGCACGACGCGGTGGAGGCGATGACCACCCTGGTCGCTCGCCACGTCGACCTGTTCGCTGTGGTGGCGGCCGCCCGATGCGGGTCCGCCGATCAGCCGTGGGATCCCGCGGCGGCGATGGGGGAGAAGCCAGGCGCGCCGGCCACGGTCGCCATGGCGGCCGGAAAGGCGTTCAGCTTCGGCTATGCCGAGCACGCGGAGCTGCTGCGCGCCGCCGGCGCCGACGTGGCCGAGTTCGACCCGCTCGCCGACGCGTTGCCCGACGGCGCGGACGCGGTGCTATTGCCCGGCGGCTTTCCCGAACAGTTCGCCGCGGAGCTCTCCGCCAACGACGTTGTCCGCCGGCAGATCAACGAGCTGGCCGCCGCCGGCGCGCCCGTGCACGCCGAATGCGCCGGGCTGATCTACCTGGCCGCCGAGCTCGACGGGCACCCGATGTGCGGAGTGCTGGCCGGATCGGCGCGGTTCACGCCGCACCTCACGTTGGCCTATCGCGAAGCCGTCGCCGTGGCCGATTCGCCGCTGTATTCCGTCGGCGAACGGGTGGTCGGCCACGAATTCCACCGGACCTCAGTGACTTTCGACGAGAGCTATCAGCCCGCGTGGGTGTATCAGGTCGACGGGGTCGACAAAGAAAAGGCCGCGGTCCGGGACGGTGTCGTGCACGCCGGCGTCCACGCGTCGTACCTGCACACCCACCCGGCCGCGACGCCGGCCGCCGTGGCGCGGTTCGTCGCGCACGCCGCGGGCGTAACGCCACGGTGAAAATTCGCGCAGAAATTCGCCGTGACGTTCCGCCCGCGGCGCGGACGTCGCCGTCGCGTCCCCGGCAGCACCTTTAGGCTTGCCGGGTGACCGAGAACGCCTATCTGGTCGGGCTGCGGCTGGCCGGCAAGAAGGTCGTCGTGGTCGGCGGAGGGACCGTCGCCCAGCGCCGGTTGCCCCTGCTCATCGCCAGCGGCGCGGAGGTGCACGTCATTACGCGCACCGCCACCCCGGCCGTCGAGGCGATGAGCGGAATCATCCCGTCGGTGCGCGAATACCGCGACGGCGACCTCGAAGGGGCCTGGTACGCGATCGCGGCCACCGACGACTCGCGGGTGAACGCCGCCGTCGTCGCCGAGGCCGAACGCCGCCAGATCTTTTGCGTCCGCGCCGATATCGCCGTCGAGGGAACCGCGGTGACCCCGGCGACCTTCAGCTACGCCGGGTTGTCGGTGGGGGTGCTGGCCGGAGGCGACCACCGCCGCTCGGCGGCCATCCGGTCGGCCATTCGGGAGGCTCTGCAGCGAGGGGTAATCACCCTGGAAAGCTCGGTGAGCTCCGACGTGGTGCGCGGCGGGGTGGCGCTGGTCGGCGGCGGCCCCGGCGACCCCGAGCTCATCACCGTGCGCGGCCGGCGTCTGCTCGCCCAGGCCGACGTCGTGGTCGCCGACCGGCTCGCGCCGCCTGAGCTGCTCGCGGAGCTGCCCCCGCACGTGGAAGTCATCGACGCGGCCAAGATCCCGTACGGGCGCGCCATGGCCCAGGACGCGATCAACCACGTCATGATCGAGCGGGCCCGGTCCGGGAGCTTCGTCGTCCGCCTCAAAGGCGGGGACCCCTTCGTGTTCGCGCGCGGATATGAGGAGGTGCTGGCGTGCGCCGAGGCCGGAATTCCGGTGACCGTGGTGCCCGGTGTGACGAGTGCCATAGGCGTGCCCGCCCTGGCGGGCGTTCCGGTCACGCATCGGGCGATAAATCACGAGTTCGTGGTGGTCAGCGGCCACGTCGCGCCGGGCCACCCCGAATCGTTAGTGAATTGGGACGCTTTGGCTGCCATGCGGGGCACCATCGTTTTGCTGATGGCCGTCGAACGCATCGAGCTTTTCGTCGATGTCCTGCTCCAAGGCGGCCGACCTGCGGAGACGCCGGTGCTGGTGGTTCAGCATGGGACCACCGCAGCTCAGCACACGTTGCGGGCCACCCTGGCCGACACGCCGGAGAAGATCCGAGCCGAGGGGATCCGACCTCCCGCGATCATCGTCATCGGGTCGGTGGCGGCGTTCGGCGTTTAAACGATTCTTAAGATTACTGTAAGGTAACCCATTATGACGGCTCTCAACGACGCAGAGCGCGCGGCCCAAAATTGGACGTCCGCACGCCCAGATCGTCCGGCCCCGGTGCGCGCTACGCCGCCGGCGGAGCCCGCCTCCTCACGTATCAGCAGGTATTACCCCACGTGGCTGCCTTCGCGGCGCTTCATTGCGGCCGTGGTAGCGATCGGTGGTATGCAGCTGCTGGCGACCATGGACAGCACCGTGGCCATCGTCGCGCTTCCCAAGATCCAGAATGAGCTGAGCCTTTCCGACGCCAGCCGCAGCTGGGTCATCACCGCATACGTGCTCACGTTCGGCGGGCTGATGCTGCTCGGCGGGCGCCTCGGCGACACCATCGGGCGCAAGCGCACCTTCATCGTCGGCGTCGCGCTGTTCACCATCTCCTCCGTGCTGTGCGCGGTCGCCTGGGACGAGGCGACCATGGTCATCGCCCGGCTGTTGCAGGGGATCGGGTCGGCCATCGCATCGCCGACCGGGCTGGCGTTGGTGGCGACCACGTTCCCGAGGGGGCCCGCGCGCAACGCCGCGACGGCGGTGTTCGCCGCGATGACCGCGATCGGCTCGGTGATGGGCCTGGTGGTCGGCGGCGCGCTGACCGAGGTGTCGTGGCGGCTGGCGTTCCTGGTGAACGTGCCGCTCGGACTGCTGATGATCTACCTGGCCCGCACCGCGCTGCGCGAAACCAACAGGGAGCGCATGAAGCTGGACGCCGCCGGGGCCATGCTGGCCACGCTGGCCTGCACCGCCGCCGTCTTCGCCTTCTCGATGGGACCGGAAAAGGGCTGGATCTCGGTCACCACCATCGGCTCGGGCGTCGTGGCGTTGGTGGCCGCAATCGCGTTCGTCGTGGTGGAACGCACCGCCGACAATCCCGTCGTGCCGTTCGACCTGTTCCGCGACCGCAACCGGCTGGTCACATTCACCGCGATTTTCCTGGCCGGCGGTGTCATGTTTAGCCTGACCGTGTTGATCGGCCTGTACGTGCAGGAAATCCTGGGCTACAGCGCGCTGCGCGCGGGGGTCGGTTTCATCCCGTTTGTCATCGCGTTGGGGATCGGCCTGGGCATCTCCTCGCAGCTGGTGTCGCGGTTTTCGCCGCGCGTGCTGACGATCGGCGGTGGATGGCTGCTGGTCCTCGCGATGTTGTACGGCTCCTTTTTCATGCACCGGGGCGTGCCCTACTTCCCGAACTTGATAGTGCCCATCGTCGTTGGTTCGATCGGCATTGGGATGGTGACTGTCCCGCTGATGCTGTCGGCGATCGCGGGGGTGGGCTTCGACCGGATCGGCCCGGTGTCGGCGCTCACGCTGATGCTGCAAAGCCTGGGCGGGCCCCTGGTGCTGGCCGTCATCCAGGCCGTGATCACCTCGCGCACGCTGTACCTGGGCGGCACCACCGGCCCGGTGAAGTTCATGAACGACGCCCAGTTGCGGGCCCTCGACCATGGCTACACCTACGGGCTGCTATGGGTGGCCGGCGCGGCCGTCATCGTTGGAGCGGCGGCGTTGTTCATCGGCTACACGCCCCAGCAGGTCGCGCAAGCGCAAGAGGTCAAGGACGCGATCGACTCCGGCGAGATCTAGCTCGCCCTAACCTGCCGCGAGAGTGCAACTACCGACGGCCGCACTCGGGAAATGCGTCGGTAGTTGCAGCACTTTCGTGCGGTCACCCGCGCAGCGGCCAGGCGAGTTGCCGCAAATACCCCACGGGTTCGCGCTCCTCGATGCCGTACTGCGCCGGCCATCGCCCCGCGGGTAGGTACAGGGTGCCGAACAGCGCGTCGACGGCCGGGAACTCCCCCGCGTAGTTGGAGTTGTAGGCCCGGGGTTCGCGGGCGTGATGCCAGTGGTGGAACTGCGGGGTCGCGATCAGCCATCTCAGCGGCCCGAACGTGAGCCGCACATTGGCGTGGATGAAAATCGCCTGCAGCGTGGTCAGGACGACGAAGGCGCCCAAGCTGATTCGACCGAAGCCGAGCGCGTACAGCGGTAGCACCGCGGCGGAGCGGATGAAGATCTGGTCGAGTGGATGCAGGTGGCTGGCGGCGAGCCAGTCCATCTCCTGCACGCTGTGGTGCACGCGGTGGAATCGCCACAACAGCGGAACCTCGTGCGCGGCACGGTGTCCCGCGTAGCCGCCGACCGTCGCGATCGCCAGTGCGGCGACGATCTGCGCCCAGCCCGGGCTCGCGGCGATCGCGGCCCGGGCGGATGGGGGGACGAAGGCCCGCAACACGGTGCCGAGCACCGCGACCGCGATGACGATTCCGACCTTGAGCGCGGCCACGTTGATCAGGTAGTGGACCACGTCGGTGCGCCATCCCGCCCGCAGAACCCGGCGCGGCCGCAGCGCGAACAGCCGCTCGAGCGGAATGAAGATGATCGCCAGGGCGACCATCCCGATCACGATTCCGCCGCGCACGCTGAGGGCGGCCAACACCAGCGCCGATGTGAGGAGCACCAAGACGACGCCACCAAGG
>NZ_JAOPWB010000265.1 GCF_025965855.1 Mycobacterium sp. | reverse complement strand
CGCTCAGCGGTGCGCGCGTTGTGTCGATCCCCTGGGAGTGGCGGGTTGTCTGTGAGGTTCACCCGCGACTGCCGGGCTGGTTACTGCTCCTGGAGCCGGGGGCGCTCGGCCTCGCGCGCGATGGCGTCCATGGCCGCCTGGGACGCCGTGTCCGCGGCACGGCAGATGATGACCCGCTGATCCGGATCTTGCAGCGGTGTGAGCACCTCGTACTCCACGGTCAGCGGCCCGACCCGAGGGTGCAGCAGCGGAGTGAGCCCCCGGCCTTTCACCCTGACACACCGTTGTGCCCACAACCGGGCGAACTCCGTGCTGTGTGAGGTCAACTCCTCGACCAGCTCGCCGAGCGCGGTGTCCTCGGGGTGGGCCGCCCATGCCGCGCGCAGGTCGGCAATTTGGTCCCGAACAACGCGCTCACGGTCGCGGTAGAAGTCGTACAGCGGGCGATAGAGCATGCACAGCCACAGCGTGTTGCGCTGCTCGACCGGCAGCGCACCGAAGTCCAGCATCAAGGCGGCCATCTCGGGGTTCCACGCGAGAATGTCGAACCGGTGATTGACCAGCATGCTGGGCAGCGGTGACAGGTCGCGGACCAGCCGGGCCAGCGACTCGGGCGGTGCTTGAACGCTCGGCTGCCGGCCGCTCAGCTGCCGTTGCTGGGCAAGATCGAACAGGTAGGCACGTTCGTCGATGCTGAGCCGCAACGCCTGGGCCAGCGCCTCGAGCACCTCCGGCGACGGGCGCAGCCCTCGGCCCTGCTCGAGGCGGATCACGTAGTCGACGCTGACCTTGGCCAGCTCGGCGACCTCTTCCCGGCGCAGCCCGGGCGTGCGGCGGGGCCGTCGGCCCGGGGGCAGCTCCACGTCGTGCGGCGCCAGCCGCTCGCGCCGAGCCCGCAGGAACGCGGCCAACTCCCGAAAGGTGTCAATCGTCTCGCTCATCGTTTTCGATCCTACGAGCCTGCTGACTGGGACTGGCAGTCCCAGGAAGAGCCTTACGTTGTTGTCGGCTCCGGGGCGCCGCAGGCTCGAGTCATGACTCGTTCGCTTGATACCTATCGCCTGCTGGGTCGCTCCGGATTGCGCGTATCGCCGCTCGCGCTGGGCGCCCTGACCTTCGGCGCCGACTGGGGATGGGGCTCGGAGCGGGACGAGGCGCGGCAGATCTTCGACGCCTACCTCGGCCGGGGCGGCAACTTCATCGACACGGCCAACCAGTACACCAACGGCACGTCCGAGCGGCTGGTCGGCGAGTTCGCGAACGGCCTGCGGTCCCGGCTGGTGATCGCCACCAAGTACTCGCTGTCCACCCGCCCCGGCGACCCGAACTCCGGGGGCAACCACCGCAAGAACATGGTCCAGTCGGTGGAGGCCAGCCTGCGCCGGTTGAACACCGACTACATCGACCTGCTCTACCTGCACGCCTGGGACGGCACCACCCCGGTCGACGAGGTGATGCGGGCCATGGACGACCTGGTGCGCGCGGGCAAAGTGCTCTACGTGGGCATCTCCGACACGCCGGCGTGGCAGGTTGCCCGGATGCAGACGATGGCCGACCTGCGGGGCTGGTCACCGCTGGTGGCGCTGCAGATCGAGTACAGCCTGATCGAGCGCACCGGGGAGCGCGATCTCATCCCGATGGCGGCCGAGCTGGGGATGGGGGTTATCCCGTGGTCGCCGCTGGCCAGCGGGGTGCTGGCGGGCAAGTACACCCGGGCCGACCTGGACCACGGGGGCGGCTCCGCCGAGGCTATCGGGACGCGCAAGAGCCTGGCGGCCGCGAACGGTGCGCTCAGCGAGCGCGGCCTGGCCATCGCCGACGTGGTCAAGAAGGTCGCCGCCGACATCGGCGCCACGCCGTCCCGGGTCGCGCTGGCCTGGACGATGCACAACCCCGCCGTCACCGCGCCGGTCATCGGGGCACGCACGCCCGCTCAGCTCGCGGACAACTTGGGGGCGCTCGAGGTGCGGATCCCCGACGAAGCGCTGGCGAGCCTGGCGGAGGCCAGCGCTATCCAGCTCGGTTTTCCGCACGAGTTCCTGGCCCGGCCCACGATCCGCAATAACATGTTTGGCGACATCAAGCTCGAGACCGGCTGACCGCGCGGATCGCGATTCCTAACTCGGGACTCCGGATTCCACTGGGGCGTTCCGCCAATACACCCGAGGAATCCAACCGCCCACGTTCTCATAACCAACGTTGTGGGTTTCTCGAAAGCCGCAGCGAAAGTATCGGGGTCGCGAGGGTGAGCGAAAGTATCGGGGTCGCGAGGCTGATCGCGGCAGAGGTTTTCACCCACCCGTGGGCCGCTCGAGCCGGGGAACCGAGTGAAGGGCTCCGGGTTGCTGGGTTGTGCTGGGGTACTGCACCTTGCATTGGTTGACTTTCACCAAAAGCGATCTGGCCCGGCCACGCCTATGCCGCCGATAACTGCAAAGGCCGGTGGTGGTGTGGGCGGGCGCCGGGATGCTGGCTCGTGCGGTTTCCCAGGGCCGCTGCTAGCTACGGACCGATCGGGCATGTCGGCTTTCGGGTACTCCATTATCGAGGTTTACGCCGATCCGTATAGTGCCCTTCACGTGCGTACTTTCCATGCGGCGGCCGATTCGATGTGCTTACGGCCTGAGTTGTTCGAACCTTGACCGAAGCACAGCCCACGAGCGGTAAGCTGCTTTGCTGGGGCTGAACCAACAGGCCGTCAAGCGGCGTAGGAGGTCCGTCATGTCATGACCAACCGCTATCTGCAGGGTCCGTTCGCCCCGCTGCAGCAGGAATACACGCTGACTGACCTCGAGGTCGCCGGGACGATCCCGGAATACCTGGACGGGCGGTACCTGCGCAACGGGCCCAATCCGATCGGCGAGATCGATCCGGACCGTAGCCACTGGTTCATCGGTGACGGCATGGTGCACGGCATCCGCATCCGCGACGGCAAGGCGGAGTGGTACCGCAACCGCTGGGTGCGCGGCCCGCACGCGGCCAAGGAACTCGGCGAGCCCGCACCGCCCGGCCATTACGGCTTGTATCCACTCGGCGCAAACACCAACGTGATCGGACACGCCGGCAAGACCCTCGCCTTGATCGAAGGCGGCAACGCTAACTATGAGCTGACCGACGAGTTGGACACGGTCGGCGTATGCGACTTCGATGGGACGCTGACCGGCGGGTACACCGCCCACCCGAAGCGCGACCCGGAAACCGGTGAGCTGCACGCGGTTTCGTACTATTACGCTCGCGGCAACAAGGTGCAATACTCGGTGATTGCGGCCAACGGCAGGGCGCGGCGCACTGTCGACATCACCGTGTCCGGCAGTCCGATGATGCACGACTTTTCCCTGACCGAGCGTCACGTCGTGTTCTACGACCTGCCGGTCACCTTCGACGCCCAGATAGCGGCGGCGATTACCGTGCCACGCGGACTGCGCGTGCCCGTGCGGCTGATGCTGTCGGCGTTGATCGGCCGCGTTCCCATCCCCGATCCGATCGCCGCCCGGACAAAACTTCCAGATGCTGCTGAACGCCGGTTCCCCTACTCGTGGAACCCGAAGTACCCCGCCCGCGTCGGCGTGATGCCACGCGAGGGCGGGGATGCGGATGTGCGCTGGTTCGATGTCGAACCCTGCTACGTATTTCATCCGATGAACGCCTATGACGAGGGCGACACGATCATGCTCGACGTCGTGCGACACCCCAAGATGTTCGCGCGCGACCACACCGGCCCAAATGAGGGCACGCCCACCTTGGACCGTTGGACGGTCGATCTCGCCGACGACAAGGTACGTGAATCCCGCTTCGACGATCACGCGCAGGAGTTCCCGCGCGTCGACGAGCGCCTGGTCGGCAAACGGCATCGCTACGGCTATGCGCCGACGGCCACGGAAGGTCTTGAGGGCGCCGACACCCTGCTCAAGCATGACTTTCTCACCGGCAGCACCGAGACGCGCTCCTTCGGCGCCGAAAAGGCGCTGGGCGAGTTCGTATTCCATCCTTCGTCACCCGATGCGGGCGAGGACGACGGCGTGCTGATGGGTTATGTGTATGACCGGCCCACCGATCACAGCGAGTTGGCGATCCTGGACGCGCAAACCCTTCAGGACATCGCGAGCATCAAGTTGCCGCATCGAGTGCCCACCGGATTCCACGGTAACTGGGTGCCGAGCGTCAACTAAGAACGAGAAACGTTTCAAAACGACCCCAAAACCCGTACACGACCGGGCAGCGCATAACCGTCCGGTCGCCGTGGGTGCGGGAGGGCATACCCCCTGGGGGTGCGGCGGGGGCGCGCCTGCCCCAGCTGCCCCGGAGCGGAGGCCACCCCGAGGGCCTGCCTACCCCGATCAGACCCGACCCGAGCCCAACCCCGAGCAGGGCAGCAGACCCCGTGCCCTGCCCTGCCCCACAGGGCAACCCTGCACCCTGCCTGCCACCCAGGGCAGGCCACCCCCAGCAGGCAGGCGACCGTGCCTACCCGAGCTGACCTGATATGAGAAGAGTTTTGTCAAGTGGGCAGGGTGAAGCGGCGGCCGCGACCGTCGTCGTGGCCGCCGCTTCGTTGACCGGATGAGTCCTCGGGGGCGTCGAGCGTGTCATAGCGACGCGTGTCAAATCTGATATGCGCGGGTTGGTTACCGCCAGGACGGGACTTTCGAGTCGGAGTGGACCGCTTGTCTAAAGGACGAGCGTAATCATCTGCACTGCAACGTGATTGCTCATAGGTCAGACGCGGGTCACTCCCAGACGCTTGCCGTCACCACCGAGTTACTTATCCGGACAGTGGTGGGGTATCAGTCGTCGAGGATGGCCAACGACCAGCACCAGCCGGCAAGTTCGCGGGCGATGGCCGCGTTGGCCACCACAGCGCGTTTCTTGCGTTCATCGAAACCAGCCCAGCGAGCATTCAGACGCCTGTTGGCTCCCTGGCCTCGTGCCCGCGCTGCCGGGGACGCCGTCTCCCACCGCTTCCGCAGCTCGCGCCCTGGCCGGTACCGGGGTCGGTGATGCCAGGCCGCTTCGACCAGCAGGCGGCGGGCATGGCTGTTGCCGGTCTTGGTGACCCCGCCCTGAGAACGGGTCGCCCCCGAGGAATTCTCGGTCGGCACCAACCCTAAATAGGCGCCGATCGAGCGCCCGTTGAGGCGTTGCCAGTCTCCGATTTCGACGGCCAACCCGAACGCGGTCAACGTGGAGACTCCGCGCAGACACCCCAACCGGGTTACCACCGGGGTGAACCCTGAATCGGCGGCCATCTCAGTGATCGCTTTATCGAGTCGATCACGCCGGTCCACGGTGGACACCAAGGCATCGAATGCCGTGTCGTAGGCCAGTTGCCGCCCTGGGGTGTCGAATCGGTGCGTACGTAGCCACACAGTTCGTGCTTGCCGGTCCATGCCTTCCCCCCGCAGTAGACGATCCCTTGCCGCAGAAGCAGTTTGGAGACGCGATGCCGGGCCGACATCAGGTCACCTCGCGCGTCCTCGCGAGCTCGCACCAGGTCGCGGGCCGCCTCCTGCTCGATGCTCGGGATCGTCACCTCCACGATCTCACCCAAATGCAGCAACCGGGCAAGATAGCGGGCATCGCGGGTATCGGTTTTGACTCGATCACCCGACGGGCGCTGCAACTTCGAAGGCGCGGCCACCAGGCACACCATCCCGGCAGCGAGCAGGAACCGCGCGAGGACGAACCCGGTCGGGCCGGCCTCATAGGTCACCGCCACCGGACCCGGCAACGACTGAACCCAGGCCAGGATCTCTCGGGGATCTGGAGTCAGCCGGCGCTCGAACACCTCACCGGTCTCGCCATCCAGACCGCACCCGAACACCGATCGTGCGTGCACATCCAGGCCGACGCTCGTACGATAATTCTTCACTGGGGCCTCCCACATCTTGTGGCTCTACCGGCCAGGACCACCCTGTCGGCAACCCACGATCACATGTGCGCGAGGCCCCAGCCTCGTCATACCGTCTAAT
>NZ_JAOPWB010000211.1 GCF_025965855.1 Mycobacterium sp. | reverse complement strand
GATCGGCCGCAGCCTCGACACCGGGGCGTTGTGCTGTAGCGGCACCGTCACCAGACCGAGGTAGGCGCATACCATGTCGACGACCAAGTAGTCAGCACTGGAGAATCCGACCGTCGCGACCAGGTCTCCGACGGTGACCGGATGGGCGGGGTCGTGGCGCCAGGCGCTGGCGATCGCCCGCACCCGGTCCCACACCTCGCGGTAGCTGATGGTCTCGAACCGGGGCTGCAGCTGTACCGATGTGCGGCCGGTGGCGGCGTCGTTGACCAATTCGCGGGCACGCTGTCCAAGCGCCGGGCGATCGGCGTAGCCCTCGACGATCGTCTCGAAGATCTGGGTGAGCCGGAGATCGGGCGCGCAGGCCGCCTCGATCACCTCGGGAAGGGGAGCGGCCGCGCGGAATTGCGGATCACTTTCGTAGAACTCGGCCACCCGGCGGGCTAACCGTTCGTCTCGGGTGCCGGCAATCTCGGAAAGTTGCGTGTCGTGGAGTGAGTTGCTCGTCATAGCGTGTCCTTCCGCCTTTATTTGTACTTCGAATCGAGACACTGCTCGGACGATGAATCGGTTGCGCCCTGCGACTGTGACGTTGATCACTGTTGGCGCAACGACGAAGGTCAGGTGATCGGTGTAGCCCAAAGCGACCATTGGCCGTGCGTTCCTTGCGAATCCAGATCTTGTACGGCGGTGGACTGAGGGCACCGAACTCAATGGGTTGCGAGCGGAGTTTCTCTATACCTGTGGCGCCGCCCAGGTTCCAAGGCCACTGTTCTGGTCTCATCACCTCCGGTACCTCATCGGGGCCGCCAGCCTCCAGCAGCGGCACGGTCACATCCGGGTTTTCGGCCAGCCGACGCGCCACCACCGATCCCGACGAGCCCGATCCGCAAACATGAAGTCGTACTGGGGTTTTAGATCCGCGCCGAGCTGCTGCTGATTGCGACGAACCCGCTCGGCGAACTCGGCTGCGGCAAGGTCTGTTTCGTCGAAAGTCCTAGTCATATCCTCTTCTCATTTCGATGTGTTGGGTGGACGCTCATGCGGGACAAGGTCAGCCGGGCTTGACTGAGCGCTTTCCGACACGGCTTCATTGCTACCCCGGTTGCGGTCATGTTCGAAGGCGTCGGGATGGGCCAGGACGCTCGTTGGCTAATGATTCGCGTTCGGTGGACATTGTTCAGAATTTTCGAATGAGTGCTCATAGCCATGGTCGCGCGAACGCCCTGCACAAGCTCGGCGGCCGCAAAAGCCAAACTCGCTCAACGCATTCAAAGGCGACACGTGTCGCTTAGTACCCCTGTCGGCTGACGGTTTCCAGATTTCGGCGCCGGCGACGCGTCTCGCAGCCTGCGTCTGCGGTGACACCTCAGGCGTGTAGCGCTGAGTTGTGATAGCGGGAAGCGCTGATGGGTGTCAGCGGTAGCGACGTGGGTACCGTAGACGGCAATCCTCAAAGGCACCCCTGCACGGTGGTTCACGACAGAGTGACCCGGTCGGTAGGAAGTGACGACGATGATGGGAGAAAAGCGATGGGTGACGCCTGAACCAGGCCGGCCGGCGGCGGTCCATGACGCGATGGACATGATCGAGGCCGGACCGCACCTGCCGCTGACCACCTCGACAGTGGCGAAGCGATGCCACGTGAGCGTGCGCACGTTGCAGGAGGGATTCCAACGGCACTTGAGCATGTCACCGATGGCATACGTCCGCGTGGTCCGATTGCGCCGCGCCCACCGGGATCTGCGGTCCGCGCATCCCGCCCACAGCACCGTCGCCTCCATCGCGCACCGCTGGGGGTTCACCCACCTCGGACGGTTCGCCGCCGCCCACAAAACGACGTACGGCCAAACACCGCTCCAGGCCCTGCGCGCTGCACGCTGAACTCACAAACACGGAAGGGCTGTGTAGCTCACCTATGCCGCAAAGTGGCGACAACGTCCGCCGAGCGCGAATCATTAGCCAAATAGCGCGGATCGGCCGGCTGTCGGAGGAACGCCGCCAACGGACTGCCTAGCCTCGCCACTATGAACTTCAAGATCGAATTCGCGGATGCTCGCGAGCGGGCCGCGATGGCGGCGGGGGTCCAGGTGGGTCGGGAATGGGCGTGAGCGATGTGATCGGTGCAGCCCCTTGGTCAGATGATGATCCCTGCACCGACCAGGCATTGCCATCACATCACTGTCAGCGGCTGGAACTGCAGCGGCAGCGACCATTTTCCTTTCGGCGATGATGCTCTCGGAGACGATCACCGCGGCGGCAGCTATCACGACGGCGGTGGCAGCGAGAGCGGACAGCGGTCGGCGGTCAATGACCGCACGCGTAAGGGTGCGTTGGCTGACACCGCTTCTCACGGCGGCCCGCGGGTGTGGCAGTGGTGGTAACTCCAACGGCAGCGGCCCGGCGATACTCGGCATCGGGTTCGGGGATCGCGAAGGCAATGAACTCTGTGTCCCGACGTCCGGTGATCCGGCTCGCGCTGAACGCTCTCAGGTCGATGGTGGTAGTGAGCGAATGTTGGGCGGCATGATCCGTAATCGGGACGCAGTGTAGTGGACTGCGGCACCCAGAATGGCGGCCGCAGCGTAATCGGCACCGCGTTTGAACTGTTGGATCATGTGGGTGCGCTGGAACCCGTGCGGCTGATCGATCTGGCGGAAGTAACCGGAATCCCGCGGCAAACGGTGCACCGGCTGCTCAAACAGTTGATCGAGGCAGGCGCCGTGCGGCGCGAGGGCACCCGTTACCGTCTCGGAGCGAGCTTGTTGGGACTGGGTTCTCGCGTCACGCCTGAGCGTCGCCTGCGCGTCGTCGCCCGCCGACCGCTGGCCGAACTCGCCGCCGCCACCGGCGCCGCTGTGAGCCTGTCGGCCACGATCGGCATTGACGCGGTGTTCCTCGACACGGTGGATGCGCGCGTTCCGCTTGGACCGGCTATGCCCGAAGCGGGCAGCCGGGTACCGTCGGGAACGGCCACGGCGCGGGCGCACACCGAAATCGGCCCACATGCACCGATTGTGGATGCCCGTGGTGGGCTGCCAGACATTAGCTGCGTCGCCGTAGCCGTTCCGCTGGGCGGTGGTGAACTGGCGGCGGTGACCACGCTCGTCGCCGGGCAGCGCCCGCCGGTCGCGTTGATGGCTGCCACCCGAGCCACCGGCGCCCGAATCGACGGCCTATTACGTGACGCCGGCGGCCCGAGAGTCTTTGATTCCCGCGGAAAGCTCACTCAGCGGGCGTTGGGTCGCCGGTAACGGCGCCCCTTTCTAACGTCGGAGACATGACCTCCTCTTCGACGTTCGACGTCATTTTCGTCGGTGCCGGGCACAACGCCCTAGTCGCTGCCAGCTACCTCGCCAGAGAAGGTCGCAGCGTGTGTCTGCTCGACCAGCGCCCGACGCCCGGCGGTTGGGTTCGCAGCGAGGAGTTGACCCTGCCCGGCTTCGTGCATGACACCTTCTCGGCATGCCACCCGCTTTTCGTCGGCGGCCCCGTATTCGCCGAGCTGGGAACCGAACTCGCCGAACATGGTCTGCGCTACGTGCAGGGTGAGGTGAGCACCGGTGCCTCGCTTCCCGACGGCCGCTCAGCGGTCATCAGCACCAACCCTGATGCATTGCAAGCCGAGTTGGACCGGCTTGGTGACCGACAAGCCTGGACAGAGCTCATCGCCGACGTGTCACCGCACCTTTCTCTGGTGCCCTTGTTGGGCATGGATTTGGACTCACCGGAGGCCACCGGACTGCTCAAAGGACTGTGCCGCCAGGCCGGCTCTTCCCTACCGTTTGCTGCCCTGCTGCACGGTTCCGGGCGCGACGTGCTCGGCGATCGGTTTTCCAGTGAGGAGTTGATCATGGCGTTGCTGCCATGGTTGCTGCACTTGGGGATCGGCCCGACTGACGCCGGGGGCGCCCTGTGGGCGGCGCTGCTGATGACCACCCTGCCCGCGGGCACCCCGGCTCCCGTCGGTGGCAGCGGTCGGCTGGTCGAGGCGCTCACCGGACTGCTCAGCGCCTGCGGCGGAGAAATCCGAACCGGCGTGGACGTCGACGCCGTCGTGACCGCCGACGGCCGCGCCACCGGGGTGCGGACCACCAAGGGCGAACAGCTCACCGCGACCCAGGCGGTGATCGCCAGCACCACACCCGACCAGCTCTACGGGCGGCTGCTGCGCGACGCGCCAGGCATCCCTGAATCGACACGGGCACAGGCGCGTCGCTATCGGTACCGCCGCGGCTGCTTTCAGATCAACCTGGCCCTGTCGGCGCGGCCCCGCTTCGCTGATTCCCGACTCGACGGCGGCGGCGGGATCAACGTAGGCCGCGGCCTGACCGAACTCCTGACTTCCGTTCGGCAAGCCGAGGTCGGATTGTTGCCCGGCTATCCATCGATCTCGTGGCACGAGCCCACCGCGGTCGATCCCGGTCGTGCGCCCGCGGGGCAGGCGGTGGTGCGGCTGCAGGTGCTCGATGTGCCGTTGCATCCGACCGGTGATGCGGCCGAGGAGATCGCTGTCGACGGCGGGTGGACGGCCCCGGTGGCCGAGCGCTTCGCCGACCGGGTGATCGCCGAGGCCGCCAAACACATCTCGGGTCTGGAACAGATGGTGTTGGCCCGACACATCCTGAGCCCCGCCGATCTGGCCCGCACTAACCCCAACGCCGGACCCGGCGACCACGCCTCCGGGCACAACGCCCTATCCCAGGCGTTCACCCAACGCCCGATCCCGGCGCACCGCGGCGGCTACGCCACCGCCGTAACGGACCTGTACCTGATCGGTGCGGCCAGCTGGCCAGGGCCAGGAGTCAGCGGCTCGTCGGGCCGCGCCGTGGCTCGACGCTTACTGAACCGGCCTGCCTCAAGGGAAACGCCGCGCAAGCAACCACCGAAACGAACTCAGACTGGCGGTCGATCGGTGGACCGCACCGCCGTCATCTTCCCGTCTGGTGGCGCGAGCTGCGCGGGCTGGCTGTACCGTCCGGGCGGCGTCGACGGGAATGTTCCCTGTGTGGTGATGGCTCACGGCCTCTCTTTGACCCGCCACGACGGTCTGGTTGCCTACGCCGAAGCGCTGGCCGAGGTGGGAGCGGCCGTGCTCGTCTATGACCACCGCTACCTCGGCGATTCCGGGGGTGAGCCCCGCCAGCTCGTTCGTATGTCCGCACAACTACACGACCGTCGCTGCGCGATCGCCCTTGCCCGTGGCCTGCCCGGTATCGATGCGGACAAGATCATTGTCTGGGGCTACTCGGTCAGCGGGGGGACGGCGGTCGAGGCGGCCGCTTCCGACCCGCGGGTGGCGGGCGCGATCCTGCTGTGCCCGTTTCTTGACGGCCGCGCCCGGGCGATCACCAACCTGACTAGCAATCCCGGTAACATGGCGTGGTTGTTTGCCCAGGCGATTAAGGGCATGGTCGGCAGCCATAGTCTGGTTCCGGCGACCGCACCGCCGGGCGGCCACGGGGTACTGACCTTGTGCGGCGAGGCCGACGGCTTCGAGTCGATGATCGACGCCGACTCGCCTTGGCGCAACGCGGTCGCGGCCGGCCCGTTTGCCACGGCCGCGTTTTACCGCCCGGTGACCAAGGCCCGAAAGCTCGCGTGCCCGGTGCTTGTGCAGCTTTGCGAACGCGACATCTCATCTCCCAGCAGGCCCATTCAGAACCTTGCGCAACGCGCACCGCGTGCCGAGTTGAAACGCTACGACCTCGACCACTTCCAGCCGTTCTACGGCAACAGCCCGGCGGGGATCGCCGCCGATCAAGCGGATTGGCTAAAGCGCACTGTCCTGAATGGTTGATCACCCGACCACGCGCCACGATTTGCAGCAAACCTCAAGGGAAACCTATGCCGCTCCAACGGGTTACCGGGCCACGCATGTCTCGGCACCGCCACCGTAGACACGCCCATACGCGGATGTTGTCGATCGACACGTCCGGCGCGGAGTCGGCTCCCGGCGCAGTTGCCCAACGCGGACGCAACACGCCAATGCTGCACTCCTGCAGCCGATTCAGCTGACAAAACAGTTCCAACAAACACACAGAAATGAGAAGAGCATATGAGCACTAACCCCGACGAAGCAATCGTCCGTGCCGACAAGTTCGCCGAACGGGTTCGTCACAATCAGCAGAAGTTGGGCGCTGAGCTCAAGCCGCAGTACGACTTCATTGTCTGCGGATCGGGCTCCTCGGGGTCTGTGGTGGCGCGTCGGCTCGCCGAAAACGCCGACCTCAGCGTGCTGTTGCTGGAGGCCGGCGGCCAGGATGACGTACCCACGGTGATGAGAGCAGAACAGTGGCATCTGAACCTTGGTAGCGAGCGGGACTGGAACTTCGCGGCCCATCCCAACCCGCATCTCAAGGGCCGCACGGTTCCCTATTGCATGGGCAAGGTCTTGGGTGGCGGATCGAGCATCAACGTCATGGCGTGGTCGCGCGGACACAAAAACGATTGGGATTATTTCGCCTCCGAAGCCGGCGACAAGGCGTGGAGCTATGAGTCGGTGCTGAATATCTACCGCGCCATCGAGGATTGGCACGGCGCGCCCGACCCCGAGTATCGCGGAACCGGAGGGCCGGTTTACGTCGAACCCGCCCCCGATCCCAACCCGATCGCGCCCGCCGGGCTCGAGGCCGCCCGCTCGGCTGGGATCCCGACATTCGGAAATCAGAACGGCCGCATGATGGAGGGCGACGGCGGCGCCTCGATCCTTGATCTGCGAGCCCGTGACGGATACCGCCAATCGATGTTCCGTTCCTATGCTTTCCCCTTCATGGACCGGCCCAACCTGACGGTTCTCACCGGCACGCTGGTCACCCGGCTCACGTTCGACCGGTCCGAGCGCAACCGAGTCACCGGCGTGGAGTTTTGCCAGGACGGAGTCGTCCACCGTGTTGATGCGGGATGCGAGGTGGTGCTCTCGCTGGGCGCGATCCACACCCCCAAGCTGCTGATGCAGTCGGGCATCGGCGACCGGGCCGGATTGCAGCGACACTGCATCCCCGTCGTGCAACATCTGCCCGGTGTCGGTCGCAACCTGCAGGACCATCCCCGACTCGACTGTGTCTGGGAGTATCAGCACCCGCTCCCGCCGCGCAACAACGGCGCTGAGGCGACCTACTTCTGGAAAAGCGACCCCAGTCTGGACACTCCGGATTTGCAGGCCTGTCAAGCCGAATTTCCGTTGTCGAGTGCGGAGACCGCGGCCAAATTCGATGTGCCCGAGTTCGGCTGGACATGGTCTAGCGCCGTGGTGCGGCCGAAAAGCCGCGGCCATATCTGTCTGACCGGCCCCGACCCGCTTGACCCCGTGGAGATCGAGGCGAATATGTTGTCTCACCCCGATGACCTGAAGGCCGCGATAGCTGGCGTGCAACTGTGCCGCGAGATCGGCAACTCCGCCGCGCTTGGTCCCTTCGTAAAGCGCGAGGTCATGCCGGGCAATCTGAAGGGTGCCGAGCTTGAGCGCTTCGTCCGCGATGCCACCATGAGCTACTGGCATCAAACCTGCACCGCCAAGATGGGCCGAGACCCCATGTCGGTGGTCGATGGCCAGCTGAAAGTCTATGGAGTCGACCACCTCCGTATCGCTGACGGGTCGATCATGCCCCGCGTCACCACCGGAAACACCATGGCCCCCTGCGTCATCATCGGCGAACGCGCCGCACAAATCCTCAAGGCCCAGCACACCCTGTGACGTCGCCAAACTGGTTGCTGCTAGCACCGGCCTGTTTCGGTGCCCGACACAGCAGCCAGCGGAGCGCTCGCCGACACGATCTGCACTCTGAAACTTCGCAACAAAGAGAGGCTTGATAGACATGTCTCAACGTCGGCAAGACCGGCGCGGCGATCGCGCCGACGCCGCACGCCGCCCGGAATCTATCCTGTGGAGCCCGATCGGTGGCGTGTATGGACCGGCGACATCCCTGACACGTTGTTGTCAGGACATCGCTGACAGTACCGGAGTTGTTGGCGGCTGGGCGTCCTTGCGCGGTCGGCCGCGTTTGCGGCCATTGCTGTGGTAGGTGCCGACGGGCCCCAGGATCAGCTCGCGTAGTACGGCACCGGCGGTGCGGTCGAGGACGACGAGCGTGGTCGGGTTTGGCCTCGATGACGGTGACGCGCTGGCCTTTCCAGTGCATGCCGATGCCGATTTTGCGTTTGCGGTAGTGGACGCTGCCGGTCGGAGAGACGATGAGTACCCGGGGGCCCGGTCTTGCGGCGTCGCGGCCGCGGGTCGCCAGGAGCGACCTTTGGGAGCGCTTGGTAGACCTCGACGGGTAGCTGCTGGCCCAGGCCTTGGTGTGGCCGCTGATGATTGTACTGCCAGCGGAATCGGTCGCATAGGGCTTGCAGCTCGTCGATCGTGGCGGCCGGCCCGTGGTCGGCGTAGTAGTCCTTGAAGGTGCGGTGGTAGCGCTCCAGCTTGCCGCAGGTCTGCGGGTGGGCCGGGCGAGAGCTGAGCTGGCCGATGCCCATGGCGGCCAGGCGCTGCTGGAAGTGCACGGGTTTGTGGCCGTCTCGGGAGATGAATTGGACTCCATTGTCGCTGATGAGCTGGCGTGGGGCTCCGTGCTCGGCGATCGCGGCTTCCATGGCCCGCCACGCGGTGGTGGCGGTGAACCGTCGGCTGGCGGTGGCACCAATGGCGAAGCCGGCATGGTCGTCGAGGATGTCAATCACCCAGGCGATCGATCCGTCGGCCAGGGCGACTTGCGTGCCGTCGATCTGCCATAAGTCGTTGGGGGCGTAGCGTTCGAAGCGCCGCCAGGCGGGTACGGCACGACGCTGTGCTCGCGGCGTTATGAGCGAATTGCGTTGCAGTACTCGGTGAATCGTCGAGACGGCTGGCACGTGCGGCGCGCCCGAGCGAACAAGTTGGTTATGGATAGTGCGGGCGCCCTACCACGGTTGGCCTTGCGCATGCGCACGATCTCGGCCTCGAGCTGTGCCCCGGTTTGATCCGGCGACGTCAACGGGCGGCGTGACAGTGGCGCCAAGGCAGCGACGCCATCGGCGTAGAGCCGGCGTTGGTAGACATGGAAGCTCTGCCGCGAGATGCCGTAGCGGCGACATGTCTCGGCCACCGTGATCTGGTCGCGCTTCGGGGTCAGCAGGATTTCCAACCAGCGTTCGTTCACGCTCAGCACTCTCACTTTCAGAGAGTGTCAGGGATGTAACCGGAACGATCTGTCAGCTATGTGTCCGGACCGAACACAAGGCTCTCTAGGAAGCTGGTCAATTTTCAGTTGCCGCGCTCTGGTCAGTATTCAGTTGCCGTCGACAGATGCGCCTGACGCTTGACAGACGCCGAAGCCATCAGCACGCACGGCACAGTGGTCATCCCCTCTGGGCAGCGCTCAACGCGGCCAGGCGTGCTCACTGTCCCATCGCTTCCTTGGCCCAGAGCGCGGCCGCGCGCATGAGCACATCGTGCTCCATCGCCAAGTCGGCGGTCGCCCTGCCGATGCCTGTTCCGCCTCCGGTCACGATGCCGACTTTGTTGGCCAAGGATGCCATGTCACCGCCTGCTCGCAGCCGCCGCCAGTTTGTTATGAGTCATGAACAGCATGGTCACGACCAGGTTCCGTCGATCCCGCACAAGAAACCATCCGCGCGAGACCCGCGCCATCGCATCCGTGGAATCCCTAGTCGGCTCCTCTCCCAACACAGCCCCGGACACCACGTCAACGCT
>NZ_JAOPWB010000101.1 GCF_025965855.1 Mycobacterium sp. | reverse complement strand
CCTCTGGCGTGGGAGCCAGTCCGGTCTGTGCGGCGGGCGCGGCCTGCACGCCCGGCGCCGACGGCGGCGTCTCGGGCATCAGGACCGACGCCACTTTTTGGCATACGGCCCCACCATTGCCGCATGGTCCCGCGGCCGGTAGCGGCGTGCTGACCGAGGTCAGCGGCGTGACCGCCAGCGTTCCACCCATGAGGGCGGACGCTACGGCGCCCAGGACAACGATTCTCATGACGGCCCCCTCCGGCGGTCGACGCGCGATCGGCGCGGGTCAATCCATGAAGCTTAGGCGGACGCGGCACGTGGCGTGGGGTGTTAGCCGAAATTCACGGCCGCGGCGCTGATGCTTCACCTAACCGGCCGCGGCCGCGATCAACGGCAGCCCGACGATCGGTGCCGCCTTGTGCAGGCACTCCTCCCATTCAGCGTTGGGATCGGAGTCGGCGGTGATCCCGCCGCCGACGCCCAGCACGGCGCCACCGCCCGCGTCGAACTCGACGGTGCGGATCGCGACATTCAGCTCACATCCGGCGATCGGGGACGCCAAACCGATTGTGCCGCAGTATATGCCGCGACGGCTGTGCTCCCATTGCGAAATCAGTTGCCGTGCACGGTGTTTGGGTGTTCCGGTAACCGATGCCGGGGGAAAGGCGGCGTCCAGCAGCGCCGACGTCGGGAGCTCGACGGGAACCCGCGCCGACACCGTGGACACCAGGTGCCACACGCCCGGTGCGCGCCGCACGACTAACAGCTCGGGCACGGTGACCGTGCCGACGGTCGCCACCCGGCCGAGATCGTTGCGGACCAGGTCCACGATCATGATGTTTTCGGCGACGTCTTTGGCTGAAGCCCGCAGCGCCGACGGCCAGGCGTCCAGCGGCAACGTGCCCTTGATGGGGCTGGACGTCACGACCGCACCGCGACGCCGCAGGAAAAGCTCCGGCGACAGCGACCCCACCGCCCCCCACGGCCCCGCCACATAAGCCGCCCGGGCCGGGGAGGTACGCGCGACGCCGTCGACGAAGAAATCCAGCGGAGCCGCGCTGACCGACCCCGTGAATTGCGTGCATACGCAGGCCTGATAGACCTCGCCGGCGCGGATCGCCTCCAGGCAGGACAGGACCCCGCCGCGGTGCGCGGCCCGGTCGGCGGCGCCCCAGTCGATCCGGCAATCGCGCGGCGGTGACGGCGGGGCCGCCAGCGCCGCGCTCAACCAGTCCGGCATCGGCGCGCCGGACAGGCTTTCGTACCACCATTGCCCGTCGCGGTCGCGGCGCAGGACGCAGTCGGTCCAGCCGCCGGCGGCTTCGGGGATCCGATTCGGCCTTCCGTCGGCGCCGGGGTCGGGATAGGACAGGTAACCGATCCAGCCGCCGCCGACCGCCTCGGAGTTGGGCGCCGGCGGACCCAGCCGGACCGCGAAGGCGTCGGCGGCGGCGACCGGCCGCGCCGACAGGCTGGGCGCGATCACCGCCAGCGCACCGAACCACTCGCCGGTCAGCGCGGCGGGCGGCGGCAACCCGAGCCGGCCGGTGGCGTCGCCGACGGCGCGCAGCACCCGGGGTGCCGCGCCGAGGTCGCCAAGCCGGTCGGTTCGCACCGCCCTAGCTTGACAGAGCATTCGCCGCTTAGCTGCGGCTGATGTCGCGAGCGGTGGCCAGGGCCGCCAGCTTTTCCGGGTTGCGCATCACATAGAAGTTGGTGATCTTGCCGGCGGCGATCTCCAGCGTGATCACGCCTTCGAGCTGTTCGCCGAGGTAGAGCAACACGGCCGGAGCGCTGTTGCAGGTCACCATGTCCGCGCGCAGCGTGCCCATTTCCGCGGCCCTGCGCATCAGCCCGGCGATCGCCCGCGCCACCCGCTCGGCGCCGACGACCGGCCTGCGGGCGGCGCTGACGATTCCGCCGCTGTCGGCCGTCCAGGTGGCGTCCGGGGCGAGCATCGTCATCAGCGCTTCGACGTCGCCGCTGGCCGCCGTGGCCAGGAACTGGGTGGTGATTTCGGCGTTGCGTTCCGGGTCAATTTTTGTTGAAGCGCCGCGCTGCTTCCGTCGCGCCCGCACGTGTTCGCGCGCGCGGTGCGCGACCTGACGCACGGTCGGCGCCGGTTTGCCGACCGCCTCGGCGATCTCGCCGTAGTCGAAACCGAACACCTCGCGCAGCACGAACACCGCCCGCTCGTCGGGGCTCAGGGTTTCCAGCAAGACCAGCATCGCCATCGAAACCGATTCCGCCAGAACGACATCCGCCGATGGGTCCTGGTCATTCAGGAGCAGCGGCTCGGGGAGCCAGGGCCCCACGTACTCCTCGCGGCGGCGCGCGTCGGCCCGCAGCGCGTTGAGCGCCTGCCGGGTGACCAGCTGGGCCAGGTAGGACTTGGTGTCGCGCACGGTCGACAGGTCGACCTCGGCCCACCGCAGATAGCTGTCCTGCAGCACGTCGTCGGCTTCGGTCGCCGAGCCGAGGATCTCGTAGGTGATCGTGAACAGCAACGGCCGCAGCAACGTGAATCGGTCGGCATGGTCGGACGAATCCGTCATGGCAGCGCGACCCGCTCGTCGGCCGGCGACTGCGCGGGCCGCGCGCCGCCCTTGAGCCAAAAGTACGAGCCCGGCTTGGCCGCTTCGCGCCGGATGGCCCACAGCGTGGCCTTGCAGACCGTCTCCTTGATAGCCGCTGCGCTTCGGCCGCCGACGGCCACGTCCACCGGGGTGTCGTCTTTGCGGGCGAGCTGGATGGTGCCGCGCGAGCGGCCCACGCTGATGCACTGCCCCGTGAACGCCTGACTCAGCAGCGCCGGGGTTTCTCCCGCGATGCGGCTGAGGACCGTGTTGGCTGCCTGGACCCCGAGCGGCCCGGCGGCCTGGCAGCTCATCCGCAGCGGCTGGCCCGACGGCGCGGCCGCGTCACCCGCGGCGACGATGCGGTGGTCGTCGATGCTGGTCAGCGTCTCGTCGATGAGTAGCCGGCCCAGGGCGTCGGTGCTCAGCCCGCTGCGCGCGGCCAGGTCCGGCACCGCGAATCCCGCCGTCCACACCGTCGCCGCGCTGGGCAGCACGGCGCCGTCGGTGAGCACCACCGCGTCCCAGCGCACCTTGCTGGCGGCAGCGGATTCGAGCACGTTGACGCCGAGGCCGCGTAGCTGCTTGGCCACGGACCGCCGGCCCCGGCTGCTCAGCGACCGGCCGAGGATGCCGCCACACACCAGGGTCACCGGGCGGCCCAGTTCGGCCAGTTCGGACGCCGTTTCGATGCCGGTCAGCCCGCCGCCGACGACGGTGACGGGTGACGCCAGCGGCAGGTCGGCGAGCGCGTAGCGCAGCCGCTGCGCGCTTTCCAGGTCGGCGACCGAGTGGGCGAACTCGGCCGCGCCGGGCACGGTCAGGGGCATCGCGCCGGTGCTGCCGACGGCGTAGATGAGGTAGTCGTAGTCCAGCTCGGCGCCCGAGGCCAGCACCAGGCGCCGGTCGGCGGCCTCGATGCGGTCGACGGCGTCGACGACCAGCCCGATGCCCTCGCCCAGCAGCGTGTCGTAGTCGGCGATCGCCGCGTTGGTGTCAGCGACCAGCTGGTGCAGGCGGATCCGCTCCACGAAGACCGGACGCGGATTGACCAGGGTGATGTCGACGTCGGCGCGCTGCCGCAGGCGATTGGCGGCCAGCGTTCCGGAGTATCCGCCGCCGACGACGACGACATGGGTTCTTGGGGCGGCCAGCTCGGTCATTTCTGTCTCCTACTCTGACGGGACTCGTGCCCTTGAGACACCGCAACCCGGCCGGGTGTGACAGTCCGGGGCGGGACTGTGAGCTGTTTCACTCGCGAGGTTGGCGCTCAAGCACCGGTGTCGATCGTGCTGCGGCCCGGGTCGGATTCGACCACCCGCATGGTGGTCACGCCCGGCTGGTCCGAGAGCGCCACGGCTTCCAGCCGGACCGCGGCGCCGACCGCGTCGAACGTCGACGCCAGCTGCGGGCCTGGGCCGGCCTAGGTTGGAAGGCGATCACCGAGCGCGACGACGGCAGCATCGCGATCGTCAATTCGCCGAAGTCGGCCCCGATGTCCAGCCAGACGCGGTTGGGATCGCACAGCGACGCAACCAGTTGCACGTCCGGTCGGGATTCGCCGAGCCGTCGCAGGATGCCGTATTTGCGCCGCCAGAACAGGCGTGGCGCCAAGGTCTTTGCAGCCGGAGCGAGCCAACGTTTTGCCGAGCGTGCGACAGGCAACTGCGGTGGTCTCCCGTCCTGGTTGGGGGCCAGGCTTGAGCGGGCCTGCGCCGGGTCGGAGGTGCTACGCTTCCCACCAATTCGTAACCTGCCCCGGGCCGAATGCAGCCACCGCGAAATATGCCTTGATTGGGCCCCCCGAAAAGGCCAAGCCCAGTTGGGACCTGTGCCCCATCGGAGGAGTCCTTGCCGCGCAGCCTGGATCTCGTCGTAACCTCCGTGGCCAGGCAGCTGATGGAGGCTACGGGATCCACCGCGACCCAGGTGAGTGAAAAGGTGCTCGCACAGCTCGTCGAGCAGTTCGATCTCGACGCCGGCTTCCTGCGCCACCACGATCACGACATCCGCGCCTCGGTCCTGGTCGCGGAGTGGCCGCCGCGCACCGATATTCCGGACCCGGATCCGATGGCAGTCGTCCATTTCACCAGCGCCGACCCGGTGCTCGCCCAGTGCGAAGACGGCAGGAAGCCGGTCGCGATCCGCCCGCAGCAGAACAACCGGGCGTTCGGCCGCCGGATCGGTGGAGCCAAGCAGCCCACCGCGCCCTCGGTGGCCGCCGCACCACTGGTCTCCGGAGAGACCACCACCGGGGTGCTCGGCTTCGTCAAGAATGGCGCCCGCAAGTGGAAGCAAAAAG
>NZ_JAOPWB010000193.1 GCF_025965855.1 Mycobacterium sp. | reverse complement strand
GTAGCCCGGTGGGGGGCCGTAGCCGGGCGGCGCAGCGCCGTACCCCGGCGGGGGGCCATATCCCGGCGGCGGGTAACCGGCCGGCGCGTAATGGCCGGGCGGGGGGAAAGCCGGATAACCATGCGGCGGCGCGTTCACCGTGTGCTGAGGCCTTTGAGGCCTTCGAGGCCTTCGAAATCAGCTTGGCGGCCGGGCCCGTCGTTCGTCATGGGCTCCATCCTGTCGGCGGTCCGGGCATTTCTCAATCTTGACCGGCGCCCCGGCGCGTAGCGTCTCGGGCATGGCGGAACTCAAATCCCGGCTGCGGGCCGACCTGACGCAGGCGATGAAGACCAGGGACAAGTTGCGAACCGCGACCCTGCGCATGGTGTTGGCCGCGATCCAGACCGAGGAGGTCTCCGGCAAGCAGGCGCGCGAGCTCTCCGACGACGACATCATCAAGGTGCTGGCCAGGGAATCGCGGAAGCGCGGCGAGGCGGCCGAGATCTACACCCAAAACGGTCGCGGTGAGCTCGCCGCCAACGAGCACGCCGAGGCGCGGATCATCGACGAGTACCTGCCCACGCCGCTCACCGGGGCCGAGCTGGCCGACGTCGCCGATACCGCGATCGCACAGGTCGCCGAGGAGATCGGTGAGCGGCCGGGCATGAAGCAGATGGGGATGGTGATGAAGGCGGCCACCGCGATCGCGGCGGGAAAGGCCGACGGGGCGCGGCTGTCGGCCGCGGTGAAGGAGCGGCTGTAGCGTCAATCGCTGTGTGCCGCTGGGGAATCCGGCGGCCGTGCGCGTTGTTCGCAGTCTCGACGCGACCGTCGCAGGGTGACGGCTCTATCATCCAGTCATGCTGATCCGGGTCCCGCAGATCCGGCAAGCGTTGCGGCCGTTGCGCGACAAGGATCCGGAGCGCGATGCGCTGCGCCGCGCCGTGCGCGCGGCGATCATGGTGCCACTCACGGCCGGGTTCGCCTTCCTCGTCGTGGGCGGCAAAGTGGTACCGCTGTATGCGTTGCTCGGCGCCTTTTGGCTGCTGGTGGTCACCGAATTTCCGGGCAACCGACAGCAGCGCGCGGTGGCCTACCTCGGCCTGACCGTCAACGGGATCGTTTTGATCGCGGTCGGCACCTTGGTTGCCCCCATTGGCTGGCTGGCGGTCACGTTGATGTTTTTCCTCGGCGTGGCCGTGACGCTGGCCGCCTTGCTCAGTTCGACGATGTCCGCCGGCCAACGTGCGACCCTGTTGTTCTACGTTTGGCCGGTCTGCACACCGGTCGGGCCAATCGGCGAGCGGCTGCTGGGTTGGCTGATGGCCGTGGCGATATGCGTGCCTGCGGCGTTGTTCTTCCTTCCCCCGCGGCACCATGGCGCCCTGCGCCGTCACGTCGCACAAGTGTGCGCGGCGCTGGCCGACCGGATCGAGTGCTTCGGCTCGGCCGAGGACGTGACCGCCGCAATGGACGCGCTGCGGGCCAACTTCCTGGCTGCCAGCTTCCGGCCGGTCGGCCTTAGCGCAGGCAGCCGGGCGCTGGTACGAATCGTCGACCTTCTCCAACTGGTCGCCGACTTGGTCGACGACGAAACAGGCGAGACGCTGGGTGTGGTGAAACCGCCGGCCGTCGATGTCCTGCGGTGCTGCGCTCGGTTGCTCGATGCTTCCCAACTGGACCATCGCGCCGCGAACCGCGCCGCCCTCGACGCGGCACTCCCCCGGTTGCGGTCGCTGGCGCGTGGCAGTTACCGCGAGAGCGTGCTTCAGATTGACAGCGCTGCGGACGACGCGACGGCCATTGCGGCCGGGCGGCGGCTGCTGGCGCGCCGAGTGATCGCGACAACCATCGGAGTGACGGGCAGGGTCATCGCCGCGGCCGCCGCGGCCGATGCCCGGCCGGTGTGGGCCCGGGCCCTCGGCCTACAACTGCCACGCACCGGATTCGCCGACCGGCTGGTCTCGGAGACCGCCGCCGGCACCTTGATTGTCACAGGATTCCTGGCCGTCCGTTCCGTGGCGGCACACAACGGCCTCCGCATGGGCGCCGGGTTGGCCCTGGCCGTCGCCGTGACTCATCTGCATGTCTTCGAGCGTGGCTTCTGGGTCGTGGTGGGAACGATGCTGGTGTTCAGCAGCAGCGCGCTCACCACGAGAACCAGAGTCGTTCAGGCTGTGGTCGGTACCGCGCTGGGTATCGTCCTCGGCGGGCTCCTCGTCGCCGCCGTCGGTGTAGATCCGGTGGTGCAGTGGCTGCTGGTGCCGATCACGGTGTTCGCGTCGACCTACCTGCCGCGGTTTGTTTCCTTCACCGCCGCTCAGGCCATCGGCGCGTTGAATCTTCTGATCATCCTCAGCCTTACGATCCCCACCGGCTGGCGCGTCGGCCTGCTGCGAGTCGAGGACATCGCGTTGGGCGCCGCCGTGGGTATGGGTGCGTCGCTGCTGCTGTGGCCCAGGGGCGCCACGGCCGCGGTGTCCGCTCTGATCGAAGCCGCACTCGACGTCGACATGCGCTATCTTCACGCGGCCGTGCTGCGTGTCACCCGCGGTCGTTCGGAGGGAGGCGCGGAGGGAACTGACGCCGACCTCACGGCCCTGAGCGACGATGCGGTGGTGGGCAGCCGAAGGGTCGATGACGCTGTGCGCCATTATCTTTCGGAGACCGGCAGCGGGGCCGACCTGCGGACCCCGGTGGTGAAGGCGGCCAACCGGGCCACCTGGGTGCGCCTCGCGGCGGACATGATCGCCGACATCAGGACGCTGCCGCCGACCGGCGCCTACCCAGCGGCGCGGGCCGTGTTGGAAGCCCACCTGGAATTCGTAACCGAGCAGGTCTCGGGGCACGGCGGCACGGCAAGGCGGCCGCCGATGGTCGGGGAAGTCGTGCGGGCATTGCGCGCCGAGGCGACCTGTCAAGACAACGCGGTCGAGGCCGCGCAGCCACTCATCACGGTGGCGGCCAACCTCGCCCAACTCGAACTGGTTTTGCTCGCGGCATCGGAAACCGCCGCTGCCGCAACGAGTTCCGTGGCCGACTAACTCGCGGCTGATTCAAACGACAGTCCGGGTGCCGTCGCCGGCCCGCCTGGTGACGCGCCGGGCGTCGAGCTGCTCGAGCAATGGCACGGCGACCCGCCGGGTGGTGCCCAGCGCGCGGCGGGCCTCGCTGACGGTGAACGGCTGCGGCAGCTTCGCCAGCACGTCGGCCGCCCGATCCAGCGCGTCGCGGCCCAGCACGACACCGTCGGCGATCCGGCTCAGCCGCCCGGCGCGCACCGCCGCGGCCAGCTCACGGGGACCGAGCCTGAGGTCGGCCAGTTCGTCGGCCTCCGGTGCCCGAAACGGGTCGGCGGCCAGCCACTCCTCGATCGTGCGCACGGCCTGCTCGACGCGGGCCGGCAGGCTCGCGCCGGGCGAGCGGACCAACCCGTCGGCCACCTCGAGGCCGGTGCCCTGCAGCAGCTTGGGCACCAGTTCCGCGGCGGGCAGCCCGACGCGCTGCCGCAGCGTCTCGAGCGGCATCCCCGCCGCGATGTCGTGTTCGTCCGCCCAGCTCCGCACGGCCGCCGTCGCGCGGTCGCGCCGTGCGGCCCACCACTGCGGATCGACCACCCAGTCGCCCACCCGCTGCCCCCGCGGCGGCAGGCCCATGGCGCGCAGCTCGGTCACCCGCGCGCAGTCGGGGGGACGAACCCGGCCGCTCGCCAG